>NZ_JCAFUL010000001.1:0-436949 GCF_059371315.1 Stenotrophomonas sp. YJH_SMC_8 | reverse complement strand
TTTGAATCACTCGTCAGGCAGGGCAAACCGGGCAAGGTGGCTTTGGTCGCGGTGATGCGCAAAATGCTGGTGATCCTCAACGCCCGCAAACGGGATGCGGAGGCCCAGATGGCCTCCGCCTGACAAGACAGTTGCTACAGATCCGCAGCCGAGCATGGGCTCGGCTCTACAAAAGCTGGAATCCGTTCAGGTTCTGCCAGAGGGCATAAGGAGGGGCTATCAGCCCTCTTCACGCGTTCAGGACGATTTTCCTTGTCACACAGGCAGTTGCAGGATGGGAGGGGCAAGGTTCAGTGCCTGCTCACGACCTTTTGATAGACTCCATCTATCAAATAGATGCAATCAATGGATTGTTCTTATCGCCAGTGAGTCGGTAACCTAGCTCCTGTCGATTCACCCACTCCCCTTCACCAGAGGAAAAATGATGTCCCTCATCAACACCCAGATCCAGCCGTTCGAAGCCAACGCTTACCACAATGGCGAGTTCATCAAGGTTTCCGACAACAGCCTGAAGGGCCAGTGGTCCGTCCTGATCTTCATGCCGGCCGCCTTCACCTTCAACTGCCCGACCGAGATCGAAGACGCGGCTGACCATTACGCCGAGTTCAAGAAGGCTGGCGCCGAGGTCTACATCGTCACCACCGACACCCACTTCTCGCACAAGGTGTGGCACGAAACCTCGCCGGCCGTCGGCAAGGCCCAGTTCCCGCTGGTCGGCGACCCGACCCACCAGCTGACCCGCGCCTTCGGCGTGCACATTGAAGAAGAAGGCCTGGCCCTGCGCGGCACCTTCATCATCAACCCGGAAGGCGTGATCAAGACCCTGGAGATCCACTCCAACGAGATCGCCCGTGACGTCGCCGAGACCCTGCGCAAGCTGAAGGCTGCCCAGTTCACCGCCGCCAACCCGAACCAGGTGTGCCCGGCCAAGTGGAAGGAAGGCGAGAAGACCCTGACCCCGTCGCTGGACCTGGTCGGCAAGATCTAAGGCAGTACCGGCCTGCCGTGGCCCCACGCCACGGCGCGCCCTTCATCCCCGTGCCGGTCCCCCCGCCGGCGTGGGGGTGAACCCAAGACAGCCAACGCGCGCCAGCCTTGGCCAGCCAGCCCCTTCCACGGTCGCTGTCTTGGGTTCACCCCTACCCCCTGCTGGTCCGCTACCTTCTACAGCGGTGCCACGCCCCCTGTTTGCCTGAAGCCAGGAGATGACCCGATGTTGGACGCCAACCTGCAGTCGCAGCTGAAGACCTATCTGGAGCGCGTGACCCGCCCGATCCAGATCACCGCGCACGCCGACGACGGCGCCAAGTCGCAGGAAATGCTGGAACTGCTGCAGACCCTGGAAAGCCTGTCGGACAAGATCTCGCTGCAGGTGCTGCGCGATGGTCAGGGCCGCGTGCCCTCGTTCGATCTGGGCACGCCGGGCCAGGATATCCACCTGACCTTCGCCGGCCTGCCGATGGGCCACGAGTTCACCTCGCTGGTGCTGGCCCTGCTGCAGGTGGGCGGCCACCCGTCCAAGGCCACCGCCGAGCTGATCGAGCAGGTGCAGAACCTGGAAGGCGACTACAGGTTTGAAACCTATTTCTCGCTGTCCTGCCAGAACTGCCCGGACGTGGTGCAGGCCCTGAACCTGGCCGCGGTACTCAACCCGCGCATCCAGCACGTGGCCATCGACGGTGCCCTGTTCCAGGACGAAGTCGAGAAGCGCGAGATCATGTCGGTGCCGACCGTGTACCTCAACGGTGAAGTGTTCGACCAGGGCCGCATGACCCTCGAGCAGATCGTGGCCAAGCTGGACACCAATGCCAGCAAGCGCGATGCCGAGAAGATCGCCGCCAAGGACGCCTTCGACGTGCTGGTGGTGGGCGGTGGCCCGGCCGGCGCTGCAGCGGCGATCTACGCCGCACGCAAGGGCATCCGTACCGGCATCGCCGCCGAGCGTTTCGGTGGCCAGGTGCTGGACACCATGGCGATCGAGAACTTCATCTCGGTGAAGGAGACCGAGGGCCCGAAGCTGGCCACGGCGCTGGAACAGCACGTGCGCGAGTACGAAGTGGACATCATGAACCTGCAGCGCGCCAGTGCGCTGGTGCCGGCCGGCGAAGACGGCCTGGTGCAGGTGCAGCTGGAGAACGGCGCGGTGCTGAAGTCGCGTTCGGTGATCCTGTCCACCGGCGCGCGCTGGCGGCAGATGAACGTGCCGGGCGAGGACCAGTACCGCAACAAGGGCGTGGCGTACTGCCCGCACTGCGACGGCCCGCTGTTCAAGGGCAAGCGCGTGGCGGTGATCGGCGGCGGCAACTCCGGCGTGGAAGCGGCCATCGACCTGGCCGGCATCGTGTCGCATGTGACCCTGCTGGAGTTCGATTCCAGCCTGCGCGCCGATGAAGTGCTGCAGAAGAAGCTGCGCAGCCTCGGCAATGTCACCGTGCTGACCAGCGCGCAGACCACCGAGGTACTGGGCGATGGCAGCCGCGTTACCGGCCTGGTCTACAAGGACCGCGTCGGCGGCGACGCCCACCGCGTCGAGCTGGAGGGCATCTTCGTGCAGATCGGCCTGCTGCCGAACACCGAATGGCTGAAGGACACCGTGGCGCTGTCGCCGCGTGGCGAGATCGTCATCGACGACCGTGGCCAGACCAACCTGCCGGGTGTGTTCGCCGCCGGCGATTGCACGACAGTACCCTACAAGCAGATCATCATTGCCATGGGCGCCGGCTCGACCGCCGCACTGAGCGCGTTCGACCACCTGATCCGCTCGTCTGTGAGCAACAGCAGCGGTGCCGTTGCTGAAGCTGCCTGATCCACCGTTCCCAGATCACCGGGAACATTGTCTGCCTGTCGGGTAACCACGCCGTCAGCCGGTCCGTTACCCCTGGGGTGTAAGGATGAACCTACGTGATCTGAAGTACCTGGTAGCCCTGGCCGACCACAAGCATTTCGGCCGGGCTGCTGCCTCCTGCTTCGTCAGCCAGCCCACGCTGTCGACGCAGATCCGCAAGCTGGAAGAAGAACTGGGCCTGCCGCTGGTGGAACGCGCACCGCGCAAGGTGATGCTGACCCCGGCCGGGCAGGAAGCGGCGGCACGGGCGCGGGTGATCGTGTCCGAAGTGGAACAACTGAAGGAAGCGGCGCGACGCAGCCGCGACCCGGAAGCCGGTACGGTGCGCCTGGGGATCTTCCCGACCCTCGGCCCGTACCTGCTGCCGCATGTGATCCCGCGCATCCGCGAGCGCTTCCCGGAGCTGGAACTGCTGCTGGTCGAGGAAAAGAGCGACGTGCTGCTGGACCGGCTGCGCGAGGGCAAGCTGGACGCCGCGCTGCTGGCACTGCCGGTGATCGACGACCAGCTGCACGCCGAGTTCCTGTTCGAGGAACCGTTCCTGCTGGCCGTGTCCGGGCGCCACCCGCTGGCTCGCCGCGAACACCTGGATGTGCAGGAACTGGCCACGCAGAAGCTGCTGCTGCTGGAAGACGGTCACTGCCTGCGCGACCAGGCGCTGGAAGTGTGCCGCCTGTTCGGCGCCAACGAGAAGTCCGAGTTCCGCGCCACCAGCCTGGAGACGCTGCGGCAGATGGTGGCCGCCGACGTCGGCATCACCCTGCTGCCCAGCCTGTCGGTGCAGCCGCCGGTGCCGCGCTCGAACAACATCCGCCTGCTCGACTTCACCGGCGAGGGCCGTCCCAGCCGCCGCATCGCCATGATCTGGCGCCGCAGCTCGGCCATGAACGACTTCCTGATGGAGCTGGCCGACCAGTTCAAGCGCCTGCCGGAGGCGCTGTTCACCCTTGATGCGGTGAATGCCGCCGACGAAGCGGCCGCTCTGCCCGGCCCCGCGCTGAACGGCTGATCCCCCGCAGCATCGGCCCGGAATCGGCAGGAGTCGATTCCGGCCGCATTTGTCCCCACAATACAGACAGGCGGCGCCAGCAGGTGCCGCCTTTTGCATGGCTTTCAACCAAGGAGCTTCACCATGAACACCGCCAGCGGCCTGCCGCCGTCGATCACCGTTTCCACCTTCGACATGGACCGCCTGGACGCCATGCTCGAATCCCCTGCGCTGAGCCAGACGCCTGCCGCGCTCGCGCTTGCTGAAGAGCTCAACCGGGCCACCGTGCTGGCACCGGACCAGATTCCCGAAGGCATCGTCATGATGCATTCGCGCGTGGAGTGCGAAGATGAAGTGTCGGGCGAGAAGCACGTCCTGACCCTGGTCTTCCCCCGCGAAGCCAACGTCGACGAAGGCAAGGTTTCCGTGCTGGCCCCGGTCGGCAGTGCCCTGCTCGGCCTGGCCATCGGCCAGAGCATCGACTGGAATGCGCCCGGCGGCCGCAAGCTGCGCCTGCGCGTGACCGCGGTCCACAACGACCGCCCCTGATTACCGCTGCGCACCGCGCGCGATTCGATCCCCCTGCACCAGGAGCCGTAATGAGTACCCCGTCCAAACTGTCCCAGCTGCGCGAACTGTCCGTGGTCGTTGCCGATACCGGTGACTACGACGCCATCAAGCGCCTGCAGCCGGTGGACTGCACCACCAACCCGACCCTGGTGAAGAAGGCGCTGGACCTGCCGGTCTACGCAGAGCTGATCGAACGCGAACTGGCCTGGGGCCGGCAGCAGACGGGCGACCGCGAAGCCGTGGTGCACGCCGTGGCCGACCGCCTGACCATCGGCGTCGGCGCGCTGCTGAGCACGCTGGTGCCGGGCCGCGTGTCCACCGAAGTGGATGCCGACCAGGCCCACGACACCGCCGCCACCGTGGCCAAGGCCCGCCAGTTCATCCAGATGTACGCCGATGCCGGCGTGCCGCGCGAGAAGATCCTGATCAAGATCGCCGCGACCTGGGAAGGCGTGGAGGCGGCGCGCATCCTGCAGGCCGAAGGCATCGACTGCAACCTGACCCTGATCTTCAACCCGACCCAGGCGCTGGCCTGCAGCGAAGCCGGCGCGTTCCTGATCTCGCCGTTCGTCGGCCGCATTCTCGATTGGTACGTGGCCAACGGCCAGACCCCGGCCACCATCGACGAAGACCCGGGCGTGAAGTTCGTGCGTGGCGTGTATGCCGAGTTCAAGCGCCGCGGTTCGCCGACCGTGGTGATGGGCGCCTCGTTCCGTTCGACCGCGCAGATTGAAGCGCTGGCCGGTTGCGATCGCCTGACGATTTCGCCGGACCTGCTGGAGAAGCTGGACGCCGACCACGGCGAGCTGCCGCGCAAGCTGGTGGCCGGTGCCGCCGACGGCGTGGCGGTGCCCCCGATCGACGCGGCGACGTTCGCCGCCGACCTGGCCGCCGATCCGATGGCCACCGAGAAGCTGGCGACGGGTATCGATGCGTTTGCCAAGGATCTGCAGGCGCTGCGCGAGCGGATTCGTTCGGAACTGTGATTCCGGCCAACGGCTGAGCCCCTCGTGGCGGGGGGCTGGGTCGCGAAATGCGGGTCATGCGTTTGGCAGGGTGGGTAGGCCGTGCAGGGGACGCTGCAAGTACGTCCATGTAAGCTCGGTCGCCGCATCCATGCGGCTCACGCCCCTGCACAGCCTACCCACCCTGCCTTCGACAGTTTCCTGTGGCCGCCCGCCACGGAAGAAAGAAAGAAGAGCAACAGCGGGTCGCACGCTTCGCTTGCTCGCAGCCGAGCATGGCTCGGCTCTACAAGGGCACAGCAGGACCAAAGAAAAAGGACGCGGCGAAAGCCGCGTCCTTTTTCTTTTCCATCAGTTCGTCAGTAACCCAATGCAGTTTCCCACCGTCACCGGGAAACTGTCGAAGGTGGGACGGGGGCGGCTGGCAGGACCGTTGGCGCCATGGATGGCGCCATCGAGCCCCCAGGGGTGAGGGCGCTTTGCTTGCGAAGCACTGCTTCGCAAGCGCCCGAACGCCCAGCCGCCAGCGGCTGGGCCGGACCGCGGAGCGGGGTTTACGGCGTGTCCTGCCAGCCGCCCCCGTCCCGCCAAACCATCAGCAACCCAGAGCCGCTTTGGATGTTGATGTTGATGTTGCCCGCCGCAGGCGGACCTCCGCGCGTCAGCGCGGCGCCTCCACATCCAGCCCGATCGGGCAGCTCACGCCGGTGCCGCCGATGCCGCAGTAGCCGTTCGGGTTCTTCGCCAGGTACTGCTGGTGGTAATCCTCGGCGTAGTAATACTCAGGCGCCGGATACACGATCTCGGTGGTGATCGGGCCGTAACCGGCGGCGTCCAGCTGCGCCTGGTAGGCCTCGCGGCTGGCCAGCGCTGCCGCGTACTGCGCCTCGTCGGTGGCGTGGATCGCCGAGCGGTACTGGGTGCCGGTGTCGTTGCCCTGGCGCATGCCCTGGGTCGGATCATGGCTCTCCCAGAACAGCTGCAGCAGCCGCTCCAGGCTCACCACCGCCGGATCGAACACCACCTGCACCACTTCGGTGTGGCCGGTCAGGCCCGAGCAGACCTCTTCATAGGTCGGGTTCGGGGTGATGCCGCCGGCATAGCCGACCGAGGTGCTGTACACGCCCGGCTCGGTCCAGAACTTGCGCTCGGCGCCCCAGAAGCAGCCCAGCGCGAAACGGATCTGCTGCAGGCCGGCGAAGCGGTCCTTCAGCGGATGGCTGTTCACGAAGTGCTGGTTGCTGTGCAGCGGCAACGGCTGCTCGCGTCCCGGCAGCGCCTCTTCCGCGCGCGGCAAACGCTGCTTGAAGGCCCCGATGCCGAGGATGCCCTGGCCAATTCCCAACATGATGCGCTCCTACGCCGGCAGGCCGGCAATGTCGTCGGCATCTGAAATGGGGTCGGACGGGGCTTGGCCCAAGTCCAGCGCGGCGACGATGTCCTCGGCCTGCGGGCGTGCCGCATCCGGGATGCCGACCCGCAGCACGCCAAACAGCGGCAGCTCGCCCATGCCGCCCAGCAGCGACTCGCCGAACACGAAGGCCGGGATGCCGGCATCTTCCAGCGCGTGCTTGACCAGGTGGGCGTCGAACAGGTTGTCGGCCTTGTACACAATGTGCATGCGGCGGCTCCGTGGGACAGGGGTCCAGCATACGCCCGCCCCGTCCCGGCAGCGCCGGGCCATGCCCGGCGGGTTGCCGCCGCGCTCGCCGGATGCGGCCCGGCGCTACCGACCCGGACCGGGCAGCCCTGCCCGGTACGCGCTAGACTGTTGGTCTTTCTGCCCTTTTTCGCCCCAGACTCATGTCCGAGCACACCCCCGCCAGCCCCGAGACCCCCGCCGACAGCCACGAGAAGCGCGATTTCATCCGCCAGATCGTGCGCGAGGACCTGGCCAGCGGAAAGCACCAGGCGATCAAGACCCGCTTCCCGCCCGAGCCGAACGGCTACCTGCACATCGGCCATGCCAAGTCGATCTGCCTGAACTTCGGCATCGCCGGTGAGTTCAGCGGCGTCTGCAACCTGCGTTTCGACGACACCAACCCGGCCAAGGAAGACCCGGAATACGTGGCCGCGATCCAGGACGACGTGCGCTGGCTGGGCTTCGAATGGAACGAGCTGCGCCACGCCTCGGACTACTTCCAGACCTATTACCTGGCCGCCGAGAAGCTGATCGAACAGGGCAAGGCCTATGTCTGCGACCTGTCGGCCGAGGAAGTGCGCGCCTACCGCGGCACCCTGACCGAACCGGGCCGTCCGTCGCCGTGGCGCGACCGCAGCGTCGAGGAAAACCTCGACCTGTTCCGCCGCATGCGCGCCGGTGAATTCCCGGATGGCGCGCGCACCCTGCGCGCCAAGATCGACATGGCCAGCGGCAACATCAACCTGCGCGATCCGGCGCTGTACCGCATCAAGCACGTCGAGCACCAGAACACCGGCAACGCGTGGCCGATCTACCCGATGTACGACTTCGCCCACGCCCTGGGTGATTCGATCGAGGGCATCACCCACTCGCTGTGCACGCTGGAATTCGAAGACCACCGCCCGCTGTACGACTGGTGCGTGGACAACGTCGATTTCGCCCATGACGATGCGCTGACCCAGCCGCTGGTCGATGCCGGCCTGCCGCGCGAAGCAGCCAAGCCGCGCCAGATCGAGTTCTCCCGCCTGAACATCAACTACACGGTGATGAGCAAGCGCAAGCTGATGGCGCTGGTCACCGAACAGCTGGTGGACGGCTGGGAAGACCCGCGCATGCCGACCCTGCAGGGCCTGCGCCGCCGTGGCTACACCCCGGCCGCGATGCGCCTGTTCGCCGAGCGCGTGGGCATCAGCAAGCAGAATTCGCTGATCGATTTCAGCGTGCTGGAAGGCGCGCTGCGCGAAGACCTGGATAGCGCCGCACCGCGCCGCATGGCGGTGGTCGATCCGGTCAAGCTGGTGCTGACCAACCTGCCGGAAGGCCACGAAGAGCAGCTGACCTTCAGCAACCACCCGAAGGACGAGAGCTTCGGTACCCGCGAAGTGCCGTTCGCGCGCGAGGTGTGGATCGACCGCGAGGACTTCGCCGAAGTGCCGCCGAAGGGCTGGAAGCGCCTGGTCCCGGGCGGCGAAGTGCGCCTGCGCGGCGCCGGCATCATCCGCTGCGACGAAGTGATCAAGGATGCCGACGGCACCATCACCGAGCTGCGC
Organism: Stenotrophomonas sp. YJH_SMC_8; assembly: GCF_059371315.1. Classification (NCBI taxonomy): domain Bacteria; kingdom Pseudomonadati; phylum Pseudomonadota; class Gammaproteobacteria; order Lysobacterales; family Lysobacteraceae; genus Stenotrophomonas; species Stenotrophomonas sp. YJH_SMC_8. The sequence continues at coordinate 428,389 of NZ_JCAFUL010000001.1, read as the reverse complement.
GGCTGGCTGGATCCGGAATCGCGTCCGGGCATGGAAGGCGCCAACCGCAAGGTCAAGGGCACCATCCATTGGGTCAGCGCCGTGCACGGCGTGCCGGCCGAGATCCGCCTGTACGACCGCCTGTTCTCGGTGCCGAACCCGGACGACGAATCGGAAGGCAAGACCTACCGCGATTACCTCAACCCGGAATCGCGCCGCACCGTCACCGGCTATGTCGAGCCGGCCGCGGCGAGCGCCGCGCCGGAGCAGTCGTTCCAGTTCGAACGTACCGGCTACTTCGTTGCCGACCGCCGCGACCACACCGAGGCCAAGCCGGTGTTCAACCGCAGCGTGACCCTGCGCGACACCTGGTCGGCCTGAGGACCTGCGCGGGCGCCAACACGGCGCCCGCGCGCCCCCGACGATGATCACCGCCCTGTCCGCCCTGCTCTGGTTCATCTCGCAGCATCCGCTGCTGACGTTCTTTGCAGCGATGGTGCTGGCCGGGCTGGTCTCGTGGTGGCGACGTTCACCGGTCTACGCCATCGTGGTGTTCCCGCTGGCGATGCTCAACATCTTCCTCGGCAGCTTCCTCAACGCCACCTTCCTCAATGCGGTGGGCGAGCGTGGTGAAGCGGTGATCGTCAAGGCCGAGGAAACCAATTCCACACTCAACGAACAGTACATCTGGCGTTACGAAGCGGTGTTGCGCACCGCCGAGGGCCGCGACGTGGAAGTGGTGTTCCACACCAACACCGCCTCGCTGTGGCCGCTGGAGAACACGATCCGCATTCCGGCGCGGGACCAGCCGTTCGTGGTGAAGTACACCCCGGGCTTCCCGCGCAACTTCGTCATCCTCACCAATGAATCGCCGCACGGCATCGCGCAGGCCCGTGTCAGCGCACGCGAGCGCGTGGAGGTGGCGGCACGCAAGCTGCATTTCAGCCCGGGCAATGCCGACTTCCGTGCGGACTATCGCCGCGAGCTGGACACCTGGCTGCGTGATCATGGCAACGATCCGCAGCAGCAGTCCGACGCGCAGCGCTATCGTGCCGAGCGCGACGCACTCGACCATTGACACCCGGCCCAGCCTGGATGTCCCACCCGATCCATCCACAGGCCTGACATGACCACCACCTCCACCGCGCTCCTCCCGCTGCTGCAGCAGGTCCTGCAGGACGCCGGCATCACCAGCCGCGTCGACGGCGGCGCACTGCTGCTGGACAGCGGGCTGCGCCTGACCCCTCACGCAATGGCCGCGCACGCACGCGACAACGGCGGCTGGCAGACGTCCACGGTCATCGAGGCACAGCACCCCATCCTGTTCGCTGATGGCCTGTTCGAGTACCAGCACGCCAACGGTGCCGACGAACGGGCCTCGCTGCAGTCCGGCTTCCAGACCTGGGTGCGGGTGGACCTGGCAACGCTGCAGACTGCAGTGGGCGCCGACGACGCACAGGGCCTGCCGATGATGGGCCTGACCTACCCGACCGGCGACGACGGCGAGGAACACGAGCGCACCGTGGTGCTGGGGCCGTTGGCGCACTACCGTGCACAGGAAGTGGATGCCTCCACCTGCAGCGAGGACGATCATGGCTCCTGCCCCTGCTGCCTTTTCACCCGCAGCATGGAGGCCTTCGACGACCTGCTGAAGGCACGTCAGTTCCTGGCCATCCGCCTGTTCGCCTCGCGCGATGCCGATGGCCTGTGCGAGGCCGATTGCCGGGTCAATGGCCACGACTTCGCCCCTGCCCTGCCATTGCTGCGCGCGTATGCCGCCAGTTGGCCGCAGGCGGGGTTGGAGTTCCGCAAGCAGTACGTGGTGATCCGCACCGGCTCGCCGGGCTGACCCGCGCCCACACCTGATACAGGCCGGGGCAGCTACACTGCGCGCCGGTTTCCCAAGCAACCGCACTTTTTCCCATCCCACACGAGGCACCCCCGCGATGCTGTACGCGCAAGTCCACCTGACCCTTCCCGCCTGGATCCACGACCAGATCGACCTGGATCGTCGATATCCGGGCGATGAGGCCAAGGTCGCGCTGGCGATCGAGCTGTCGCGGCTGAACGTCGAGCACGCCAGTGGCGGCCCGTTCGGTGCCGTGGTGTTCGGCCCGGATGACAAGGTCATCGCCGCCGGCGTGAACCGGGTGATGCCGCACGCGACCTCGCTGGCACACGCCGAGAACATGGCCTACATGCTGGCCCAGCAGCGCCTGCAGACCCCGCGCCTGAACGCGGTGCTGTCGCCGGTCACCCTGGCCACCAGCTCGCAGCCGTGCTGCCAGTGCTACGGCGCCACCGTGTGGGCCGGCATCGACCGCCTGCTGATCGGCGCCAACTCGGCCGACGTCGAGGAACTGACCCCGTTCGACGAAGGCCCGCTGCCGGCCGACTGGGTGGGCGAACTCAACAAGCGCGGCATCGAAGTGGTGCAGGGCCTGAACCGCGACGCCGCACGCAGCGTGCTGCGCGCCTATGGGGAAAGCGATGGCGCCCGTTACTGAGGCCGGCATCGGCCTGCTGTGCCTGTGCCGGCAGGGCTTCGAGCCCGAGCTGGCCGGCGAACTGCAGTTCCGCGCCGGCGAAGCCGGTTTCGCCGGCTACGCGCGCACCCAACGCAATGATGGCTACGTGCTGTTCATGTGCGACGAAGCCGCCGCGCTGGCGCCCCGCCTGCGCTGGCGCGAGCTGATCTTCGCGCGGCAGAAGCTGCTGGTACTGGCCGAGCTGCCGCAGCTGGACCCGGCCGACCGCATCACCCCGATGCTGGAGGTGCTGGCCGATGCGCCGCGCTTCGGTGACCTGTGGGTGGAACACCCGGACTCGGACGCCGGCAAGCCGCTGTCCGGCCTGGCCCGCGCCTTCGGCAACGCGCTGCGCCCGGCGCTGCGCAAGGCCGGCAAGCTGACCGACAAGCCGAACAATCGCCTGCCGCGCCTGCACGTGGTGTTCGTCGACGGCACCCACGCCTTCGTCTGCGTGGCCGACCCGGCCGACAGCGCGCCGTGGGCCTTGGGCATTCCGCGCCTGAAGCTGCTGCCCGAAGCGCCCTCGCGTTCGGCGCTGAAGCTGGACGAAGCACTGCTGACCCTGCTGACGCCGGAAGAACGCGAGACGCTGGCCAGGCCCGGCATGCGTGCGGCCGACCTTGGCGCCGCCCCCGGCGGCTGGACCTGGGTGCTGACCCGCCAGCACATGCACGTGCTGAGCATCGACAACGGCCCGCTGCGCCAGCACGTGCTGGACACCGGACTGGTCGAGCACCTGCGCGCCGATGGTTTCCACTGGCATCCCGAGCAACCGCTGGACTGGATGGTCTGCGACATGGTCGAGCAGCCGCGCCGCGTGGCCGAGCGCATGGCCACCTGGTTCCGCGAAGGCTGGTGCCGGCACGCGATCTTCAACCTGAAGCTGCCGATGAAGAAGCGCTGGGACGAGACCCGGCTGTGCCTGGACCTGTTCCAGGACCAGGCCGGCAAGCCGCTGGTGGTACGCGCCAAGCAGCTGTACCACGACCGTGAGGAGATCACGGTACTGGCCTCGCCGCTACGCTGAGGCCACCGCGCCCGCCGGGCATGGCCCGGCGCTACCGAGGAAGGGAACCATGCGCTACCACTCGCTCACCCTGCTGACCACCTTGCTGGCTGCCGCGCCGACCATGGCCCAGCAACTGCCGCATACCCCGGCGCAGAGCCAGCCGCTGGGCCCCACCGGCGGCGCGATCCGCCAACAGCCGCTGGATGCGGGCCGGGTCAGCGGCAGCGTGGAGATTGCACAGCCGGCCGGCGAGGCACAGGTGACGGTGCGTTCGCTGGAGCCCAGCAGCGTGGTAGGCCAGTACCGCATCCACTTCGCTGCGCTGGATGTGAACGGCGATGGTTTCATCAGCCGCGAGGAAGCACAGGCGAATCCGGCGCTGGCCGATGAGTTCAATTCGCTGGACCGCAGGCACCGCGGCAAGCTGGACCGTGCCGACCTGGCCGGTTGGCTGGTTGATTGATTCACCGCGGCGAGGTTCATCCACGCATGGCGTGGATCTACTGAACCAATCCAGAGCCCGCTTTCGGTAGGTGCCAACCTTGGTTGGCACCTACAAAAGCGGCGTCCCGTGGTTGGTAACACGCCAGCGATGCCCGCAGCGTCGTGCGGGTTGCGTTCCGGCTATACGCCCGCGGCGCGTTTCCAGAACGCCTGCACCAGCGGTGGCCATTTGCCCACGCAGCCCAGCGCGCGGCCACGGGCCAGGGTCAGGTGCATTTCGTCGTTGGAGAACAGGCGGTTGATCGCGTCGAAGCTGTAGGCGGCGATGTGGTTGTCGCTGCGGCGTTCGCGCGCCCAGCGCTGCAGGCGCTGCGGCGACAGGCGCGGCTGGCCGCGGCGTTCTGCCGACGGCGCCAGCCACTGCTGCAGAGCGGCCACATCGCGCAGGCCCAGGTTCACGCCCTGCCCGGCCAGCGGGTGCACCACATGCGCTGCATCTCCCAATGCCAGCACACGGCCGGCTACGTAGTGGCGGGCCAGCTGGCGGCGCAACGGGAACGCCGCGCGCGGCGAGGCCAGGCGCAGTTCGCCCAGCCGCGCAGCGAAGGCGCGGGTCAATTCCCGGTTGAACGCATCCTCGTCCAGCGCCAGCACGCGCGCAGCCTCGTCCTGCGGCAGGGTCCAGACGATCGAGCTGCGGCGCTCGGCCACCGGCAGCAACGCCAACGGCCCGGTCGGCAGGAAGCGCTGCCAGGCCGTGGCCTGGTTCGGCAGTTCACTGTCGACATAGGCCACCACGCCACGCTGGTGGTAGTCATGCTTTTCAACCTCGATCCCGGCCAGCTGGCGCAGGGTCGATTCGGCACCGTCGGCGGCCACCGCCAACGACGCTTCGAGGCGACGACCGTCGTCCAGGCGCAGGCGCACGCCGTCCTCGTCCTGCTCCAGCGCTTCCACCCGTGCCGGGCAATGCAGCTGCACGCCCGCCGCGGGCAGCGCCGCCCACAGGCGGTCCTGCAGCAATCCGTTCTCGACGATGTAGCCCAGCTCACGACGACCGAAGCGATCGGCGTCGAACAGCAGATCCTCGCCACCGGCCGCGTCCCACACCTGCATGCGCCGGTAAGGCCAGGCGCGGGCCTGCGCGATCGCCGGCCACACGCCCAGGCGGTTCAACAGCTGCACGTTGTCGGCGGCAAAGGCGAATACCCGCAGGTCCGGCTGCGCAGCCTGCCACGGCGCCGGTTCGCGGCCCTCCACCAGCGCGACCGACAGCCCGGCGTCGGCCAGCGCCAGCGCGCACGCGGCACCGACCACGCCACCGCCGACGATGGCCACATCCAGTCGGGCGCGGCGGCTCATGCGGCTTCTCCGCGGCACAACCGCGGCACTTCGCCACGGAAGCCCATCGCGCCACCGACCAGCATCGACTGTACCGAAGCACGTTGTGCGGCCACCAGGCCGAGGCTACGCAGCGGCCGCATCAGCGGTGCCGGGTTGCTGGTCAGTCGCGCCAAGCCTCCGGAGAACGCCACGGTCTGCCGGCGGTCCTCCTCACGGCGCGCGACATAGGCCTGCAACAGCGCATCGCTGCCGGCATCATCGAAGGAATCTTCCAGCAGCTCGGCCAGGGTCAGCGCATCGCGCAGGCCCAGGTTGAAGCCCTGTGCACCCAGCGGGTGGATGGTCTGCGCGGCATTGCCGAGCAGCACCGTGCGTTCACCGGCCAGCGCGCGCGACAGCACCTGGATGAGCGGATAAGCACTGCGTGGGCCGGATTCGAGCAGACGGCCGGCACGCCAGCCGATCGCGTCCTGCAGGCGGTGCAGCCAGGCCGCGTCGTCCAGCGCCATCACGGCATCGGCCTGGTCGCGTGCCACGCCATGCACGGTGCCGAAGTGGCGGTCACCCCGCGGCAGCAGCGCGGTCGGTCCGGTATCGGTGAAGCGCTCCCAGGCCGTGCCGTCCGGCGCGCGCTGGCTGCGCACGCGGGCCACGAACAGGGTCTGCTGGAAATCATGGCGGTCGACCTCGATGCCCAGTGCACCACGCACGCCACTGGTCGTGCCATCGGCACCCACCACCAGCCGTGCCAGCAGCACGCGCTCGCCGGCCTCGTCGGCCACCCGCACCTGGCGGTAGCCGTCGACCACTTCACCCAGGCCCAGGAACCGCATCGGCCGGTAACGGTGCAGCCGTGGCAGCTCCTGCAGGCGCGCTTCCAGCGCCTGGCCGAAGTCGCGGGCGACCACCACCTGGCCGAACCACGGCCGGTCGTAATCGGCCGCTTCAAGCTGCACACGGCCGAAATCGCCGGCGCGGCTGACATGGATGCGCCGGATGGGACCCGGCGCCATCGCCAGTTTCTGCATAACCCCCAGCGCGGTCAGCGCGTTGACGGTGGCTGCGGCGAAACTGAGGTTGCGCTGGTCGAACACCGCCGGCAGCTCGCCGGCCGGGCTGGCCTCGAGCAGGCCCACGTCGCGGCCGAGGCGGTCCAGGGCAATGGCCAGGCTGGCGCCGACCAGGCCACCGCCGACAATCAGCACGTCATGTCGTTCACTCATGCGTTCATGATACGCGCTCGCCCCGTCTGTACGCCGAACGGCCGGTCCTGCGCCAACCCGCGCGGCGGGCTAGAATGAAACCTGAATCCGCTCCGGGCCCGCCACCATGTCCGACACTGCCAACCGCGCCTTCGTCCTGTCCGTGCTCGTTCTGGTGCTGGCAGCGACCCGGGTCAACCACTTCGCGGCGATCCCCGATGCCTCGTGGGCGGTGTTCTTCATCGGCGGCTTCTACCTGGCGCGCTGGACGCGCTGGGCGTTCCCGCTGCTGATGGTGTTCGCGGTGCTGGTCGACTGGATCGTGATCCGCAGCAGCGGCCTGGACTTCTGGCAGCACTACTGCGTGTCGCCGGGCTACTGGCTGCTGCTGCCGGCGTATTTCTCGCTGTGGGCCGGCGGCATGCTGCTGGGCCGCAACTACCAGACCGCGCGCTGGCCGGTGCTGGCCAAGGGCGCGCTGCTGCTGGTGGCCTCGGTGGCGGTCTGCCACCTGCTGGCGCAGGGCGGTTTCTACTGGAGCAGCCGCAACGTGGCCGAGCCGACCCTGGCCGGCTGGGCGCAGAACTACGCGCAGTGGTTCGGCCCCTACCTCCGCACCACCGCCATCTACGTGGCGCTGGCCGCCGCGCTGCAGCTGGCCGTGGAGCAGGTGCTGAAGCTCCAGCAGGCCCGCCGCGACATCCGGCACTGAGCCACGCCATGGGTCATCGCCTCTCGCGCATCTACACCCGCACCGGCGACGACGGCAGTACCGGCCTCGGTGACGGCCAGCGCGTCGCCAAGGATGACGCCCGGGTGGCGTCCTACGGCACCGTCGACGAAGCCAACGCCGCGCTCGGCCTGCTGCTGGCGGCACCGTTGCCGGAGGACGTGCGCGCACTGGTCGTGCACCTGCAGCACCAGCTGTTCGATCTGGGTGCCGAGCTGTGCATCCCCGGCCACGCCGCGATCCACGCCGCCGATGTCTCGGCACTGGAGCAGCAGCTGGACCACTACAACGCCGGCCTGCCGATGCTGAAGGAGTTCATCCTGCCGGCCGGGGGCGAGGCGGCTGCGCGCTGCCATCTGGCGCGCACCATTGTCCGCCGCGCCGAGCGCGAGACGGTCACCCTGGCCCGCCACGAAGCCGTGCGCAGCGAGGCGCTGCAGTACCTCAACCGGCTGTCGGACCTGCTGTTCGTGCTGGCCCGGGTGCTGGCCCGTGCCGACGGCCAGGGCGAGGCGCTGTGGCAACCGCAGCAGCGCCAGCGCTGAGTCGGCACGATGCTGGTCTACACCCATCCGTCCTGCATGCTGCACGATCCCGGCCCCGGCCACCCGGAGTGCCCGCAACGCCTGCAGCACGTACTCGATGCGCTGCATGCGGCCTTCCCAGGCCAGCTCGAATGGCGCGAGGCGCCGCCGGCCAAGTTCGGTGAGCTGACCCGGGTCCACGACAGCGCCCTGCTGGACTTCGTGCTGCAGCCGCAGACCGTGCCGCTGCGCCAGCTGGACATGGACACCTGGACCTCACCCGGCTCGGCCAGCGCTGCCGTGCACGCCGCCGGTGCGGGCGTGGCCGCAGTCGATGCGGTGATGCTGGGCGACGACCCGCTGGCCTTCTGCGCGGTGCGTCCGCCCGGCCACCACGCCACCAGCAGCACGGCGATGGGCTTCTGCCTTCTCAACAACATCGCCATCGCCGCCGCCTATGCCCGCGACCGTCATGGCCTGGAGCGGATCGCGGTGGTCGATTTCGACGTGCACCACGGCAACGGCACCCAGGATATCTTCCAGCACGATGCCCGGGTCTCGTACTACAGCACGCACCAGGCCGGGCTGTTCCCCAATTCCGGCCTGCGCCGTGACCGCGGCGCAGGCAACCTGATGAACATCCTGCTGCCCCCCGGCAGCGGGGGCTTCCGCTTCCGCAACGTATGGGCCGACGAGATGCTGCCGGCCATCGACGACTTCCGCCCGCAGCTGTTGCTGATCTCGGCCGGCTTCGACGCCCACCTGCGCGACCCGCAGGCCGACCTGATGCTGGAGACCGAGGATTTCGCCTGGATCACCGGTGAACTGCACGCGCTGGCACGCCGCCACGGGGCCGGCCGGGTGGTCTCGATGCTGGAGGGCGGCTATGACCTGCAGGCACTGGCCGAGTGCAGTGTGGCCCATGTCCAGGCCCTGATCTCAGCGGCTGGTGGCAACGCTGCCGGATGAACCCGAACCGGCAATCTCCTGCGCCCTTCATTGCCCCTATGCAAGGGATGGGGCAAGCTACCGTCCGTTTTCGCCCGAATCCGAACCGCGTGCGCCGAGCCCTCCGCCTGCTTCCCCTGCCTCTGAGCATCGCCATCAGCCTGCCGGTGATGGCCGATGAAAAGCCGCTCAACTGGGGCCTGTGCCCGGCCACCGACGTCATCCCCGCGTTCACCGACGCCCCGACCCCGGTCCCCGGCCAGGACAAGGCCAGCGCCGCCGCCGCGCGCGAGCAGCAGCCGACCGACATCGAGGGTGACCAGCTGCTTGGCACCACCACCGTGCCGCAGTACGAGGGCAACGTGGCGCTGCGCCGGGGTGACCAGTTCGTCGGTACCGACAAGCTCAGCTTCGACACCGAGACCGGCAACTACATCGCCGACGGCAATGTCCGCTACCAGGACGGGTCGATCCGTATGGTCGCCAAGCGTGCCGAAGGCAACCAGGAAAGCGACACCCACAAGATCTCCGACATCAAGTACCAGCTGGTGTCGCGCCGGGGCAACGGCGATGCCGAATCGGTCGACCTGCAGGGCGCGGTCGGCCAGATGCACCGCTCCACCTACACCACCTGCGACCCCTCGCAGCCGGTGTGGAAGCTGTCGGCGCCGCAGATCGAAGTGGACAACGACGAAGGCTTCGGCACCGCGCGCAACGCCGTGCTGCGCATCGGCAAGGTGCCGGTGCTGTGGGCGCCGTACTTCAAGTTCCCGATCGATGACCGCCGCAAGACCGGCCTGCTGTTCCCGCAGCTGGGCATGTCCGGGCGCAACGGCTTCGACTACGCCCAGCCGATCTACTTCAACCTGGCCCCGAACTACGACGACACGCTGACCCCGCGCTACATGAGCCGGCGCGGCCTGCTGCTCGACAACGAGTTCCGCTACCTCTACAACGGCGGCCGCGGCGAGGTGCTGACCTCGTTCATGCCCAACGACCGCCTGCGTGACCGTGACCGCGGCCGGGTGATGTTCACCGGCTACCACAACGTGGACAGCCACTGGCAGGCCCGCGCGAACCTGGCCTGGGTCAGCGACGAGCGCTATGTCGAGGATTTCGCCAACCGCCTGGTGGGGGTGACCGCCTCCAACCTGCAGAGCACGGTGGGCCTGTATGGCACCGGCACGAACTGGACGGCCGGCATCATGGCCGACCGCTGGCAGCTGACCGACTACACCCTCGACGAGCGCGCCCTGCCCTACAACCGCCAGCCGCGCCTGTACTTCAACTGGGACAAGCCGGTCCGTTCATGGCTGGAAACCGGCATCTACGCCGAAGCGGTGCGCTTCACCCACGACGACATCAACTTCAAGAACGCCGTCGGCACCGGCAAGGATCTGCAGTACACCCGCAATGGGGAGCAGTGGACCGACGGCGTCGGTGTCAGCGGTGGTTCGCGACTGGACGTGAAGCCGTATGTGTCGTTCCCGATCAGCGGCGCAGCCTGGTATGTGACCCCGACCCTGGCCTACCGCTACACCGCCTACCAGCTTGATCGCGGCCTGGTGGATGGTGTGAGAGGCATCCAGGCCCAGATCCTGCGCTCGCAGGGCATCGATCCGGCCACGGCCACGCCCGAGCAGCTGCGCGGCAATACCTCGCCCAGCCGCAGCCTGCCGATCGGCAGCATCGACGCCGGCCTGTTCTTCGACCGCGAGACCCGCATCGGCGGCAAGTCGTTCCTGCAGACCCTGGAGCCGCGGCTGTTCTACCTGCGCACGCCGTACCGCAACCAGGACGAGCTGCCGATCTTCGATACGCGTGACTTCACCTTCAGCTGGGGCCAGCTGTTCCGCGATTCGCGCTATACCGGCGCCGACCGCCAGAACGATGCCAACCAGCTGACCCTGGCGCTGAGCACCCGCTTCATCGACCAGACCACCGGCAAGGAGCGCTTCTCGGCCTCCATCGGCCAGATCCAGTACTTCGATGAGTCGCGGGTGACCGTCACCCCCGGCGGTGAGCCGGTGGAAAAGGGCAAGTCGGCCTGGATCGCCGACGGCAACTACATGATCAACGACCGCTGGACCCTGGGCGCCACCTACCAGTGGGACCCGAAGTACAAGCGCGAGGATCTGGCCAGCGTCCGTGCCCGCTACCTGATGCCCAACGACGGCGTGGTCAACCTGAGCTACCGCTACCGCATCAATGCCGGTGCCCTGCCCGGTGCCAACAAGCATGACCGCACCCTGCTGGAGCAGGCCGACCTGTCGTTCCTGTACCCGCTGAATGCGCGATGGAGCCTGGTGGGCCGCTATTACTACTCGCTGCAGGACAAGGAGCCGCTGGAAATCATCGGCGGTGTCCAGTGGGACAGCTGCTGCCTGGCCGTGCGTGTGGTCGGTCGCCGCTATGTCCGCAATCGCGAAGGCGAGATGAACAACGCCATCCAGGTGGAGTTCGTCCTGAAGGGCCTGAGCTCCATCGGCCAGGACACGGACCGCACGCTGCGCCGTGCTATCCTCGGCTACAACCGCGACGACCTCTATCTCGTGCCGCCCACCAACACCGGGGCGACCCGCGATGACTACGATCCGAATCTGATCCCATGACCAAGCGCTTCCCCGTTCTACTCGCCTCGCTGCTGGCGGTGTCCAGCGTGTCCGCCCCCCTGCAGGTGCTTGCCCAGGAGGCGCAGCCGCTCGACCGCATCGCCGCCGTCGTCGATGAGGACGTCATCCTGCAGAGTGAACTGCAGCGTGCGATCGCCAACATCAAGGCACAGTACGCCGGCCGGGAAAACCAGCTGCCGCCGGAAGACGTGCTCAGCCGCCAGGTGCTCGAGCGCCTGGTGCTGGTCAAGCTGCAGGTGGCCCGCGCCCAGGGCAGCGGCATCCGTGTCAGCGACCAGGAGCTGAACCAGGCGATGAATTCCATCGCCCAGCAGAATGGCTCGAACCTGGACGCCCTGCGCCAGCGCCTGGCCCATGACGGCATCGACTTCAACGATTTCCGCGCCTCGGTGCGTGATGAAATCACCGTGCAGCGCCTGCGCCAGAGCTTCGCGCAGAGCCGCATCAGCGTCAGCGAGGGTGAAGTCGACGCCGCGCTGAAGCAGCAGGCCACGGTGGGCAACCAGTACCACCTGGCGCACATCCTGATCGCCCTGCCGGACGGCGCCAACGCCGACCAGATCGCCACCGGCCAGAAGAAGGCCGATGGCGTGAAGGCCCTGCTGGACAAGGGCGAGCTGGACTTCAACGCAGCGGCCGTGCGCTATTCGGACAGCCCCAACGCGCTGGAAGGCGGCGACCTGGGCTGGCGCAGCCTGGATGAAATCCCGCAGGCGTTCGCGCAGATGATGGAAAAGATGAAGCCTGGCGAAGTGGTCGGCCCGATCCGCGGCCCCAGCGGCTTCCAGCTGCTGAAGCTGGTGGAAGTGCGTGATGCCAGTGCCACTGCCGGCGCCAGCACCGTCACCGAGTACCACGGCCGCCACATCCTGGTGCGCGTGGACGACCACCAGACCGACGCGGCCGCCAAAGCCAAGATCGATACCCTGCGTGCCCGCATCGCTGGCGGCGCGGACTTCGAGACCGTGGCCAAGGAGTCCTCCGAGGACAACAACAGCAAGGGCCAGGGCGGCGATCTGGGCTGGTTCCCGGCCGATGCGTTCGGTCCGGCCTTTGGCCAGCAGGTGGCCGGAATCCAGGACGGCGGCGTCAGCCAGCCGTTCCGCACCGATGCCGGTTGGCACATCCTGCAGCGCGTGGCCACTCGCCAGACCGACGTGACCAACGACAACCAGCGTGCCCAGGTCCGCGAGACCATTGGCCGCCGCAAGCTGGAAGACGAGTACAACCGCTTCCTGCAGGAACTGCGTGGCGAAGCCTACGTCAGCTTCCGCAGCGGTGACCGCGCGGAAAACACCGCCACGCCGCCGCAGTCCTGACCGATGCGCCCCGAGCTCGCTCTGGTACCGGGCGAGCCCGCCGGGATCGGCCCGGAGCTGTGCGTCCGCCTTGTCCAGCAGCCGCGTGAAGATTGCCGGCTGCTGGCCTTCGCCGACCCGGACACCCTGCGCGCGGCTGCGGCCGCGCTGAACCTGCCGCTGCAACTGCTGCCCGAGGATGCTGAAGCATGCGTCCCCGGCGACCTGCGCCTGCGCGTGGTGGCCAATGCCGCCCCGAGCCACTTCGGCCAGGCCGATCCGGCCAATGCCGGCGCGGTCATCGGCGCCCTGCTTGGCGCTGGCCAGGCCTGCCTGTCCGGCGAACTGCACGGCCTGGTGACCGGCCCGGTACACAAGGCGGTCATCAACGAGGGCGGCATCGCCTACAGCGGCACCACCGAACTGCTGGCCGACCAGGCCGGCGTGAAGGTGGTGATGATGCTGGCCAACCCCATCGTGCGCGTGGCCCTGGCCACCACTCACCTGCCGTTGCGCGAGGTGGCCGACGCGATCACCGCGCCCAGCCTGGAACACACCCTGCGCACCCTGCATGCCGCACTTCGGCGCGAATTCGGCCTGCCTGCCCCCCGCATCGCCGTGCTCGGCCTGAACCCCCACGCCGGCGAAGACGGCCACCTGGGCCGCGAAGAGCTGGACCTGATCATTCCGCTGATGCAGCGCCTGCGCGCAGAGGGCATGGACCTGATCGGGCCGCTGCCGGCCGATACCGCGTTCCTGCCGGCCAAGCTGGCCGGCTTCGACAGTGTGCTGGCGATGTACCACGACCAGGGCCTGCCGGTGCTGAAGTACTCGGGCTTCGAGCAGGCGGTGAACCTGACCCTGGGCCTGCCCTACCCACGCGTAGCAGTGGACCATGGCACCGCGCTGGATCTGGCCGGCCGCGGCATCGCCGATCCTTCCAGCATGCAGGCGGCAACGACGTTGTGTGCGCAGCTTGCGCGGCAACGTACACTGAGCGCATGAATTCCCCGCATTCCCCCTCCGGCCCGGTGTTCACCGCCCCGGCCAAGAAGCAGCTTGGCCAGCATTTCCTGGCCGACCGCCACTACATCGACAAGATTGTGATGGCGGTCAACCCGAAAGACGGTGACCGCCTGGTCGAGATCGGTCCCGGCCAGGGCGCGATTACGCTGCCGCTGCTGCGCGTGCATCCGAAGCTGACGGTGATCGAGTTCGACCGCGACCTGATCGCGCCGCTGACCGCCGCCGCCGAACCGCTGGGCGAGCTGACCATCGTCCACCGCGACGTGCTGCGCGTGGACTTCACCGAGCTGGCCGCCGGCCAGCCGATCCGCCTGGTCGGCAACCTGCCCTACAACATCTCCTCGCCGATCCTGTTCCATGCACTGGAACATGCCGCGGTGATCCGCGACATGCATTTCATGCTGCAGAAGGAAGTGGTCGACCGCATGGCCGCCGGCCCCGGCAGCAAGGTGTACGGCCGGCTCAGCGTGATGCTGCAGGCGTACTGCCAGGTGACCTCGCTGTTCGTGGTGCCGCCGGGCGCGTTCCGGCCGCCGCCGAAGGTCGATTCGGCCGTGGTGCGGCTGGTGCCGCGCGACCCGGGAACGATCAACATCCTCGATCACAAGCGCTTCGCCGACGTGGTCAAGGCCGCCTTCGGCCAGCGCCGCAAGACCCTGCGCAACGCCCTGAACAACGTGGTGTCCGCCGAGCAGTTCGTTGCCGCCGGCGTGCGTCCCGATGCCCGTGCCGAGCAGCTGGACGTGGCCGAATTCATCGCCTTGGCCAATGCCTCCTGATTACACTGCCGGTATGGAAGACGCTGACGTTTATGCCATCTCCGTCGAAGTCGCACCGCGCTTCCTCGACGATCAATCCGCGCCGGAAGACGGGCGCTATGCGTTCGCCTACACGATCCGCATCCACAACCAGGGGCGTGTTGCCGCGCGCCTGGTCGCACGCCACTGGCGCATCACCGATGCCAACGGCCGTGTCGAGCATGTCGATGGCGACGGGGTGATCGGCGAGCAGCCGCGCCTGCGTCCCGGTGAAGACTTCCATTACACGTCCGGTGTCATGCTGGGGACCGATCACGGGACCATGCAGGGCCACTACGACATGGTCGCCGACGACGGCACCGAATTTGCCGCGCCGGTCGCACCTTTCGTGCTGGCCATCCCGCGTACCCTGCACTGACACGGAGGCCGAACGATGAGTGTGTGGGCGATCGGCGACCTGCAGGGCTGCTATGACGTCACCCAGCGGCTGCTGGAGAAGATCCGCTTCGATCCGGCGCAGGACACCCTGTGGTTCTGCGGCGACCTGGTCAACCGCGGTGGCCAGTCCCTGGAAACACTGCGGCTGGTCCATTCGCTGCGCGAACACAGCGTGGTGGTGCTGGGCAACCACGACCTTTCGCTGCTTGCCGTCGGTGCACGCACCGAAGAGGAACAGCGCAAGGTCAACCCGGACCTGCTGCGCATCGTGCAGGCCGAGGACCGCGACGAACTGCTGGACTGGCTGCGCCTGCAGAAGCTGGTGCACGTGGACCGCGAGCTGGGCTGGATGATGGTGCACGCCGGCCTGGCGCCGAAGTGGACCACGCAGATGGCCGAGAAGCATGCCGCCGAAGTCGAGGCACAGCTGCACGGCGCCGGCTACCGCAAGTTGTTCCGCAACATGTACGGCGACAAGCCGAGCTGGGCACCGAACCTGTCCGGCTACGACCGTTCACGCGCGATCATCAACGTGCTCACCCGCATGCGCTACTGCACCCCGCGTGGGCGCATCGGCATCGAGGACAAGGGCACACCGGGCACGCAGGAACAGGGGCTGTACCCGTGGTTCGAAGTGCCGGGCCGGGTTGAGCGCGACCTCAAGGTCGTGTGCGGCCACTGGTCGGCGCTGGGCCTGACCATCACCCAGGGCGTGCACGCCATCGACACCGGCGCGGTGTGGGGCGGCAAGCTTACGGCGATCCAGCTCGATACCGATGAACTGCGCGTTGTACAGGTGCCGGGCCGCGATGTACCGGCACCGGTGCCCAACGCCCGTCCCCCAGCGCGACCGGCGCACGAGCGCCCGGCTGCATCGGCGCAGGGCAAGGAACAGGGCGGCGGCAACGCTTCGGCCGCCACCCCGGGCAACCGCGGCCCGCGCCGTCGTCGGCGCCGTGGTGGTGGTGGTGGCTCTGCGGGCCCCGGCAACAACAGTCCTCCGCCGCCGGCATGACGCGGCGCGGCTGGGCACCATGGATGGTGCTGCTGACGCTGGCCCTGGCCAGCGGCTGCCAGCCCACTTCGGCCCCGGCCCCCACCGGCGGCGGAAACGCCGACCACACGCCATCGCGACCGCAGGCGCCTTCGCCGCCACTGGTGGCCGCCGCACGCGCGCAGATCGGCGTCACCACCCGCTACGACCCGGCCTATCAGGTCCTGTCGTACCCCGGCGGGGACGTCCCGCTGGATCGCGGCGTCTGCACCGACGTGGTGGTGCGTGCCCTGCGCAGCCAGGGGCTGGACCTGCAGACACGCGTGCATGAGGACATGCGCGGCAACTTCAGCGCGTACCCGGCGATATGGGGACTGTCACGGCCGGACCGCAACATCGATCATCGCCGCGTGCCGAACCTGATGCGCTGGTTCGAGCGGCAGGGCTGGCAGCAGCCGATCACCGCCGCCGCCGCGGACTACGCGGCCGGCGACATCGTCGCCTGGAAGCTCAACGGCAACGGCCTGCTGCATGTGGGCATCGTATCCGACCGGCGGCTGGCCAATGGCACGCCGCTGGTACTGCACAACATCGCGCGCGGCACGCGCGAAGAGAACCTGCTGTTCCAGCACACCATCATCGGGCATTACCGGATGCCGTAGTGGCCGCCCCGGTAGAGTCGACTGTCAGTCGACTATCGCGCGCTACCGGATGCCGCAGTGCTCGCCCCGGTAGAGTCGACTGTTAGTCGACTATCGCGCGCAGTGCGAGGGGTTCAGGGGGAGCGCCAAGAGCAGTCGACTAACAGTCGACTCTACCCCGTCGGTGTTTCCGTCGGTATTCCCGTCGGCATTCCCGTCGGCATTCCCGTCGGCATTCCCGTCGGCATTCCCGTCGGCATTCCCGTCGGCATTCCCGTCGGCATTCCCGTCGGTATTCCCGTCGGCACTTCCGCCCTCAGCGACGCATGTAATGCACGAAGCGGAACGCATACGCGTGGCGCTCATCGGCCGGGTGCGGCTCGCTGCTCACTTCCTGCCACACCGCGGCATCCACCTCGGGGAAGTGGGTGTCGGCAGGGACTTCGGCATCCACCCAGGTCAGGTACAGGTCACTGGCCTGGTCGAGCAGCTGACGGAAGATCTCGCCACCGCCGATGATGCACAGCTCGCTGGCCCCCTCGCCTTCGGCAATCGCCTTGGCTTCGTCCAGCGACGCCACCGCGCGCATGCCCGCGAACGGCACCTGGCCGCTGCGGGTCAGCACCAGGTTGGTCCGCCCCGGCAGCACGCGGCCGATCGACTCGGCGGTCTTGCGCCCCATCAGGATCGGCTTGCCCAGGGTGAGCGCCTTGAAGTGCTTGAAGTCGTCCGGCAGGTGCCAGGGCATGGCGTTGCCCTGGCCGATGCCCCGGTTGCGGTCCAGCGCCACGATCATCGAGAGCTTCATCGCACTCACACCGCCACCGGCGCCTTGATGGCCGGATGCGGGTCATAACCATCGATGCGGATATCGTCGAACTGGAAGCCGAACAGGTCGGTCACCTCCGGGTTCAACCACAACTTCGGCAGCGCGCGCGGTTCGCGCGACAGTTGCTCGCGGGCCTGCTGGAAGTGGTTCGAATACAGGTGCGCGTCGCCCAGCGTATGCACGAAATCGCCCACGCCCAGGCCAGTGGCCTGCGCCACCATGTGGGTCAGCAGCGCGTAGCTGGCAATGTTGAACGGCACGCCGAGGAAGATGTCGCCGCTGCGCTGGTACAGCTGGCAGCTGAGCTTGCCGTCCACCACGTAGAACTGGAACAGGTTGTGGCACGGCATCAACGCCATCTGCGAAAGCTCGCCCACGTTCCAGGCGCTGACCACCAGCCGCCGCGAATCGGGGTTGCGCTTGATCTCGTCCACCAGCCACTGCATCTGGTCGATCTCGCGGCCATCGGCGGTGGCCCAGCTGCGCCACTGCTTGCCGTACACCGGGCCGAGGTCGCCGTTGGCGTCGGCCCACTCGTCCCAGATGCGTACCTGGTTGTCCTTCAGGTAGCCGATGTTGGTGTCGCCCTTCAGGAACCACAGCAGCTCGTGGATGATCGAGCGCAGGTGCAGCTTCTTGGTGGTGACCAGCGGGAAGCCGTCGGCCAGGTTGAAGCGCATCTGCCAGCCGAACACGCTGCGGGTGCCGGTGCCGGTGCGGTCGCTCTTCTCCGCGCCGTGTTCGAGCACGTGCGAGAGCAGGTCCAGGTAGGCCTTCATGCCTTGCCCTCGGCAGCCACCGGCAGCTGCGGCTGCAGCACCGGCGCGCGGCGCGACATCGCCAGCAGCACCAGGCCGAAAGCGATCAGCGGCAGGCTCAGGATCTGGCCACGGGTCAGCCAGTCGAAGGCCACGTAGACGCCGTTGTCGGGCATGCGCACGAACTCCACCGCGAAGCGGAACAGGCCGTACATCAGCGCGAACAGGCCGCCAACCAGGTAACGGTGGCGCGGCTTGGCCGATACGGCCCACAGCACCACGAACATCACCAGGCCTTCCAGGAAGGCTTCATACAGCTGCGACGGATGGCGCGCGAACTGGTTCAGCGCACCGGTGGCGAACTGCGCCTGCAGGGTCGCGTGGTCCAGCTGGTTCAGCGGCGCCGGCAGGCCGGACGGGAACACCACGCCCCACGTACCGTCGGTGTACTTGCCCCACAGCTCGGCACCGATGAAGTTGCCGATGCGGCCAAAGCCCAGGCCCAGCGGCACCAGCGGCGCCATGAAATCCATGGTGTCGAAGAAGTGCAGCGCGTGCTTGCGCGACCACCACCAGCAGGCGCCCAGCACGCCCAGCAGGCCACCGTGGAAACTCATGCCGCCATCCCACACCTTGAACAGCAGCAGCGGGTTGTGCAGGAAATCGCCCAGCGCGTAGAACAGCATGTAGCCGATGCGCCCGCCCAGCACCACGCCGAGCATGGCGTAGAACAGCAGGTCGGAGAAGCCGTTGGCATCGACGCCCGGCAGGCGCCCGGCGGCGATGCGCTTGCGGCCCAACAGCCAGGCGGCGGTGAAGCCCAGCAGGTACATGATGCCGTACCAATGCACCTTGATCGGCCCCAGCGAGAGGGCGATGGGGTCGATGTCGTGGAAATAGATCATGGAAGGTGCCTTGCGGTTGAACGCCTATTCTCGGGCCAGTGCCGCCCCGGCTCAACCAAGGAGCTGGGGCGAGTTCGGCAACGCGTCATCGTTCGACCGCGTCGAGGCCGGAAAGTGCCCTTCCACCAGGCTGGAGACCTCGTCGATCGCATCCTGCAGCGCTTCCACCGGGTTGGACCCGCGCAGGCCCTCGCGCAGATGGGTGCAGACCCGCTGCCACTGCGCCGGGCTGACCCGGCCGTGCAGGCCCCGGTCAGCGACGATCTCGATGGCGTGGTCGGCCAGCAGCAGGTAGATCAGCACGCCGTTGTTGTGGGTGGTATCCCAGGTGCGCAGGCGCGCGAAGGCGTGTTCGGCCGCCTGGCGCGGGGCGACCTTGTGCCACAGCGCGGCCAGCGGCAGGTCCGCTTCCACCGCGAACATCACCTGCCCGCCGTGGCGCTGCTCACCGGCCGCGATGGCCTCGGTGATCGCCTGCAGCGTGGCCGGCGGGAACGCGCGCCGTACCGACGGCGAAAACACATGACGACACAGTCGTTGGATCATCACCAGCCCCCCGAAGCACCGCCACCGCCGGAGCGCCCACCACCACCGCCCCAACCGCCGCCGCCGAATCCACCACCGCCACCGAAGCCGCCTCCGCCGCCCCAGCTGCCACCGCCCCAGCCGCCGCCACCGGCAAAGCGGCCGGGGTGACCGGAGAGCATGGCCACGATCAGGCCCACGACGCCCGCCAGGCCACTGGCCAGCAGGGTTGAGGTGAACAGGAACGCCGCCACCGCTGCACCGGCACCGCCGAGCAGGCCACGCAGCGGTCGCGGCACGCGCGAGAACACGCCGCGCAGGATGCTGCCAGCGAACACGCCGATGAACAGCGCCAGGAACCAGGTATCGCCGCCACCCTCGGGCTCGCGGCCACGCTGGCCGCTGACCGGCGCAGGCAGTGCTTCACCATCGACGATCTTCACCAGTACGGCCGTGGCATCGGTGATGCCGCCGGCGTAGTCGCCGCTGCGGAAGCGCGGCACCAGGTACTCCTGGATGACCCGGTTGGCGATGGCATCGGGAATCGCTCCCTCCAGGCCGTAACCCGGTTCAATGCGCACGCGCCGGTCCTCCTTGGCCACCACCAGCAGCACGCCGTCATCCACACCCTTGCGGCCGATCTGCCATTGGTCGAAAACGCGCGTGGTGTACTGCGCGATGTCTTCCGGTTGCGTCGTGGGTATCACCAGCACCTGCAGCTGGCTGCCCTTGCGCTGCTGGAGCTCCAGCGCCTGCTGTACCAGCGCCTGCTTCTGCGCGGCGTCCAGCGTGCCGGTGGTATCGACCACCGGCGAATCCAGCGCCGGAATCGGCGCCAGCTGCTGGGCGTGCGACGCCAGCGGCAGCCACAGCAGCAGGGCCAGCAGCACGGTGGCCAGGCGCATGGGTCAATTGCCCGGCTGCGGTGCCGGCTGCTGCGGCGGCGCGTTGCCGAAATCGACCGCCGGCGCGTTGGAGATCTGCGCTTCGTTGTCCACGGTGAAGTTCGGCTTGGTCTTGTAGCCGAAGATCTTGGCGGTGATCACCTGCGGGAACGAGCGGATGTAGGTGTTGTAGTCCTGCACCTGCTGGATGTAACGGCCACGGGCGACGGTGACCCGGTTCTCGGTGCCTTCCAGCTGGGCCTGAAGGTCGCGGAAATTCTGGTCCGACTTCAGCTGCGGGTAGTTCTCGGAGACCACCAGCAGCCGCGACAGCGCGCTGCCGAGTTCGCCCTGGGCCTGCTGGAACTGCTTGAGCGAAGCCTCGTCATCGGCGTTGACGTTGATCTGGCCGACGCGCGAACGGGCGTTGGTGACTTCGGTCAGCACGCGCTCTTCCTGGCTGGCGAAGCCCTTCACGGTCTGCACCAGGTTGGGCACCAGGTCGGCGCGGCGCTTGTACTGGTTGATGACCTCCGACCAGCTGGCCTTGACCGCTTCATCCTTCTGCTGGATGGCGTTGTAGCCACAGCCGGACAGCAGGGAGGCCAACAGCATCAGGGGCAGGACGCGGGTGAACAGGCGCATGGCGGAGGTTCCGGGTGGGCTTGGCGCCGAGCATGCCATGGCCAGTGTTAACGAGCGTGTGGAAATGAACAGGAATCCGGCAGGGCCAATGGGTCCAGGCCAGCAGGTACCGACGCTAAGGGTCTGGCGCATTACCTGGGCCGGGTCCGCGCGACCACGCCGAGCCTGCGAGCTGCTCTGCCCTTGGCTTCCGCCTTCCGCCGGCGAACCGTCCCCCCCCCCCGGGTAGGGCAAGCGCGGGCCCATTTCGTACTTATTGCATGGCCCAACACAAATTCCGCATCAGATAGTGCGGGATCTCGCACTCGAACCGCCCGCCCTGCTCAGAGGCAGCAGCCATCGGTCGGGAAATGGACATCGACATCGATCATGCACAAAATTCTCTCAACAGCGGCGATCATCGCTCTGCTCATGCCAACGGCGTGCGCCCAGCCAACCCCGGATCCCACGCGGGGTGCTCCGACGCCCCCGCCTGTTCTCATCGCGCCAGACGATACCCAAGCCCGGGACATGCTGCTTCACGTCGGGCGTGACAGCTACATGGGCAAGGCCTCCATCGTGTCAGCGTCGACGCAGGCGGTCAGCAAAGCGCTACGCGCGCGAAGCTACTTTTCCAGCGCATTCCGCCTGAGGGATGACACTCAACCCATCCTGGGAGACATGGAACGGGAGTGGATCAAGGTCTACGGACACTTCCACCCTGAGAAGAGTGCAATCGCGTTCGCACAGAACCTTGCTGCTATTGATGTGGCGGCATCGGCAGGGATTATCGCCCCCGAAGAGAAATCGCGCTGGCGTACTCACGTGGAGCAGCTGTCTCCATCCGATCTTGACCCCACCGGCGCCGCGTTCACTGATCTGACTGTGGATCGGCGGACGTTCTCCAGTTCTTACATTGACACCTCGCGACGCAGGTCGGGCGATAAGCACGTTGTTCTGATCGACCTGACGGGTCTGACAGGCGCTCCTTCGCAGACGCTGCTCTGGTATGCAGAACGGCGCCAGGAGCAACGCCGTGTCAAATGGAAGGCCTTCGCATCCATTCCGGGGGTCGCCGGCGTGCCCTACCCCCATTGGGAGACCGAGATGATCACAGAGAACAGCACCAGCCAGGAATTCTCAGACCAGGTGCAGGCGCTGGTATCCACGCTCCCAGCGGGCCCTGAAACATCATTGGATGTCATTTCAAGTCTGTTCAACCCAAGCGATGAGACGTCGGTTCAGCGCATCGTCCCTCCTCTGCCCGTGGATGGCGCGACGACGATGCTGCGGTGGTTCCCAATCGAGGGGATTCAACCCGACAACAACTCTGGCCAGATTCGTTCGCTGCCCAAGGATCAGTTCCATGTGACGTCAGGCGCCGACGATTCATACGGTTACCTCGTTGCGAAGAAGAATGAGCGCATCGCGGCCTGGCAGATGGGCAAAGGCCGACGGGTCATCGAGACAAAGGTCGACCCAAAGGGTGGGTTATGGGCCCTGACCGCAATCGAGCCAAGCCTGACTCAACAGATTCTTACGTCCTGTCCTGTGTGGATCAGCGTTGATGGGACCGGGTCGATCCGAAGCGACCGTTGCATGCAGAGCAGTATGGCCCCTCGTTGGCAACTCGATGCAGGTGGCAAGTCCTATCTTTACTCGGAGCCTCACATGGCGACGGAGGAGCGCTTCCCCGAGCGGATCATGGACACAGGATCAGGAGACGCCATCGAGATGAAGGCGCTCTGGAAAGATAGAACCAACTTGAGGCGGCGCGTCTTCGGCTACATGCAATCCTGCTCTTCAGGTCCGGCACCGGACCTGGGAGACGGACTCTTCTGGTTCACGAGTTGCGGCCTGGTGGGTGTTGCACCTGCTTCAGGCGATGTGGTCAAGAGCTTTCCAATGAGGTCCGGAAGCACTGGACGCTTGGTGTTGGGGAGCGCCGCGGGCGACTGGGTCGCCGAAGAGGCTCGTGATCCAACAGACCAGAGGGACGTTCTTCGCATTCATCGACTTTCCACCGGGGAAACTGCATTTCGGGTGGAACGAAAAACCGGTACTCAGGCGCTGGCACGCACAGCTCATGGCAGGCTGCTCGCGATGGCGGTTACAGGGGCTTCACCGGGCCGTTACGTCGATGTCTGGCGCATGGATTCCGGCAAGCACGTCTCTCGCCTCGCCATTCCAGAAGGAATCGCATTGAATTCCCTTGCATTCAATCGAGCGGGGACGGAACTCTGGGTCCATGCACATCAACTCGCCGGCAAGCACTCCGGCGTACTTATCTGGGCGGTGCCGGAATCATTGCAGGACGGTGCAGACGACAACTGGAACCCTGACGAGGTCGTGCTGAAAAAACACTAGTCAGTCGGGACTAGCCGCGCAGTCGTCTCTGCAAGGCCGGCAAAGTGAACAGGACCTTGGAGCTTGTGCCGGTGCCGGTGCCGGGACGGGTGCGCCCCGGCACCGCTTCGCTCTCAGCAAGCCTCAGCCACCGCAGTGCGCGGACGCCCCAGCCGTGCCAGCAGCAACCCCGTGGCCGCCAGCAGGCCACCGGCCACCGGGATCGCCGCGTAACCCAGCCCCGAACTGATCACCGCACCACCCAGCGCGGCGCCCACCGCATTGCCCAGGTTGAACGCACCGACGTTGATCGACGACGCCAGGCCCGGCGCCTCGCTGGCCGCCTGCATCACCCGGATCTGCAGCGGCGGCACGATAGCGAAGGTCGCTGCGCCGAACAGCAGCACGCCCAGCGCCGCAGTAGCATGGTGCATGAAGGCCAGTGGCAGCACGAACATGAGTACGGCCAGGACCGCCAGCAGGATGCGCGTGGCGCCATCCAGCGACCAGTCAGCCATGCGCCCGCCGATGCCGTTGCCGAAGGTGAAGCCGATGCCGATCAGGGCCAGCGACATCGCGATGAAGGCGTTGGAGGCGCCGGTCAACTCGGTCAGTACCGGTGCGACGTAGGTATAGAGGGTGAACATCGCACCGGCGCCAAGCACGGTGGTGGCCATCGCCAGCAACACCTGCGGCTGCAGGATGGCCTTCATCTCGCGGCGCACGTCCGGGCGCGGGCCCGGTGCCGATGCCGGCAGGGCCAGGCCCAGTGCGGTGATCGCCACCACGCCCAGCACCGCGGTGCCGGCGAAAGACAGGCGCCAGCCCAGCTGCTGGCCCATCCACGTGGCCAGCGGCACGCCACCGATGTTGGCGATGGTCAGGCCCATGAACATGGTGGCCACGGCGGCCGCCTGCTTGTCCTTCGGCACCAGGCTGGCGGCAACCACCGCGCCGATGCCGAAGAAAGCACCGTGGTTGAGGCTGGTGACCAGACGCGACAGCAACAGCAGGCCGTAGTTCGGGGCCAGTGCCGAGAGCAGATTGCCGACCACGAAGATCGACATCAGCAACATTAGCGCGGTGCGCTTGCCGAAACGGCCCATCAACAGGGTCATCACCGGTGCGCCCAGCATCACGCCCACGGCATAGGCGGTGATCAGCATGCCGGCGGACGGGATGCTGACGCCGACGCCATCGGCGATGACCGGCAGCAGGCCCATCGGGGCGAATTCAGTGGTGCCGATGGCGAAAGCGCCGACGGCAAGGGCCAGCAAGGCGGCTCTGGAGTTCATGGGGGTTCCTGGGGGCGGAAACGGGCAGGTGCGTAGCCTGCGCGCTTTGCCGCAGGCGATTAAGCCTCGCCCCGGGAAAACACTGTTGATTCCAGTTCACAGACGGGGGCAGCTGCCTCGCCGGGCATGGCCCGGCGCTACCAGGGCCGGGGAACCAGCAAGCCGGTAGCGCCGGGCCATGCCCGGCGAACGCGCCTCACAACGAAGAACCCCCGGCAGCGCCGGGGGTTCGGGGTCACGCACTTACCAGTCGCCGGCACCCGGCACGTGGTGGTCGCGTGCGCGGCGGCGCATCAGCAGGTTCAGCCACTCCACCAGAACCGAGAAGCCCATCGCGGCATAGATGTAGGGCTTGGGCACGTGCACGTCCAGGCCGTCCAGGATCAGCACCGCGCCGATCAGCAGGATGAAGGCCAGCGCCAGCATCTTCACCGTCGGGTTGGCATCGATGAAGCGGCCCAGCGGGTTGGCGGCCAGCAGCATCACCAGCACCGACAGCAGGATGGCGGCGACCATCACCGGGATGTGGTCGGCGATGCCGACGGCGGTGATCACCGAGTCCAGCGAGAACACGATGTCGATGATGGCGATCTGCAGGATGACCATGCCGAACACGCCGGACGCCTTGCTGGTGGCCGGGTTCTCATCTTCGCCACCGGTGATCAGTTCCTTGATCTCCATGTAGCCCTTGATGATCAGGAACAGGCCGCCGACGATCAGCACCAGGTCGCGGATGGAGATGCCCATGCCGGCCACGGTGAACAGGTTGGCCGACATGTGCGCCAGGTAGGCCAGCGATACCAGCAGCGCGATGCGGGTGATGCAGGCCACCGCGATGCCGAGCTTGCGCGCGAACGGGCGGCGTTCTTCCGGCAGCTTGCTGACCGCGATGGAAATGAACACCAGGTTGTCGATGCCGAGCACGATTTCCAGCGCGCTGAGGGTGAACAGGGTCACCCAGGCGTTGGGGTCGGCGAGGAACTCAAAGGACATGGAAACTCTTCAAGGCAGTTGGGGGAATGGGGTTTCAGCCGTAGCTGCCGGCCAGCGCGTGCGGAACCACGACCAGGGCCCAGCACAGCAGCACGTTCATCATCAGCACGAACACCGCCGCCGAGCCCATGTCCTTGGCGCGGCCAGCCAGCTCGTGGATTTCGCTGCCGTAACGTTCGATCACCGCCTCGATGGCCGAGTTGGCAAGTTCCATCGCCAGCACCAGCAGCATCGAACCGATCATCAGCGCACGCTCGACCGGCGTCTGCCCCAGCCAGATCGCGACCGGGGTCAGCAGGATCAGCAGGTAGACCTCCAGCCGGAACGACGATTCGTGCAGCCAGGCGGCGCGCAGGCCCTGCCAGGACCAGCGGGCGGCCTGGAAGATGCGGCGCGGGCCGCGGGGCAGATGACCGAACTGGTCAGCCACGGGTGGAACATCCAGCAACAGGGGCGCGGCGCAGCGACCGCTCAGACGCACGGCAGGGAATCATGGGTGCACAGGAATAGGCAGATGGCCGCCATTTTGCCACAAGGCTGCCCCCCATACCCTCGGCAGTCCGGGCGAATGGCCTGCCCGGGGAAAGCGCCATGCCGTGCCGTGCTCCTATGATGACCCTCCCCTTCCCTGCTGGAGCGCCTGATGTCCCGTCGCCGTACCTGCCTGCTGATGCTGGGCCTGCTCACCGCTGCACCGCTGGCCCAGGCCCTGGGCCCGTCCACGTCGCCCCGGGTGCCCGAACAGGTCTCCAACGTGGCCTGGGCCGGCGACATGGCCCGCTTCGCCAGCGCCGACCAGGCCAGCCCGCCGCCGCGCGGTGGCATCGAATTCATCGGCAGCTCCTCCATCCGCTTCTGGGAGAGCCTGGCCACCGACTTCCCCGGCCAGCCGGTATTCAACCGCGGTTTCGGCGGTTCGGAAGTGCGTGACAGCACCTGGTATGCCGGCCAGATCGTGGTGCCGTATGCGCCGTGCAAGGTGTTCTTCTACGCCGGTGACAACGATCTCAACAGCGGCCGCACCGCCGTGCAGGTGCGCGATGATGTGGTCGCCTTCGTGCAGCGCGTGCATCGCGACCTGCCGAAGACCACGGTGGAGTACCTGTCGATCAAGCCGAGCCCGTCGCGTGCGCACCTGCTGCCGGCGATCAACGAGGCCAACACGCTGGTCAAGGCCGCCCTGGCCAAGCTGCCCAACACCGG
Organism: Stenotrophomonas sp. YJH_SMC_8; assembly: GCF_059371315.1. Classification (NCBI taxonomy): domain Bacteria; kingdom Pseudomonadati; phylum Pseudomonadota; class Gammaproteobacteria; order Lysobacterales; family Lysobacteraceae; genus Stenotrophomonas; species Stenotrophomonas sp. YJH_SMC_8. Next base: position 401,528 of record NZ_JCAFUL010000001.1, on the reverse strand, counting down.
TTTCACCGACATCTACACGCCGATGCTGGGTGCCGACGGCCAGCCGGATGCGAAGCTGTTCCGCGAGGACATGCTGCACATGACCCCGGCGGGCTACGCGATCTGGACCAGGGCGGTGGCGCCGAAGGTCAACTGCAACTGAGGCACCGCGGACGCCGGGCATGGCCCGGCGCTACCGCAACCCCATCCACGCATGGCGTGGATCTACCGACATTCCAGCAGGATGGGGTCAGAGCCCGTTGCGCAGCAACGGGATCCGACCCCGGCAGGTCGCCGCGTCAGCGGAAGATGACCGTCGCCTCGGTACCCTGCCCCGGCTCACTGCTCAGGCTGACCTTCCAGCCAAAGCGGTCGCACAGGCGGCGCACGATCGACAGGCCCAGGCCGGTGCCCTGCGGGCGGCTGGGTTCGGCGCGGTAGAACGGCTCGAACGCCCGTGACAGCGCTTCGGCGGACATGCCGATGCCGGTATCGCGCACCACCACCCGATCGTTGTGCACATGCACGTCGATGCGCCCTTCGTCGGTGTAGCTGCACGCGTTGCGCACCAGGTTGCTGACCACCACCTGCAGCACCCGCGGCGGCGCATGCAGCTGCACCGGGCCATCGCTGTGCAGGTGCACCGACACCGGGCGGGACCCCAGCAGTTCATTGGCGTTGTCCACTTCATAGCGGACGATGTCGTTGACGTCGAACAGCTCGATCTGCGGTTCGACGTCGGCCTCACGGGCGAGGATCAGGAACGCATCGATCACCGCTTCCATGTCGCGGCCAGCCCGCTGGATGCGCTGCAGGCTGCGGCGCAGGCGAGGCTGCAGGGTTTCATCACCCAGTGCCATGTCGCTGGCAACGCGGATGACGGTCAGCGGCGTACGCAGCTCATGGCTGGCATCGCGGGTGAAATTGCGCTCGCGTGCCACATGCGCACTGACCCGGTTGGCCAGCGAATGCAGCGCGGCCGCCAGCTGCCGGGTCTCGCCCTGCATGTCGGCGGGCAGCTTGTTGGGCTCCAGGTCGGCCGCTTCCGGATGACCCGGGTCCCAGCGCGAGACGCGCCGCGCCAACCAGTTCACCGGCGACACCAGGCGCTTGGAGGCACGGTAGGTCACCCAGCTGGCGCCATACACCGCCAGCAGGGTCAGCAGCACCGGCACGATGCCGAACCAGAACGCCAGCATCTCCGCGCGCGAACGCAGGAACACCAGGTACAGGCGACCGGCCGGGCGCACGTCGACCAGCACCAGCTGGTCATCCTTGGGCAGTTCGTGGAAGCCGGGCTCCAGATTGCGCAGGTTGGCCGGCAACGACAGTGCCGACTGCCCGCTTTCCAGCAGATAGCCGCGGATGTTCTGGGTATTGGGCGGTGGCTGCACCGGTGACGCTTCATGCAGCGTCCAGTAGTACGCCGCCTCCTCACGCAGGGCAGCGCCCACCAGGCTGTGCTTGATCACCAGCGAGACCAGCCACGCACCCAGCAGGATGCCCAGGCTGGCCAGCACTGCCTGCAGGATGAAGGCGATACGGATCTTGCGCGGCAGGCCGTGCGGCATTGCGGGGTCCCGGTCAGAGCGCTGCGATTATAGGCAGCGCGCCACGCCGTGCGGGTGCATGGGCGATGACCGGCGACAACGCCGGCCGGTCATGCCCTGCCCTCGTACGTGGCCACAACCCGGCCGGGCCTGCCACTGCACCGGCGAGTATCCTGCTCAGGCCATCGGCTGGGCGATGTCGGCAATGCGGTAGCCGGCACTCTGCACGGTGTGCAGCAGCGGACGGTCGAACGGCTTGTCGATGATCTTGCGCAGGTTGTACAGGTGGCTGCGCAGCGTGTCCGAATCCGGCAGGCCATTGCCCCAGATCTCGCGCTCGATCTCCTGGCGGGTGACCACGCGCGGCGATTCACGCATCAGGATGGTCAGCAGGCGCAGGCCGATCGGCGAAAGCTGCAGCTCGGTGCCGGCACGGGTCGCACGCATGCTGACCGGATCGAGCACCAGGTCCGCCACCTTCAGCACTTCCGAACCGACCTGGCGACGTTCGCGACGGATCAGCGCGCGCAGGCGGGCTTCCAGCTCCTGGATCGCGAACGGCTTGGTCAGGTAGTCATCGGCACCGAAACCGAGGCCGGTGAGCTTGTCGTCCAGCGTGTCGCGTGCCGTGAGCATCAGCACCGGGGTGGACTTGCGCGCATCGTTGCGCAGGCGACGGCACACTTCGATGCCATCCAGGCGCGGCAACATCAGGTCGAGCACCACGACGTCATAGCTGTTTTCCGCCGCAAGGCGGTAGCCATCCAGGCCGTCCTGTGCATAGTCGACTTCGAAGCCGCGACCTTCCAGGTATTCCCCGATCATCTCGGAGATGTTGCGGTTGTCTTCGACCACCAGCACCAAGCCGGAGGTCTCCTTCGTCTGACGCATGTGATTCCCTCTAACTTCAGCTTTGTGAAACATGCCGCATCGACGGTGGACGTGATGTGAAGTTCCGTCAAGAGGGAATCAAACGGTTCAGAGCAGCGGCCTGAGCAGCGGCCAGACATTGTCCAGCACCTTCGGCTGCGCCTGCGCGGTCGGGTGCAGGCCGTCGGCCTGCATCATGCCCGGTTGCAGCGCCACGCCCTCCAGCAGGAAGGGCAGCAGTGGCACCTTGTACTGCGTGGCCAGCGTCCTGTAGGCCGCCGCCAGGCGCTGGCGGTAGGCCGGGCCATAGTTGGGCGGTACGTCGATGCCGAGCAGCAGCACCTTGGCCCCGGCCTTCTGGCTGGCCTGCACCATTTTTTCCAGGTTGCCCTGCACCTGTGCCGGGGTCAGCCCGCGCAGTGCGTCGTTGCCGCCCAGGGCAATCACCACCACGGTCGGCTTTTCCTTCGCCAGCAGTCCCGGCAGGCGCGTCAGCGCGCCAGCGGTGGTCTCGCCGCTCATGCTGGCGTTGACGATGCGCGCCGGGGTTTTCGACTGCAGCCTGACCCGCTGCTGCAGCAGGCTGACCCAGCCGGCGTCGGCGGGGATATTGTGGGCAGCACTGAGGCTGTCGCCGAGCACCAGCACGGTACCGGCCGGACCTTTGGCACAGGCCAGCCCCGGCAACAGCAGGAACGCTAGCAGCAGCACCATCATCGCGCCGGCTCGCCGGCTCCATCCCGTCTTGCGCATTGGAGTCTCCTCATCGACAGCCTGTCCCCCCGCAGCGCGCCCGTCGCCATCGCCGTCGACCAGGTCGGCAAGTCCGTGCAGGGCCCGGAGGGTGAAGTCCACATACTGGACAACATCACCCTGACCGTCCATGAAGGCACCAGCGTGGCCATCGTCGGCGCCTCCGGTTCCGGCAAGACCACCCTGCTCGGCCTGCTGGCCGGGCTGGACCTGCCCAGCCGCGGGCATATCGCGCTGGCCGGCCAGGACCTGGGCCAGCTTGACGAGGAAGCACGTGCCCAGCTGCGCGCGCGCGAGGTCGGTTTCGTGTTCCAGAGCTTCCACCTGCTGCCGGCGCTGACCGCCGCCGAGAACGTGGCGTTGCCGCTGGAACTGGCCGGGCGCGAGGATCGTGCGCGGGTCGATGAAGTGCTGGCCCAGGTCGGCCTCTCCCATCGCGCCCGTCACTACCCGCGCCAACTGTCCGGTGGCGAACAGCAGCGCGTGGCCCTGGCGCGCGCCTTCGTCACCCGCCCGCGCATCCTGTTCGCCGACGAACCGACCGGCTCGCTCGACCATGCCACCGGCCAGCACATCAGCGACCTGCTGTTCGAGTTGAACGCAGGCAGCGGCACCACCCTGGTGCTGGTCACCCACGACCTGCGCCTGGCCCAGCGCTGCCAGTACATCCATCGCATCGACGACGGCCGCCTGCTGCCGGTTGAACATGGGGCCCAGGCATGAACCTGCTGCGGCATGCGTGGCGCGCGCTGCGTCGCGAGGCCCTGGCCGGCGACCTGCTGACCGTGTTCGCCGCGCTGGTACTGGGCGTGGCGGTGATGACCGCGGTCGGTACGCTGGTGAACCGGGTCAACCTGGCGCTGACCGGCAGCGCGGCGGAGATGCTCGGCGGTGACCTCGGCATTGCAGGGCGCGACGATCCATCGCAGGCATTCGCCGACGAAGCGCAACGCCGTGGACTGGCCCACACCCGTATCGCCAGCTTCGGCAGCGTGCTGTTCCATGGCGACGCCAGCCAGATGGCCAGCATCAAGGCGGTGCAGGCCGGCTATCCGCTGCGTGGCACGCTGCGGGTGCGCAGCACGCCCGGTGGCGCGCTGATCGCCAGCGCCGGCATGCCGCCCAAGGGCCAGGCCTATGCCGATCCACGCCTGCTGCAGGGGCTGGGACTGAAGGCCGGCGATGATCTCGAGTTCGGCGCTGGCACGCTGCGCATCGCCGGCATCATCGAGGCCGAACCGGATACCGGTGGCGACCTGCTGACGCTCTCCCCCACCCTGTTGGTCAACCGCGCCGATGTGGAAGGCACCGGCCTGCTTGGCCCCGGCAGCCGCATCAACTACCGGCTGATGTTTGCAGGACCGGCGGGGCAGGTCGCGTCCCTGCGCGAGTGGCTGCTGCCACAGGTGAAGGGCCTGCGCCTGCTGAGCGTGGATGACACCCAGCGCGGCGTGCGCCAGGCCTTCGACCTGGCCGGCCGCTTCCTCGGCCTGAGCGCGCTGCTGGCGGTGCTGCTGGCCGGCGTGGCCACCGCATTGGCGGCCAACCGCTTCGCCCTGCGCCGCATCGACCAGGTGGCGATCCTGCGCTGCCTCGGTGCGCGCCAGCGCGACATCCTGCTCGGCCTGGCACTGCAGCTGCTGATGCTGGCGGTACCGGCCTGTGCGCTTGGCATCGGCCTGGGCATGGCCGCACAGGAAGGGCTGGTACAGGTGCTGGGCAGCCTTGTGCCGCAGCGCCTGCCGCTGCCGGAAGCGATGCCGGCGCTGACCGGTGCCGGCATTGGCCTGTTGCTGCTGTTCGGCTTCGGCCTGCCACCGCTGCTGCGCCTGCGCGGGGTGCCGCCGATGCGCGTGCTCAACCGTTCCTTCGCTGCCCTGCCGCCGGCCTCGCTGCTGGCCTACGTGGCCGCGCTGGGGGCAAGCCTGTTGCTGGCGGTGCAGGTCACCGGTGACCTCAAGCTGGCCCTGTGGGTGCTGGGTGGCCTGGCCGCGCTGGCGGTGGCGGCCGGGGTGGTCGGCTTCGTGCTGCTGCAGCTGATGCGCGGCCTGCAGCATCGCCTGCATGGCAACTGGCGACTGGGCCTGGCCGCACTGACCCGGCGCCGGCTGCTGGCGGTGATGCAGCTGGTCGGGCTGTCGCTGTCGCTGTGCGCGTTGCTGCTGCTGGCAGTGACCGGCCCAGGCCTGCTGCAGCAGTGGCGCGAGCGGCTGCCGGCGGACACGCCGAACTACTTCCTGATCAACATCCAGCCCGAACAGCGCGACAGTGTGCTGGCAACGCTGCGCGGGCTGGGTGCCAACGACGCCAGCATCGAACCGATGGCCACCGGGCGCCTGATCGCCATCAACGGCAAGCCGCCGCTGCGCGTGGACCGCGAGCCCGGTCAGGACGGGCAACCGGCGCAAGGCGGCCAGCGCGATGACGATGACGAGAACCGGCCACTGAATTTCAGCTGGCGCAGCACGTTCCCGCCGGCCAATACGCTGGTCAATGGCGCGTTCTGGAAAACCGACAGCACCGCACCGGAAGCCTCGGTGGAAATCGGCTGGGCCAAACGCTACGGCGTGTATCCCGGCGACCGCATCACCATTGCGGTGGGCGAGCAGGAGCGCGAATTCACCGTCACCAGCGTGCGCAAGGCGGACTGGAACACCTTCCGGCCCAACTTCTTCGTGCTGTTGAACCCCCACGCCGTGGGTGACACCCCGCACAACCTGCTGTCGGCATTCCACCTGCCGGCCGGCAAGGCGGCCGGGCTGGGCGAGCTGGTGCGTGCGCAGCCGAACCTGTCTCTGCTGGATGTGGATGCGGTGATCTCGCAGGTGCGGGATGTCATGGAGCGGGTGGCGCAGGCGGTGCAGCTGGTGATGGTGTTCAGCCTGCTGGCTGGTGTGCTGGTGCTGCTGGCCGCGCTGCAGGCCACGGCGGGCGAGCGCCGCTACGACAGCGCGGTGCTGCGCACGCTGGGAGCGACCCGTCGCCAGCTGCGCGGAGCCGTACTCGTCGAATTCGGCGCACTGGGCACGCTGGCGGCATTGCTTGCGGTGGGTGCGGCCGCAGCCATCGGCGTGGCGGTCTCGCAGAAGGTGTTCGAGCTGCCGTTGCTGCCGCCGTGGCCGGGCCTGCTGATCGGCGGCGTGGTCGGCATCGGGTTGAGCCTGCTGGCGGGCTGGTGGGGTACCCGGCGCATCCTGCACACCTCTCCGGCCCTTGCCCTGCGCGAGGCCTGACGCGGCCGTGACACGCACCCGGGGGCGCCAGCGCTGTGCTGCGCGCCCCAACCCCACGAGATCACCCGGATGCCCGGCACGTCGTTCGCCGCCTGCTTGTACCCGGTGTTGCTTCTGCTCGGCAGCAACATCAGTGGAACCACTACGCGGCGTTCGGGTTGATCGTGGCGGCGGCGTTTCTGATGTTCAAGGAGTAGAAATGAAACATGGATTCTGTTTGCGCGTCGTTTTCGTCGGCGTCCCGCTGCTCGCCGCGCTGCTACCCGCATGCGCCCGCACTGCGGCGGGCCATGTCCCGGATCCGGTACAGGCCTTCGTACTGGAAACGATGCTGGCCGACGAGGCGCGCGCCTTCCACGAGGGCCATCAGTCCTATCTGGTTCCGGCCGGCGTGTCACGCACGCGCAGCGATGCTGACGTGGTGGCCGACCTGCGTGCGGAATTCAATCGGTTCTACCAGGGCCAACCGAAGCCAAGGAAGGAAGTGGCGCACATGGCGATCCTGGTGGCGCAGACCGCGCTGCTGCTGCCGGACCGAAGCGCCTGCAGCACGGATCGGGTGCGTTGCCACGAAGCTGTCATGGGCGTCCGTACCCGCGATGACGAGGCGAGCCTGCAGGCCACCCTGCGTGCCTTCCAGGACGCGGGTCTGGACCTGACCACCTTGGGTGGGAAGGCGCCCTGAACCTGGCATCCACGCATGGCGTGGATCTACTGCTGTCCGGTAGATCCACGCCATGCGTGGATGCGGTGCCGGACAAACCCGGCACCCACCAGGACCGCGGCGCCGATCAACCTTCCTTCGGCGCCTTTTCCACGTACTTGGCGAACACTTCGTCGATCTGCTTGTCCTTCACCTTCTTGCCGGACTGGATCTCTTCGGCCTGGGTGAACAGCGGAATGATCATCGCCATGCCGTCGATCTTGGTCTTCAGGTGCACGCCCGGGGCCTGGGTCAGGAAACCGTCCCAGCGCTGGCGGACCTTGGCCCAGTAGCCGGCGGTGGCCTTCCAGTAGTCGCGCGCCGGGGTGAAGTCGATCTCGGTGGTCTTCACGTAGTCGTTGAAGCCGAACTCGCGGGCGATCTCCACCTGGGTGCCGTCGGCGTTGCGCTGCACCTTGGTGTTGAACTGCTCGTGGGTCCAGCCGTTCGGGGTCAGCGTATGGCGGTTGATCACGGCCAGCGCGTTGTAGTCGCTGCGCTTGGTGTACTCACGGCGCGGCAGCGGGCGCCAGCTCAGGTCGCTGGTCCAGCTCGGCACGTTGTTGGTGTAGGTCCATTTGCCGGTGCCGCAGTAGCGTGGTGCATCGCTCACTTCATACACGCACTGGGTCCAGGCGCCCTGGTTCTCCGCCGCCGGGATGTTGCGTACCCGCCAGGTCTGGTCGGCACTGAACTCGAAACGGTTCGGGGCCTCGTAGACCCAGTCCTGGCGCCAGTGCTTGGTGATGTGGCCGCTCTTCTCGTCCAGCAGCAGGTGTTGCAGCACGATGCGCTTCGGGGTGTCCTCGACCACGATGACCATTTCATTGCCGCCGCTGCGCATCGCCGGCGCGCGCTCGTAGCCCGGCTTCAGCAGCACGGTTTCGTCGAAGGCGAAATCCACGGTGTACTCGCCCTGCATGGCCAGGATGCTGTCGTGGTCGCGGGCGATGTCGGAGGGCTGCGCGCTGGCCACGCCGCTGGCGGCGAGCAACAGCAGGACGCTGGCTGTCTGGAATTTCATCGGGGTCTTCCTTCGGGGGTTGCAGGTTCGTTGAGAGGCCATCCATGGCCGTCGGGCGTTCCATCAGAAACAGATCAGAGGCGGATCAGCGGCAGGTCGCCGGGAATCCGTGGTGCCGGCCGGCGCGCGGCATCGGCACAGCAGCAGTCGTCGATGGCAAGCTCGCCCTCGGCGCCTTCCAGGCGGGCGATGCGGCGTGCGGTGGCCGCGCCCAGCGACGACAGCGTCGACAGGCTGGCCGCCAGGGTGCGGCCATCATCGGCGGCATGCAGGCGCAGCGCGCACAGGCGCCAGCGCTGGCCGCCGAGATGACCGGCCAGGCGCCGCCACAGGCGTTCACCGACACTGCCGTCGCTGTCGTGCTGCGGGCCCGGGGGCAGCGCGGCCACCAACCGGTCCCAGGCCAGGAAATCGCTGTCCGGCAGCAGGTACAGGCGCCACACGCAGCGGCCACGGCCGTCAAGGAAGCACAGGCTTTCGCGCAGGCCCTCGCTGTCCACGCCCTGGCAGGCATGCACGCGCACCGCCTGGCGCCAGCCGCCAAGCTCGTTGCCGTCGGCGTGGTAGAGACACAACACGGTGCCAAGCGTGGCCAGCTGTGCCGGGGTCGGCCATGCCGCGCGGTGTGGCGCGGCGATGGAGTCATTCCTGCGTGCGGACAATGCTCGGCTCATGAGGTCACCAGGAAACGGCAAGGCTGGCGGAGAAGGTACGGCCCGGGCTGGTGTAGCGATCCAGCACGCGGCTGGTCGGCGACAGCGTCGACCCGACGTTGGACCAATCGATGTAGCGCTTGTCGCCAAGGTTGAACACGCCTACGTTGAAGGTGGCGCCCGGGGCGAAGTTCCAGTGCGCCATCAGGTCGGCCACACCGTAGCCGGCCGGGCGGTACACCGTGGCCGAGGCGACGCGGTCCTTGCGCTTGACGAAGGTGCCGGCCAGCTCAACACCCCAGGTATCGGTGTCGTACATCAGGCCGACGGTGCCACGCAGCGGATCGACCGAATCCAGCGGCGTGTCCTCGGTCTTGTTGTCGCCGCGCGACCAGGCCACGGAACTGCGCAGCGCCCAGCCCTGCAGGGTCGGGCTGATCTGGCCGAAGTCGACGCCGGCCTTCAGTTCGGCACCGTAGATGCGGGCGTCGGCGATGTTGCGCGACTGGAACACCATCAGGCCCTGCGCATTGGTGCCGACCAGCGACTGCGACTCGATGAAGTCCTTGTACTCGTTGTAGTAGCCGCTGACGCTGACGTAGGCAGCCGGCGACAGGAAGCGCAGGCCCAGTTCCATGCCATCACTGGTTTCCGGCTTCAGGTCCGGATTGGGAATGGCGGTGTAGCCGAAGGCGAAGTTGGTGAAGCCGAGATTGACGTCGTTGTACGGCGGCGAGCGGAAGCCGTGCGAGTAACCGGCAAACAGCGACCATTCGTCGGTGAAGCGATACACCATGCCGAGCTTGGGCGAGACGCTGGTCTTGGTCAGCTTGGCCACCGGCACGCCGGGATTGTCCTCGGCGAAGATGTTGTCCACTTCCGGCTTCAGCTCGTAGCGGTCCACGCGCACGCCCGGCACCAGCGACAGCTTGCCGCCAGCCATGCGCATCTCATCCTGCGCATACAGGCCCAGCTCGGTGGTCTTGCTGATCGGGAAATCGCGTACCGGGAACGCATCGGGCAGGATGGTGGTGCTGGTCTGGCCGTTGGCCAGTACCTGGAAACCATCGCGCTTCTGGCGGATCTCGGTGCGTGCACCCTCGAAGCCATAGGTCAGCGCGTGCTCGACGCTGCCGGTGCTGAAGGCCTTGTTGAACTGCGCCTGCAGGCCGTAGACGCGCTGGTCGAAATTGAACTCGCGGTGGCGACGGCTGCGGTTGGCGCGGTCCTCGTCGGTGACCTGGGTGGTCTCGCTGTGCTGGGTGTAGACCTGCCAGTGCAGGCTGTCGGCGAAGGCCTTGTCCAGCGCATCCATTTCATGCGCGAAGGACACGCGGGTGCGGTTCTGCTTGTCGCGCGCCTTCATGCCGGTGGTGGTGGTGCGATCAACCGAAGACAGCACGTTGGTCTCGGTCTTGTCTTCGTTGCCTTCCACGGTCAGGCGGAAGCGCTGGTCCTCGCTCGGCGCATAGACCAGCTTGGCCAGGCCGCTGCGACCGTCGCGGTCCTGCGGGTTGGCGGCGGTGCGGGTGTTGTCGTTGCTGCGCACGTCACCCTTGTTGTCGGTTTCCTGGCCCTGGCGATGGTTGATGTTGACCATGCCGCTCCAGTGTTCGCCGCCGAACGCGGTGGTGACACCGCCGAGCAGGCCCTTCCATTCACCGTCGTAGCCGAACTTCAGGCCGACGTAGCTGTCCTTGCCATCCTTCAGGTAATCGGCTGGATCCTTGGTGACGAAGGCGACCACGCCGCCCAGCGCATCGGAACCGTACAGCGAGCTGGCCGGGCCGCGCACGATCTCCACGCGCTTGAGCGTGTCCAGATCGGTGAAGTTGCGGTTGGCGTTGGAGAACGAACCAATGTTGAAGCTGGTCGGCATCGCGATGCCATCGGTCTGCACCCGCACGCGGTTGCCGTCCAGGCCACGGATACGGATGCTGCCCAGGCCGAAGCGCGCGGCGCTGCGGCTGACCGACAGGCCCGGCTCGTAGCGCAGCAGATCCTTGATGTCCTGCACCAGGTGCCGGTCCATCTGCTCGCGGTCGATCACGTCGACCGTAGCGGCGACGTCGCTGACCGCGCGTTCGGTGCGCGTGGCGGTGACCTGCACGCGATCGAATTCGCGCGCATCGGGCGCGGCGCTGGCAGCGTGGGCGGACAGCGGCAGCGCCATCCAGACAGCAAGGCAAAGGGCGGTATGGCGGGTCATCGGGTTCGTTCGGTCAGGCAGGGGAACCCCCGGTTACCGGCACACCCGGAAGGTGCACGCGGTAGACCGAGGGGGAGAGAGCGGGAGCGGACGGGTCGCCCACCCTGTCGGCGCAGCCGGCAGGAGGGAGGGAGGCGGGCGACCAGACCGCGATTACTTGGTCAGGATCAGCTTGTCGTTGCTGGTGTGCCGCAGGCGATAGAAGCGGTCGCCGTGCTGGATCAGGATTTCACGACGGCCCTTGAGCAGGGCTTCGCTGTCGATGACCTCTTCCGGCGGAACGACGCGGACCGGACGATCGCGGAGGGTCAGCGTTTCGGGGCGCAGCAGTACAGGTTGAGCATTCATGAGCATCTGGACTCGTGCGAGGGACGAGTTAAATGATAATGATTCTCAGTTGACAATCAACAACCATTCTCAATTTGATTGATGAGATTAATGATCGAATTCGCAAATTCGATAGATTTTGTCAATTGAACGACGGCTCAGATTTGTAGAGTCGGCTGTCAGTCGACTGCTGTTGCTCGAAGCAATCGGTTATTCGAAGCAGTCGACTATTCGAAGCAGTCGACTAACAGTCGACTCTACCGAGCCGGACCCCGACCCCGATCCCGATCCCGATCCCGATCCCAATCCCGATCCCGACCCCTCGCCCGAGCCGGCCCGACCGAGCCCCCCAGGCCCGGTCGGCCCCGGGGTTCAGCCGAAGACGGCTTCGACCTCGGCCCAGCCGGCCGCATCGACCTGTTCCAGCACCTCCAGCGCCTGCAGGTTCTGCAGCAGCTGGCTGACCCGGCTGGCGCCGAGGATCACGCTGGAGACATTCGGGTTGCGCAGGCACCAGGCGATGGCCAGCGTGGCCGGGGCCTGGCCCAGCGCGCGTGCGACTTCGCTGAAGCGGCGCACCTGGCCCAGGCGGGCCTCGGCGTCGGTGCCCAGCACCAGGTCCTGCAGCCATTCCATGCCTTCCCGGCCCAGCCGCGCATCGGCCGGAATGCCCTGATCGTACTTGCCGGTCAGCAGGCCCGAGGCCAGCGGCGAGAAGATGGTGGTGCCCAGCCCAGCGCGGGCGTACAGCGGTGCGTACTCGACCTCCACCCGCTCGCGGTGCAGCAGGTTGTACTGCGGCTGCTCCATCGACGGGCCCTGCAGGTTGTGCCCTTCGGCGAAATCCAGCGCCTGCTGGATCTGTATCGCCGACCACTCCGAAGTGCCCCAGTAGAGGATCTTGCCCTGCCGCACCAGGGTATCCATGGCGTGCACGGTCTCGGCGATCGGCGCGTCCGGATCCGGGCGGTGGCAGTAGTAAAGGTCCAGGTAATCCACCCGCAGGCGCTTGAGCGCGGCATGGCAGGCATCGGTCACATGCTTGCGCGACAGGCCGCGCTGGGTCGGCCGCGGGTCCTTGGCGCTACCGAAGAACACCTTGCTGGACACGCAGAAGCCGTCGCGCGGCAGGCGCAGGTCACTGATCACATCGCCCATCACCTGTTCGGCGCGGCCGTTGGCGTAGCCCTCGGCGTTGTCGAAGAAGTTGACGCCATGATCCCAGGCGGCGGCCACCAGGTTGCGGGCCTCATCGCGCGGGATCTGGTCACCGAAGGTCACCCAGGCGCCGAAGGAAAGGGCGGAAACCGGCAGGCCGGTGGAGCCCAGGCGACGGTATTGCATGCGAATCTCCTGCTGCGGGCCCGCATCCGGGCCGGGATCGATCCCCATTCTACCTGTCGCCGCCGGCCGCAAGCCCTTGCCGTTGCTGGCCTGATCGGTACCGATGGGTGCGCGCACGCTGCTTTTCCTTGCCCCGGCCCCGGCCCTGCACTAGGCTTCCCGTTTTTCGCGACGCCCCAGGGGAGTCACTCACATGGTCGAAGGTTTGGGCAGGATCGGCTTCGGCCTGTTCGGGTTGGCGGTGCTGATCGGCATCACCTGGTTGTTTTCCAATAACAAGCGCGCGGTTGACTGGAAGCTGGTTGCCACCGGTATCACCCTGCAGATCGCCTTCGCGGCGCTGGTGATCCTGGTGCCGGGCGGGCGCGACGTGTTCGATGCGCTGGGCCACGGCTTCGTCAAGGTGCTGAGCTTCGTCAACGAGGGTTCCGGTTTCATCTTCGGCTCGTTGATGGACACCAAGAACTACGGCTTCATCTTCGCCTTCCAGGTGCTGCCGACCATCATCTTCTTCTCGGCGCTGATGGGCGTGATGTACCACCTGAACATCATGCAGGCGATCGTGCGCGTGATGGCGTGGGCGATCACCAAGGTGATGCGTGTGTCCGGTGCGGAAACCACCAGTGTCTGCGCCAGCGTCTTCATCGGCCAGACCGAGGCGCCGCTGACGGTGCGCCCGTACATCGCCAAGATGACCCAGTCCGAGCTGCTGACCATGATGATCGGCGGCATGGCGCACATCGCCGGCGGCGTGCTGGCGGCCTACGTGGGCATGCTCGGCGGCGGCGACCCGGTGCAGCAGGCGTTCTACGCCAAGCACCTGCTGGCAGCCAGCATCATGGCCGCGCCGGCCACCCTGGTCGTGGCCAAGCTGCTGATTCCGGAAACCGGCACCCCGCTGACCCGCGGCACGGTGAAGATGGAAGTGGAGAAGACCTCCAGCAACATCATCGACGCGGCCGCCGCCGGTGCCGGTGACGGCCTGAAGCTGGCGCTGAACATCGGCGCGATGCTGCTGGCCTTCATCGCCCTGATCGCGCTGCTGAACGCCCCGCTGACCTGGATCGGCGATGTCACCGGCCTGGCGGCGATGATCGGCAAGCCGACCAACCTGTCGACCATCTTCGGTTACGTGCTGGCCCCGATCGCCTGGGTGATCGGCACCCCGTGGGCCGATGCCACCACCGTCGGTTCGCTGATCGGCCAGAAGGTCGTGATCAACGAGTTCGTGGCCTACACCGAGCTGTCGCAGATCGTGAACGGCCAGGTGGCTGGCGTGACCCTGTCCGACGAAGGTCGCCTGATCGCCACCTACGCGCTGTGCGGCTTCGCCAACTTCAGCTCGATCGCGATCCAGATCGGCGGCATCGGTGGCCTGGCTCCGGAACGTCGCCACGACCTGGCCAAGTTCGGCCTGCGCGCGGTGCTGGGCGGTACCATTGCCACCTTCATGACGGCGACCATCGCCGGCGTGCTGACGCACTTCAGTTGAACCCTTGGTTGAGAAAAGATTCCCTATGAGCAGCAGTGTCGTTGTCGTCGGTTCCTTCAATGTCGATCACGTGTGGCGGTGCGAGTCGCTGCCGGCACCGGGTGCGACCATTGCCGGCCGCTACAGCACCGGCCCGGGTGGCAAGGGCTTCAACCAGGCCGTGGCCGCCTGCCGTGCCGGCGCCGAGACGCACTTCGTGTGCGCGCTGGGCGATGACGCCGGTGGCACCACCGCGCGCGAGCTGGCCGCGCAGGATGGCTTCGGCCTGATCGCCGAGGCCAGCAGCGAGCCGACCGGCACTGCCGGCATCTATGTGGACGCGCGCGGCCGCAACACCATCGTGATCGGCCCGGGCGCCAACGCCGCGCTCAGCACCGACTTCCTGCAGCAGCAGCAGGCGCTGCTGACCGGCGCCAAGGTGGTGCTGGTGCAGCTGGAATCGCCGGTGCAGACCATTGAAGCAGCGCTGGCCACGGCCCGCGAGGCCGGCGTCACCACGGTGCTCAACACCGCACCGGCCGATGCCCCCTCGACCATCGGCCTGCTGAAGCTGGCCGATGTGATCACCCCGAACGAGACCGAGTTCGCCGCCCTGCTCGGCCGCCATGTCGGCGAGCGCGTGGATGCCAACGACGTCGCCGCGCTGGATGGCGCCAGCCTGCATGCGCTGTGCCGCAAGCTGGTCGGCAACGGCACGGTGGTGGTGACCCTGGGTTCGGTGGGCGTGTTCGTCTCGCATGCCGACGAGAACCTGCGCGGCGATACCCAGCCGTACTACCGCGTGGGTGCCGAGCAGGTGCAGGCCATCGACACCACCGGTGCCGGTGACGCCTTCAACGGTGCGCTGGCCGCGTCGCTGGCGCAGGTGGCCGACGCCCCGTTTGCCCGCCATGTGCGCTTCGCCAACCAGTTCGCCGGCCGTTCGACCGAGAAGGAAGGCGCCGCTGCAGCAATGCCGCGCTTCACCCCGGCCGATTCCGAAGCAAAGTAAATCCACGCCGTGCGTGGATGAAGAAGCCCGGGCATGCAGATGCCCGGGCTTTTTTGTGGGTCTTCCATCCACGCTTGGCATGGATCTACTGCAAGCACCACGGCGGTATGTTCAATGGGGTAGATCCACGCCATGCGTGGATGCACGAGACCGGGCAAGCCGTCGCAGCAACAGGCCTGCGGCAATCGCCAGCAACGCCACGGCTGCGGCCACAGCGCCCAGCGAAGCGAGGCCGAAGCGTTCGATGGCGCCGCCTCCCAACAGCGCCCCCAGGCCGATGCCTGCATTGGCCGCCGAGACATTCAAGGTTCCGGCCAGCGCCTGTGCCTGCGGCGCTGCACGCATCACCCGCACCTGGCACAGCGGAAACAGCGCGGTGTGGGCCACGCCCCATACCGCCAGCGCGATGAGCGCGAATGCTCCCTGCCCGGCCAGCCCGGCCAGCCCGACGCTGCCCAGCATGCCCAGCGCCAATACGCCACAGAACGCCAAGGTCGCACCCAGTGGCGCGCGATCTACCCAGCGGCCCCCCAACGCGTTGCCGATCAATCCAACCGCACCGAAGCCCATCAGCCACCACCCCACCTGTGCGGCAGGAACCCACAGCAGCCGTTCCAGTACATCGGCCAGATAGGTATAGGCAGCGAACATGGCGGTGAACACCAGCACCGACAACAGCACATTGCCCTGCAGCCAGGGCTGGCGCAGCACGCGTGCCTGTTCGCGCAGCGCGCACCGTGGCCCGGCAACGGTATCGGGCATCCACAACGCCAGTGCAGCGGCCATCAGCAGTGACAACGCTGCCAGCAACCAGAAGCTGCCGCGCCAACCGATGGCATCGGCAGCCAACGTGCCCACCGGAATGCCGAACAGCATCGCGGCGGTGATGCCCAGATAGACCCGTGCCACCGCACGCCCCCCCTGCTCCGCAGGTGCCAGCAGTGCAGCGGTCTCGCTGGCCGTGCCCCAGAACACCGGCAGCGCCAGCGCCGGCAGCACCCGTGCCAGCGCCAGCAGCCATGGCTGCGTGGACATCGCGGCCAGCGCGTTGGAGCCGGCGAACAGCAGCAGGATGGCCACGAACAGGCGGCGTCGGTCGACGTGCGCGAGCAGCGCGGTCAACGGTGGCCCGGCCAGCATCACGGTGAACGCGAACAGGGTGACCAGTTGCCCGGCACGGGCAATGCCCAGGCCAAGGTCGTGGGCCAGTGCCGGCAGCAGGCCGACGATCAGGAACTCGGTGGTAACGATGACGAAAGCGGACACCGCCAGCAGGGCGACCGAAAGCTGTCGGCGCACATTGGCGTGGCCAGCGACCACGGGAGAATCGGGGGAGGACATGGAGGAGCACCAGAACTGGAGCCGCCAGACTATTTATTCCCGCAGTTCCGATTACTGCTATGTTTTCCACCTATTCAAGACAAAATTTCCCATGCTCCCCACCGAACGCCTGCGTGGCATCGAGGCCTTCGTCGCCACCGCTGACGCCGGCAGCTTCACCGCTGCCGCCGAGCGTCTGCATGTAACCAGTTCGGCGGTCGGCAAGACCATCGCACGGCTCGAGGCACGGCTGGGAGCCAGATTGTTCGAACGCAGCACCCGGCGATTGCGCCTGACCGAAGCCGGTGAAGGATTCCATCGCACCTGCGTGCGGGTGCTGGCCGAACTGGCTGATGCCGAATCAGTGCTGGCCGCACATGGCGGGGCGCCCGTGGGGCGTCTGCGCGTGGATGCGCCGGCCACCTTCGGGCGCCTCAAAGTCTGGCCGTTGCTGCTGCAGCTGGCCGATGCGTTCCCGCACCTGCGGCCGCAGGTGACCTTCGGCGACCGCTTCATCGACCTGGCCGAGGACGGCATCGATCTGGCTGTGCGCATCGGTGGCCCCGAGCCGCTGCCAGCGACCCTGGGCAGCCGCCTGCTCGGCTACGAGCGCCTGTGCTTCTGCGCGTCGCCGGCCTATCTGGAACGGCACGGCCTGCCCCGTTCGACCTCCGAACTGGCCGACCACGACGGCGTGATGTTCGGCCGCGCCGACGGCAGCATCGGGTCGTGGCAGGTGGCTGACGCCGGGAATCGCAGCGCATGGCTGCAGGCCCGCGCACGCCTGGTGGTCGGTAGTGCCGAAGCGCAGGTGGCGGCGGTCGAGGCCGGCTTTGGCATCGCCCAGCTGGCCACCTGGCTGGTCGATGACGCGCTGGCACGCGGCAGCCTGGTTTCGATCCTGCCAACGCTGGACTGCCGCGGCCTGCCCTTGCGCCTGTTGTGGCCACAGGGCCGGCAGCTGTTGCCGCGCGTGGATGTGGCATTGGACCGTCTCGGCGCCGGGTTGCAGATCGATCCGCCGCGCTGAGCGCGGGGCCATCAGGGACGACCGCAGGCAGTGCCATCGCAGCCTGGTCGACTGATAATCGATTCTCCCCAGGCTGGAGGCATTCCCAAGCCTGGGCAACGCCGGGCCTGGCAGCCGGGGGCAGCGCGACCGGGTAGAGTCGACTGGTAGTCGACTGCTTTCCGGCCAGGCCGCGGAAACCCCGCGCTTCGCGCGATAGTCGACTGACAGTCGACTCCACCCCGTCTCGCCACATCCACAGCCCGGCGGCATTGGCCTTCACCAAGCAGCCCACCATCACCCGCCCTTGGGGGCGGTGGAAGCAACCATCAAGCATCTGCTGATGCCGGTACGGCATGAGGTCGATGCCGATCGGCCTGAACCCGGAGGCCGCCGACACAACCGTGCCGCCGCCCGCGCCCTACAATGGGCGCATGCAGATCGGCCCGTACACCATTGCCCCCAACGTCGTGCTGGCGCCCATGGCCGGCGTCACCGACAAGCCCTTCCGCCTGCTGTGCAAACGGCTGGGCGCGGGTTTGGCCGCCTCGGAAATGACCATCAGCGACCCGCGCTTCTGGAACACGCGCAAGTCGATCCACCGCATGGACCATGACGGCGAGCCGGCACCGGTCAGTGTGCAGATCGCCGGCACCGAACCGCAGCAGCTGGCCGAGGCCGCGCGCTACAACGTCGACCACGGCGCGCAGATCATCGACATCAACATGGGCTGCCCGGCCAAGAAGGTGTGCAACGCCTGGGCGGGTTCGGCGCTGATGCGCGACGAGCAGCTGGTGGCTCGCATCCTCGAAGCCGTGGTCAACGCGGTGGACGTGCCGGTCACGCTGAAGATCCGCACCGGCTGGGACTGCGACCATCGCAATGGCCCGCTGATCGCGCGCATCGCCGAGGACAGCGGCATCGCGGCGCTGGCGGTGCATGGCCGCACCCGCGACCAGCACTACACCGGCCAGGCCGAGTACGGCACCATCGCCGAGATCAAGGCCGCGCTGCGCATTCCGGTGATCGCCAACGGCGATATCGATTCGCCGCAGAAGGCCGCCTGCGTCCTGAAGGAAACCGGCGTGGACGCGGTGATGATCGGCCGCTCGGCGCAGGGCCGGCCGTGGATCTTCCGCGAAGTGGCGCACTACCTGGCCACCGGCGAGGAACTTCCACCACCGTCACTGGCGGAAGTACGCGACATCCTGCTTGGCCACCTGCACGCACTGCATGCGTTCTATGGCGAGCCGCAGGGCGTGCGCATCGCGCGCAAGCACCTGGGCTGGTATGCCAAGGACCGGCCAGAGAACGCCGCTTTCCGCGCAGTGGTCAACCGTGCCGAAGATCCGCAGAGCCAGATCGCACTGACCACCGAGTACTTCGACCGCCTGATCGCCGGGGAACCGGCGCTGCCTTCGGCGGCCTGAGCCGCCAGCCCCGCGTTTCCAAACAGTCGAGCCAGCTCGACGCTACAAGAGCCCGCCGTCATGACCCCGCCGATCTCCTCCCCGACCTACCTGCACGGGTTCTCCGGCACCGAGCAGCAGCGCCTGATGACCCAGGCGCGCCTGCTGGAATCGAGCATCTTCGGCCAGATCGACTACAGCGGCGCGCGACGCCTGCTGGAAGTCGGCAGCGGCGTGGGTGCGCAGACCGAGATCCTGCTGCGCCGCTTCCCGGAACTGCACGTGACCGGCGTGGACCTGAGCGAGACCCAGCTGGAGACTGCACGCGAGAACCTGTCGCGCACACCATGGTGCAGCGACCGCTACACCCTGCAACAGGCTGACGCCGGCGAACTGCCCTTCGAGGCGCGCAGCTTCGATTCGGCGTTCCTGTGCTGGGTGCTGGAACACGTTCCGTCACCGGCACGCGTGTTGAGTGAAGTGCGTCGTGTGCTGGCCCCGGGGTCGCCGGTCTACATCACCGAGGTGATGAACGCCTCGTTCCTGCTCGACCCGTATTCGCCGCATATCTGGCGCTACTGGATGGCCTTCAACGATTTCCAGTACGACCATGGGGGCGACCCGTTCGTCGGCGCCAAGCTGGGCAACCTGCTGCTGGCCGGTGGCTTCCGCGACGTGCACACCGAGATCAAGACCATCCACCTGGACAACCGTGAACCGGCGCGTCGCAAGACAATGATCGCGTTCTGGGAACAGCTGCTGCTGTCGGCGGCAGACCAGTTGCTGCAGGCCGGCTCGGTGGACGAGGAAACCGTGGAAGGCATGCGCCGTGAATTCCGGCTGGTGCAGAACGATCCGAACGCGGTGTTCTTCTATTCGTTCGTGCAGGGCCGCGCGACGGTGTATTGAGGCCGGCCGTCGCCACAGGGTGGCCTGCGGCTCCGGCGGCAACCGGCTAGAATCCCGCAGTCCCGGCCTCGGAACGGCGCGTGCCGGGGCCTCTCCCCGTGCGGCAGCAGAGCATCGGTGCGTGAGCCTGTCGCGCGCGGATGGACCTGACCTGCGGGAGCATGATGAACGACAACGGCCGAACGCCTTTCCCTGCCCAGGACCCGGGCCAGACGGGCGGACTTCGCCCTGGCCAGGTTCGCCTGCTTGCCGGGATCATGACGCTGCTGTGCATCCTGTATGTCGCGCTCGCACTGACGCCTTCTTCCTACTCGCTGGCCTACGAGTACCTCGGCCTGACCCCGCAGCAGCCGCTGCTCGGTACCGCCCGCTACATCCGCACCGACGAATGGATGGTGTTCACGCCGTACATCCAGATCGCGGTCAACAACGACTTCGGGCAGTTCAATGCGCACTCGGCATACCACGAGTCACTGCGCACCTTCCAGGCGCTGCCGCTGCAGGACTGGGGGCTGCTGTTCAAGCCGTACCACTGGGCGTTCTTCATGCTGCCTGCAGCGAACGCCTATTCGTTCTTCTTCATGTTCATGGCCATGGCCTTCCTGAGCGGATGGGCCCTGCTCCTGCGCCAACTGCGGATGCCGGCACTAGCCGCAGTACTGGTTTCGACCACGCTGTTCTTCGCGCCGTTCGTGCAGGTCTGGTGGACCAGTAATGCCGGTGCCTTCGCGCTGGCACCCTGGGCTGCGGTGGCATGGCTGGGCATCGGCCATCGCGCGCTGCGCATCGTGGCCTGCGCCTATGCACTGGCGGCATGGCTGATCGCGGTGTCCTACCCGCCTTTCATCATTTCCTCGGTGCTGGCCCTGGCAGTGCTGGTGCTGGCGGTACGGCGCGATGCCATCACCGTTGTACGTCTGGTCGATGCCGCCATCGCAGGCGCGATCGCACTGGCGGTGTTCGTCGGCTACTTCCACGACATCATCCCGATCGTCCGCAACACGGTGTACCCCGGCCAGCGCCAGAGCGCCGGTGGCGGTGTCGGCCTGACCAGCCTGCTCGCGCACCTCTTCCCGAACCTGATGACCTACCGGTTCGCCCCACTGCCGTTGTTCAAGGCATCCAACGATTGCGAAATCGCGGTGCTGGGCAGCCTGCTGCCGCTGTTCACGCTGGTGCTGGCCGATGGCGCACGGCTGCGTGAATGGGCGAAAAGCCATCGCAGCTCCCTGCTGATCCTGGCCGCCGGCCTGCTATTCATCGCCTGCTGGATCTTCCTGCCTGTGCCTGCCGTGGTTGGCAAACTGACCACCCTGTCGATGGTGCCCCCCGCTCGCGCACTGCTGGCCTTCGGCCTGTTGCTCAACATCGCCTGCGCGATGATCCTGGTGCACTGCGGCGTGCGCCTGCAGCGCTGGCGCCTGCTGCTTCTGGCGGCGCTGCTGATGGTCGGCAGCCTGGCCAAGTTCCTGTTCGGTGAAGGCCAGTTCAGTCGCCTGCACAGCGCTGCCGATGCCATTCCCTACCTGTGCCTGGCCGCACTCGCCGTCGCCGCGCGGCGCCCGCAGTTGTCGGTTCACGCCGCGAGCCTGGTGCTGGCCACGGCCGCGCTGGCCAACCTGCTGGGCAACGGCCTGTTCAATCCCGTGCAGCCGGCCGGCCCGATCTTCGCAATGGACCGCACTGCCGTCCTGCACTCCCTGCAAGCCCGCGGCTCAGCCACCACGACCGAAGGCGCGCTGGTGGCTCCCGGTGGGTTCGGGGCCCTCCTGCCGGGTGTTGGCATTCCCGCCGTGAACCATGTGCTGTACCTGCCACAGATGGATTACTTCCGCCGCTACTTCCCGTCCCTGCCCGACGAGCAGTTCAACTTCACCTTCAACCGCTACCACCACATCACCGTAGCGCCTGAGGGCGACGCACCACGGGTGCTGCAGGGGGATCTGGTGGAACTGCCGGCAAAACCCCTGCTGGCCCACCCAGCCCCATGAATCCGATGACCACCACTACGCCATCCGCATCCACGCCGGCTCGGATCGCCGTGATCATCCCCTGCTACAAAGTGACCCGCCACGTGCTGTCCGTGCTGGCGGCGATCGATGATGCGGTAACGGCGATCTACTGCGTGGACGATGCGTGCCCCGACGGCAGCGGCCGCCTGATCCAGGCCGAAGCCAACGACCCGCGCATCACCGTGCTGTTCCATCAGCACAACCTCGGCGTCGGCGGCGCGATCAAGACCGGGTACCGCGCGGCCATCGCCGATGGCATGGACATTCTGGTCAAGGTCGATGGCGATGGGCAGATGGACCCAGCGCTGCTGATGGACTTCGTCACACCGATCGCCGACGGCCATGCCGACTACACCAAGGGCAACCGGTTCTGGAACCTGACCCACATCCGCCGCATGCCCCCGGTGCGGCGCCTGGGCAACCTGCTGCTGTCCTTCATGACCAAGGCTTCGTCCGGGTACTGGCAGGTGTTCGATCCGACCAACGGCTACACCGCCATCCATGCCAAGGTCGCCAGCCACCTGAAACTCGAGGCGGTCAGCGACCGCTATTTCTTCGAGACCGACATGCTGTTCCGACTGAACACCGTGCGCGCGGTCGTGCAGGATGTGGCAATGGATGCCCACTACGGCGACGAAACCAGCAACCTGCGCATCGGTCGCATCCTGGGTGAGTTCACCTTCAAGCACCTGCGCAACACGCTCAAGCGCATTGCCTACAACTATTTCCTGCGCGACCTCAGCATCGCGTCGCTGGAGCTGATCGCCGGCAGCAGCCTGCTCGCCTTCGGGGGGCTGTTCGGGCTGTACCACTGGGTACGGTCGGCCCAGGCCGATGTCGCCACGCCGGTGGGTACCATCATGATCGCCATGGTCGCGCTGATCTCCGGGCTGCAGTTCCTGCTGGCGTTCGTTGGCTTTGACATCGCCAACGTGCCGCGCCAGGTGCTGAACCGTTCGATCAAGCTCAACCGCCAGCCGCAGTAGAGCCACGCCCTGCGTGGCTGTTGTTCGCGCCATCCACGCGTGGCGTGGATCTACGGGTGCGCAGCGCCAGTCGCGGATGCTGCCGGCTCGTGCCAGATGCGTTGCCACATCGCGGCCAGCCGGCGCCCGGCGTCGGCGCGTGCTGCCGGGCTGCTGTAGTCCACGCGCAGCTGTTCGGGCACGATCGGCCGCCACTGCCCGCCCACCTGTTCGGCCACGGCGAAGTTGAAGGTGTAATCCGGTTCCAGGCCCATGCGCAGATCACTCAGCACCAGGCGCCCGTCAACGACCTGCGCACGCATGAAGCCGCGGTTGAACCACTGCAGTCGCTGCACCGCCGGAATCGCCTGCGCCTCGCGCAGTGCCTGCACGTTGGAGGGATGGCCTTCGAACTGCATCGGCCCATGATCGGCGACCAGCGAGCGGTCTCCGACCACGTAGCCATTGGGCGTCATCGCCACTACCCGCCATAGAAGCGTGTTGAACGGCATCGGTACCGAGAAGCGCGGCGCATCGGCCAGGCCCATTGCGGCCAGGCTCTGCTGCGCGACGCGGTCGACCTGCGCCTTGGCCACCAGACCCCAGCCCAGGTATGCGCTGCTGACCAGCAGTGACACGCCCAGCACCTTGCCGACCCAGGGGCGCGCACGACCGAACCAGGCCACTACGCAGCCCAGCAGCAGCCACACCGTGTATGCAGGGTCGATGATGAAGACGCTGGAGCCCATGGTTGGATGTGGCCGCAGCGGCCACCACAACTGGGTGCCATAGACAGTGAACGCATCCAGCACCGGGTGGGTCACCAGCGCCAGCTGGATCGCCCAGAACCAGCGCACCGGTGACTGCGCGACCCGGCCATTTCCAAAGCGCTTGAACAACCACCAGATCAGCGCCGCCACCCAGGGCAGCACCAGCAACGAATGGCTGAAGCTGCGGTGCTCGACCATGTTCGCTACCGGGTCGGTGGCGGTGAAGCCGAGCCACAGCGCGTCGAGGTCCGGCAGAGTGCCGAGCGCGGCACCGGCCAGCAGTGCCGCACGGCGATGGCCGGGCGGAGCAATGGCAGCGGCGACGGCGCCACCAAGTACGATCTGGGTCAGGGAATCCATGGGCCGATGCTAACGGCTTACGGGCGTGCCGTCTCACTCCCGGACACCGTTTCTGTAGAGTCGACTGTTAGTCGACTGCTCTTCCATCAGGCTGCGGACACCACGCGCTACGCGCGATAGTCGACTCTACGGAAACGGGTTACGCCGCCTGTGACAAGCGCGCGCCCGGTAGCTCCACCAGGGTCTGCCCGTTGTGGTCCAGCAGGCGCAGCGCGCCGTCGTGGTCTTCGACCAGCGCGGTCAGGCTTTCCACCCAGTCACCATCGTTCGCATAGACCAGGCCGTCGCGTTCGACCAGCGCGGCGCGGTGGATATGGCCACAGACGATGCCATCCAGGCCACGCCGGCGCACGTCGTCCAGCCCGGCCTGCACGAAGCGCTCGATGTAGCGTTCGGCCGCACCACTGCGCTTTTTCAGGAACTCCGACAGCGACCAGTAGCGCATGCCCAGCCGGCGCCGCACTGCATTCAGCGCCTGGTTGCCGGTAAGGATGCGGTAGTACAGCCAGTCGCCGAACTTTTCCTGCAGGCCGCCGAAGTGGGTCACGCCGTCGTAGTCGTCGCCATGCGCGACCAGCAGCCGGCGGCCGTCGGCGGTCACGTGGATGGCGCGGCGGCGCACCTGCATCGCCGGCAGCATCAGCCCGCACACCTGGCGCAGCGAGGCATCGTGGTTGCCGGGGATATAGATGATCTCGGTGCCTGCACGGCGCAGCGCGTGCAGGGCCTGGATGACTTCGCTGTGCGACTGCCGCCAGTTGGCACGGCGATGGGCCATCCACCACAGATCGATGATGTCGCCGACCAGATACAGCCGTTCACAGCGCAGCTGCGAGAGAAACCGTGCCAGTTCGGTGGCATGGCAGTGACGTGACCCCAGGTGCACGTCGGAGACGAACACTGCGCGCCGGTGTGGCGACAGGTTCGCCAGCGTGCTCATGCCGGCGTCCCCGCGTCGCGCAGGTAGCGTTTGCGCTTGTTCGGCCGGATCGCGCACAGGTCCACTTCGATCAGGCCATCGATCGAATCGCTGAAGTCCGGATCCACGCCGAAGGCGAGGAAGCGTGCGCCCCCCGGTTCGCACAGATCGGTGTACTGGCGGTACAGCGTGGGCACGCCGGTGCCGAGTGCAGCCAGGTTGGCTTTCAGTACATCGAACGCAGCACCGGCATCCAGTTCGCCGAAACTCGGCGGCGCGGCGAAGTACTGGAACGGCCGGTTCGACTCGGCCAGACCGGCGGTGCCACTGTAGTAGCGCTGGTAGTACGCCACCAGCTGCTCGCGCGCATCGCGCGGCAGCGCCGCACTGATCGACACCGCACCGAACAGGTAGCGGATGCCCGGCCGGCACTGCAGGTAGGCGCCGATGCCCTGCCATAGGTAGTCCAGGCTGCGGCTGCCCCAGTAATCGGGCACCACGAAGCTACGGCCCAGTTCGAGGCCTTCGGCGATGTGGGTGATGGCGTCGTCGGAATAGCGGAACAACGATGCGCTGTAGAGCCCGGACAGGCCGTGCCGGGCCAGTGCCTGGGCGCCGCGCATGATCCGGTAGGCGCCGGCGATGCGCTGCGCGGCTGCGTCCCAGATCACGATGTGTTCGTACCGCGGATCGTAATCGTCCAGGTCGCGGCTGCGCCCTGTGCCCTCGCCTACCTGGCGGAAGGTCAGCTCGCGCAGGCGGCCCAGTTCCAGCAGCAGCGGTGAATCGGCGCTGCAGGTCGCCAGCAGGATCTGCTTGCCGTCAGCGGTCTGGCCCAGCTGGGCGGCTGCGGCAATGCCGGCGGCAACCTGCGAAGGTGGTACCGGCGACGCCAGCGGCTCCGGGCCTGCAACAGCAGCGGCATCGCCCTCCGCCCCATTACGGCCCAGCGCATACAGCGCGCGGCGCACGGCCAACAGCTGCGCGCCCGGGTCACCGCCCTTGCCCAGCTGCATCGGCTCACCGATGCACAGGCGCAGCGGACGGCCACGGCGGGTGAACATCTCGCGCGCCAGCAGCGCGGTACCGGCCGGCTTGAACAGGGTCGAGGCGCCATAGAACAGCGCCGAGTTGCGCGCCTCCACCCGCACCGGCAGCACCGGCGCACCGGCGGCGCGGGCAAAGCGCACGAACCCCCGCTGCCAGCGGCCATCGCGGATGCCGCGCAGCGAGAGGCGTGAGACCTCGCCAGCCGGGAATACGATCACGCACTGCTCGGCCGCCAGCGCCTCCTCCACGGCGTGCAGGCTGCCACGCTGGGCCTTGCCGCCGAGGATGCGCACCGGCAGCAGCAGGTCCTGCAGCGGCGCGATGGCCCCCAGCAGGTCGTTGGCCACGATCCGCACATCGCGGCGGATGCGGCCGACCGCGTCCAGCAGCGCCAGCGCATCCAGCGCCCCGGACGGATGATTGGCAACAATCAGCAGGCGGCCGGTGGCCGGGATCTTCGCCAGCGCGGCCGGGTCCACCTGGTACTGGCCATCGATGAACTCCAGCCCGGCAGCGACGAAGCCGAATCCGCGCAATCCTGCACTGCGCTGCAGGAAAGCTTCGATCTGGTCCAACCGCGACCAGCGCCCGACGCTGCGCAGCAATGGCCGCGCCAGCTGGCCACGACGGCCATGGAACCAATCGGGAAAGCGTTGCTGGAGACGCTGTTCAAGTTCCTGCATGGCGGATCCACTCATGCCCGGCGGCCGGATTGGCCGACAGCCTGCGCCCGGCAGACGGCAGCCAGATGGCGGTTCTGGGGCAGAACGATGACGGTCGACCCGCCCGGGGCGGGGCCGCAACCGGCCCCCTGGCCACCCCGCCGTTGTCACGCTGGTGGAACACTGGGCCTCGAGGCTGGGGCCCAATCCCGTCAGGACGGCCCTTGCCGGGCCTACGCGGGCTTAACCACCGGCAACCGGTACAGGTTCACAATGCACAGGCGGCGCACCCCGTGTATCATGCGCGCCCATCTTTCCATCCGAATCAAGGGATATTACGCCTGATGTCCAGCTATCTCTTCACCTCCGAGTCGGTCTCCGAAGGCCATCCGGACAAGGTTGCCGACCAGATCTCCGATGCGGTGCTGGACGCGATCCTGACCCAGGACCAGCGCGCCCGCGTGGCCTGCGAGACCATGGTCAAGACCGGTGTTGCCATCGTTGCCGGTGAAATCACCACCAGCGCCTGGATCGACCTGGAAGCCCTGACCCGCAAGGTCATCACGGACATCGGCTACGACAGCTCCGACGTCGGTTTCGACGGCGCCACCTGCGGCGTGCTGAACCTGATCGGCAAGCAGTCGCCGCACATCGCCCAGGGCGTGGACCGCAAGAAGCCGGAAGAAATGGGCGCTGGCGACCAGGGTCTGATGTTCGGCTACGCCACCAACGAGACCGACAGCTACATGCCGGCCGCGATCCACCTGTCGCACCGCCTGGTCGAGCAGCAGGCCAAGATCCGCAAGAAGAAGAACTCGCCGCTGTCGTGGCTGCGTCCGGACGCCAAGAGCCAGGTCACCCTGCGCTATGAAAACGGCGTGGTCTCGGCCATCGACGCCGTGGTGCTGTCGACCCAGCATGCCCCGGGCATCAAGCAGAAGGACCTCATCGAGGCCGTCCGCGAAGAAATCATCAAGCCGGTGCTGCCGGCCAAGTGGCTGCACAAGGGCACCAAGTTCCACATCAACCCGACCGGCAAGTTCGAGATCGGTGGCCCGGTGGGCGACTGCGGCCTGACCGGCCGCAAGATCATCGTCGACACCTACGGCGGCTGGGCCCGTCACGGTGGTGGCGCCTTCTCCGGCAAGGACCCGTCCAAGGTCGACCGTTCGGCTGCCTACGCTGCCCGCTACGTCGCCAAGAACGTGGTTGCCGCCGGCCTGGCCGACCGCTGCGAAGTGCAGGTCTCCTACGCCATCGGCGTGGCTGAACCGACCTCGATCTCGGTCACCACCTTCGGCACCGGCAAGATCAGCGACGACAAGATCGAGAAGCTGATCCGCAAGCACTTCGACCTGCGCCCGTACGGCATCATCAAGATGCTGGACCTGGTGCACCCGATGTACCAGCAGACCGCGGCCTATGGCCACTTCGGCCGCAAGCCGAAGGAATTCAGCTACCTCAACGGCGAAGGCGAGACCGTCAACGCCACGGCCTTCTCCTGGGAGAAGACCGACCGCGCCGCCGCCCTGCGCGCCGATGCGAAGCTGAAGTAAAGCCGGCTGGTAGAGCCGATGGGTAGAGCCGACTGTTAGTCGGCTGACCTTCAAGAAGGGCCGCGCAAGCGGCCCTTCTGCTTTCTGTAGAGCCGAGCCATGCTCGGCTTTCTTTTTGCCTGTACCAAGAGCAGCCGAGCATGGGCTCGGCTCTACAAGGGCGATGCGCGCCCGATACAATCGCCCCATGCCAACCGAACTGAAAACCCACCAGCTGTCCATGACCGTGCTGATGTCGCCGGAGATGGCCAATTTCTCCGGCAAGGTCCACGGCGGCGCCATCCTGCGC
Source organism: Stenotrophomonas sp. YJH_SMC_8 (assembly GCF_059371315.1). Classification (NCBI taxonomy): domain Bacteria; kingdom Pseudomonadati; phylum Pseudomonadota; class Gammaproteobacteria; order Lysobacterales; family Lysobacteraceae; genus Stenotrophomonas; species Stenotrophomonas sp. YJH_SMC_8. The sequence goes on along the minus strand of NZ_JCAFUL010000001.1, from coordinate 373,170 downwards.
CTGCTCGACCAGGTGGCCTACGCCTGTGCCAGCCGCTATGCCGGCAGCTACGTGGTCACTCTGTCGGTGGACCAGGTGATGTTCCGCCAGCCCATCGCGGTGGGCGAACTGGTCACCTTCCTGGCCTCGGTGAACTACACCGGCACCTCGTCGATGGAGATCGGCATCAAGGTGGTGGCCGAGGACATCCTCAAGCGCAGCGTGCGCCACGCCAACAGCTGCTTCTTCACGATGGTGGCGGTGGACGAGGAAGGCCGGCCGACGCCGGTGCCGCCCCTGCAGCCGGCCACATCCGACGAGAAGCGCCGCCAGGCCGCCGCGCAGATCCGCCGCCAGCTGCGCCAGGAAATGGAACAGCGCCATCTGGAACTGCTGGCGTCGAACCCGCCTTCGCCGGAGGAATGATCGCGTTCGCCGGGCATGGCCCGGCGCTACCGGCACAACGTCTGGTAGCGCCGGGCCATGCCCGGCGGATACGCATCACCCCGTGTTCTGCACGCCCTGCGAAACACCGTTCACGCACGCAACCAGCGCGCGCAGCAGGTCCTCGTCTTCGCGGCCGCTGGCCCGCCAGCGCTGCAGCAGATCCACCTGCAGCACGCTGATCGGATCGACGTAGGGATTGCGCAGGCGGATCGACAGCGCCAGCCGCGCATCGTGGTCCAGCAATGTCTGCTGGTCCATCAGCGCCAGCAACCAGTGCCGGGTCAGGTCCAGCTCGCGCTGCACCTGCGGGAAGAAGCGTTCGTGCAGTTCGCCCGACAGCTTCGAGAACTGCTCTGCGATGGTGATATCGCCCTTGGACAGCACCATCGCGATGTCGTCCAGGAAGGTGCGGAAGAACGGCCAGTCGCGCGCCATCTCGCGCAAGGTACCCTCGTGGCCGGCATCCACGGCCGCCTGCAGGCCACTGCCCACGCCGTACCAGCCCGGGATGACCGCCCGCGCCTGGCTCCAGGCGAATACCCAGGGAATCGCGCGCAGGTTGCCCAGCGCGGCGTCCTGGCCGAGCCGGCGCGACGGCCTCGAGCCCAGCGTCATCCGTTCGATCACATCGATCGGCGTGGCGGTGCGGAAGTAGTCCATGAAGCCGCCCTGGCCGACGAAGCCACGGTAGACCTCGCTGCTGGCAGCGGACACCACGTCCATCACCGGCCGCCAGTCATCCTCGCGCGGCTCAGCCGCGCGCGGGCGCAAGCTGGCGCGCAGCACCGCGCCGGTGGCCTGTTCCAGCGAACGCAGCGCCAACGCACGAATGCCGTATTTGCGATGGATCACCTCGCCCTGCTCGGTCACCCGCAGGCGGCCGTCGATGCTGCCGCGCGGCGACGCATCGACCGCGTGCGTGGTCTTGCCACCGCCACGGCTGATCGAGCCGCCACGACCATGGAAGAAGGTCAGGCGAATGCCCGCCTCGGCCGCCACCTCCAGCAGTTCCACCTGCGCGCGCTGCAGGCCCCAGCGCGAGGCGGCGATACCGCCGTCCTTGCTGCTGTCCGAATAACCGAGCATCACCATCTGCACGTCGCCGCGCGCACGCAGATGGCCGCGATACACCGGGTCGGCCAGCAGGTCGCGCAGCGTGGCGGTACCGCGCTTGAGGTCGTCCACCGTTTCAAACAACGGCGCGATATCCAGCGGCACTGATCCGTTCTCTTCCACCAGCCCGCCACGGCGTGCCAGCGCCAGCACCGCCAGCACATCGCTGCGGTCGTGTGCCATCGAGATGATGTAGCTGCCCAGAGCATCACCGCCATGGCGTGCGCGTGCATCGGCCAGTGCCGCGAATACCGCATCCAGCCGCTTGTTGCCTTCGTCGTCACCGTTGGGCAATGCCGTTTCACCGCTGGCATGCGGGCCAAGCAGCCGCGCACGACCCAATGCATCCAGCGCCTGCCAGGCCTCCTCGCCGCCCAGCACGGCGCCCAGCGCGCGCGCATGCACGCTCGACTCCTGGCGCACGTCCAACCGCGCCAGATGGAAGCCGAAGGTCTTCACCCGCCACAGCAGGCGCTGCACGGCAAAGCCACCGGCATGCTCGCCGCGGTTCGCACGCAGGCTGTCGAGGATCAGCTGCAGATCCTCGATCAGCTCGTCCGGGCCAGCGTAGTTGCCTTCGCCATCATCCAGCGTGGCCTGAAGGCGCGCGCGCATGCGGTCGTTGAGCAGGCGGTACGGCATGTCGGCATGGCGTGGCCGCGACTGCACCTGCGGCAGCAGCTGCTGGTAATGCGTCACGCGTGCCTGCAGCGCATCACTGACACCCACCCGCTCGGTGGACTGGCTGAGCAGGCTGGCCAGCCGCAGCAGTTCCTTCTGGTAGCGCCCCAGCACGGCCTGCCGCTGCGCATCCAGCGTGTTGCGGATGGTGTGGGCATCCACATTCGGATTGCCGTCCATGTCGCCGCCCACCCACGTACCGAAACGCAGCAGGCGCGGCAACGGCAGTTCTTCCCCATAGGTATCGCGCAGCGCCTGCTGCAGCGATTCGTACAGCACCGGGATCACCCGGTACAGCACCTGCACCAGATAGAACCCGACGTGCTCGCGTTCGTCGTCGACGGTGGGTCGCACCGGCGAGGAATCGGTGGTCTGCCACGAGGCGGTCAGCGCCATGCGGAAGCGCGCGGCATCAGCGGCGGCCTCACCCGGCGTGCGCTGGCCGTCGAGGTTGTCGACCAGGCTGGCCACCATCAACTGCTCTTTCTCCAGCAGCGCGCGGCGCACCGCTTCGGTCGGGTGCGCGGTGAACACCGGTTCGATGTCGATGCGCGGCAGCCACTGCGCCAGTTCGTCCAGGCCCACGCCCTGCGCCTTCAGGTGCTGCAGGGCATCCTGCAGGCCATCGGGCTGCGCCCCTGCGGTACCGGCACGCTGGTAGTCGCGGCGGCGGCGGATGCGATGCACGCGCTCGGCGATGTTGACCACCTGGAAGTAGGTGCTGAACGCCCGCACCATGGTCTCGGCCTGCTGCGGCGTGCGCCCGGCCAGGCCGTCGGCCAGTTCAGACAGCGGCGCCTGGTTCTCGCGGCGGGCGATGGCGCGGGTACGCACGTCCTCGACGTCATCAAGAAACGCGGCCGACACCTGTTCGACCAACAGGTCACCGACCAGCGCGCCAAGCCGGCGCACGTCATCGCGAAGGGGAAGATCGGGAGAAGCGAATTCGATGCTGCTGCGGTACTCGTTCATCGGCGACGCACAGGCCTCGGTCAACGGATCCAGGCCTCAAGCCTATCCCAGATCGGGCCTCGTGCTGCGATGCAAAAATGGTTTCATCTGCATGCATCGCCGGATGTGACCGGAGGGGAAACACCGGCTGGAACCACCGTGCGGGAAACGCCGACTGGAATCACTGCGCGGGAAACTCCGACTGGAATCAATGCGCGGGAAACTCCGACTGGGTAGAGTCGACTGTTAGTCGACTGCTCTCCTGTCAGGTCTTCGAAAACCCGCGCTGCGCGCGATAGTCGACTAACAGTCGACTCTACCCAGTCGACTCTACCCCGTCGCGTCACAGCGGCCCCTGTTGCAGGGGCCGCCCTCATGCAGGTATCAGCGCTTCTTCTTCGCCTTGCCCTGCTCGGCCGGGCCGATGGTCTGCTCCAGCCAGCGCTCGCTTTCAGCCAGCATCGTCATGATCGATTCGCGTGCGCGGTAGGCGTGCGATTCGTTGGGCAGCATCACCAGCCGCGCGGTGCCACCCAGGCCCTTCACCGCGGCGAACATGCGCTCGCTCTGGATCGGGAACGTGCCGGAGTTGTTGTCGTCCACGCCGTGGATGAAAAGGATCGGATCCTTGATCTTGTCGGCGTAGTTGAACGGCGCCATCTTCTGGTAGACATCCTGCGCCTGCCAGTAGTTGCGCTCCTCGGCCTGGAAGCCGAACGGGGTGAGCGTGCGGTTGTAGGCGCCGCTGCGTGCGATGCCGGCCTTGAACAGGCGGGTGTGTGCCAGCAGGTTGGCGGTCATGAACGCACCGTAGGAGTGGCCGCCAATGGCAATGTGATCGCGATCGGTCACGCCACGGCGCACCACTTCATCCACCGCCGCCTGTGCATTGGCCACCAGCTGTTCGATGTAGGTGTCGTTCGGTTCCTTGTCGCCCTCGCCGATGATCGGCATCGACGGGCTGGCCAGCACCACGTAGCCCTTGGCCAGGAACGCCTGCGGGCCCCAGTAGCTGACCGCATTGAAGCGGTACGGCGAATCGGTCACCTGGCTGGCAGCAGCCGCGCTCTTGAACTCACCCGGGTAGGCCCACATCAGCAGCGGCCGCGGGCCGTCGCGCTTCGGGTCGTACCCCGGCGGCAGCAGCAGGGTCGCGGTCAGGTCGACGCCGTCCTTGCGCTTGTAGCGGATCTGCTCCTTCTGCACGCCCTTCAGCTGCGGCAGCGGATGGGCGAAATGGGTCAGTGCGCGCGGCGCGGTGCTGGCATCGGCCAGCGACTGCACGTAGAAATTGGCCGGCTCGTCCGGGCTCTCACGGCTCAGCAGCAGCGAGCTGCCCTGATCGTCCAGCAGCGCCACCGGCAGCGAGTAGCTCGGCGCCTGCGAGTGGAACAGGCGGGTGGCCTTGCCACTGGCAATGTCGAAGCGGTCCACGAACGGGCGGTCACCCTCCGGCGAAGCACCGGCACCGGCCAGGTACAGGCTGCTGCCATCCGGGCTGGTCTGCAGCAGCGAGCGGCCTCGCTCGTCGCTGGACAACAGCGGACGGCCCGGATCGGCATAGCGGTCCTGCGCATCGCGGTCCCACAGCAGGCGCGGTTCGGCGCTGGCGTTGTCCGGGGCGATCAGCCAGGTCCTGGTCTTGCGGGTCTTCCACCACGATTCGGTCAGCAGGGCCAGATCGCCACGGCCCCAGCTGATGCTGGCCAGGCGGCTGCCGAGCTGGGCCAGGGTCACCGGCGGCCTGTCGAACGGCGCGGCCTGCATCAGCACCGCATCGCGCACCTTGGCATCCTTGTTCGGGTCGCCGCCGTCCTGCGCTTCAGCCCAGACCAGGGTGGCATCGGCATCGCCGCGCCAGCGGATGTCACGCACGCCGGTTACTTCGGCATCGTTGCCGGTTGGCAGGCCTTCCACCAGCGGGCGCACGGCCACGGTGTGCACCAGCTTGCCGCTGGCACGGTCGATCACTTCGATGCGGCGCGGGAAGCTGTCCACCGGCACCACGTAGGAGTACGGGCGCTGCACCGGCTGGCGCAGCACGAAGCGGCCATCCGGCGACACCGCAAAGCCCATGAAGATGCCGGCTGCGCCGATCGCGCGGGTGCTGCCATCCAGGCTGACTTCCACCGGCTGGGTGGTGGCGTAGTAATCGAACTGGCGCGCATCGGCCTCGTTCTTCAGCAGGTCCTGGTAGGTACGGATCGACACCACGCCGCCGCCCTGGCTGGTCTGCTGCACGGCCGGGCCGGTCGGGATGCCGTCTGCGGCCGGCGCCGCACCCAGGTTGGCCGGGCGGGTGAACACCACCAGTCCGCGGCTGTCCGGCAGCCACTGGTAGCCGCTGCCGATCACCGTGTTCAGGCCGGCGACCAGGCGGCGGGCACTGCCACCGGCCACGTCCACCAGCCACAGTTCATTGGCGCCACTGGCGGCGTCGACCTGGTTGAAGGCCAGCCACTTCTGGTCCGGCGACCACATCACGCTGGCAATCGACAGCTTGGCGGGCAGGCCGCTGATCGGCCGCTCCTTGCCGTCGGCCACGTTCATCAGCCACAGCTTCTCGCCGAAGCTGAAGCGGCTGTCGGAGAACGTGCGCGGGTTGATGCGCAGGCCGGCCAGCTTCAGCTCCGGCTGCGCCACCACCTGGATCGACGGCAGCGACGGCATCTGCATCAGCGCGGCCACGTCGCGGCGCGGCGACAGGAACAGCGAGGGCGCGCGCGGGGCATCGACCACCGCCTGCAGCGCGGCCGAAGGCAGCTCGTAGCCGTTGACGCCCTGGGACTGTGCCGCCGCAGGCTGCGGGGCCGCCGCCCAGGCCAGCGGGGCCACCGCCAGCAGTCCCATCGACAGGACCAGGCCGGTCCAGCGCCGAGTGCGGCGCGCGTGCATGCTCATCGTTCCACCTGTGTGATGCGTGAAAACACCGACCTTAACAGCCTGTGCACGCGATCCCATCTGCCGATGGTTGGGTCATCCCGATGTCATGCCGGGGCCGCGATATAATGGGGGTTCTCCCCTGCCGAGGGGCGCTGCGACCGGATCCCACGAGGCCCGGCCAGGCTCGGTAAGGTGGCTTTGTAACAACGGCGCCCGGCTAGATGCGAGCACCCGCTCGTCCACAACCGGAGCACACGAATGAACGCTGTTGCCAAGACCTTCTCCACCGAAGGTGATTACAAGATCCGCGATATCACGCTGGCCGACTGGGGCCGCAAGGAACTGGACATCGCCGAGCACGAAATGCCGGGCCTGATGTCGATCCGTCGCAAGCACGCCGCCAGCCTGCCGCTGAAGGGCGTGCGCGTGACCGGCTCGCTGCACATGACCATCCAGACCGCCGTGCTGATCGAGACCCTGAAGGACATCGGCGCCGACGTGCGCTGGGCCTCGTGCAACATCTTCTCGACCCAGGACCACGCTGCCGCGGCCATCGCCGCCACCGGCACGCCGGTTTTCGCCTGGAAGGGCGAGACCCTGGAAGAGTACTGGGACTGCACCCTGGACGCGCTGACCTTCACCCTGGCCGACGGCACCCTGACCGGCCCGGAGCTGGTGGTCGACGACGGCGGTGACGTGACCCTGCTGATCCACAAGGGCTACGAGCTGGAAAACGGCAGCGACTGGGTCAACACCGCCTCGTCCTCGCACGAAGAACAGGTCATCAAGAACCTGCTCAAGCGCGTCGCCAAGGAACGCCCGGGTTACTGGGGCCGCGTGGTCAAGGACTGGAAGGGCGTCTCCGAAGAGACCACCACCGGCGTGCACCGCCTGTACCAGCTGGCCCAGGCCGGCACCCTGCTGATCCCGGCAATCAACGTCAACGACTCGGTCACCAAGAGCAAGTTCGACAACCTGTACGGCTGCCGCGAGTCGCTGGCCGACGGCCTGAAGCGCGCGATGGACGTGATGCTGGCCGGCAAGGTGGCCGTGGTCTGCGGCTACGGCGACGTCGGCAAGGGCTGCGCCGCCTCGCTGCGTGCCTACGGCGCGCGCGTGATCGTCACCGAGATCGACCCGATCTGCGCCCTGCAGGCGGCGATGGAAGGCTACGAAGTCAACACCATCGAATCGACCCTGGGCCGTGCCGACCTGTACGTCACCACCACCGGCAACAAGGACATCATCCGCATCGAGCACCTGAGCGCGATGAAGGACCAGGCCATCGTCTGCAACATCGGCCACTTCGACAACGAGATCCAGGTCGATGCGCTGGTGTCGTTCGCCGGCATCAAGCACGTCAACATCAAGCCGCAGGTGGACAAGTACATCTTCCCGAACGGCAATGCGATCTTCCTGCTGGCCGAAGGCCGCCTGGTGAACCTGGGCTGCGCCACCGGCCACCCGAGCTTCGTGATGTCCAACAGCTTCGCCAACCAGACCCTGGCACAGATCGACCTGTGGGCGAACAAGGACAGCTACGAGAAGAAGGTCTACCTGCTGCCGAAGAAGCTGGACGAAGAAGTGGCCCGCCTGCACCTGGAAAAGATCGGCGTGAAGCTGACCACCCTGAGCCAGGAACAGGCCGACTACATCGGCGTGCCGGTGGAAGGCCCGTTCAAGCCGGACCACTACCGCTACTGATGCCGTGCCCCGGGGTCGGATCCCTTTCCGCAGGAAAGGGCTCTGACCCCAGCAACGGAAGCACATGGAACGGGCGCCTTCGGGCGCCCGTTCTGCGTTGGCGTGGTGCCACCGCGCATCGCGCATCCACGCATGGCGTGGATCTACCGCCCCGTCATGCGTGGATATCGCGCGGCCCCGCCCCCGGTAGATCCACGCCATGCGTGGATATCGTTCAGCCCCGCCACCCGGTAGATCCACGCCATGCGTGGATATCGTTTGGGCCCGCCCACGGTAGATCCACGCCGTGCGTGGACATCGTTCGGCCCCGCTCCCCGGTAGATCCACGCCATGCGTGGATGCTCTCCGGCAGTAGCCTCGGTCAAGGCAACGCGCCCAGCGCGCGCTACGATGCAGCCATGACCCCGGCCATCAACCTCCTCAAGCGCGAGAAGATCGCCCACACCGTGCGCAGCTACGTGCACGACGCCCACGCCGAATCGTATGGCGGCGAAGCTGTCGACAAGCTCGGCCTCGACCCGGCCCAGGTGTTCAAGACACTGCTGGCCAGCACCGAGGCACACGAACTGCTGGTGGCGATCGTGCCGGTGGCCGGCCAGCTGGACCTGAAGGCATTGGCCGAAGCAGCCGGCTGCAAGAAGTGCGAGATGGCCGCCGCCGATGCCGCACAGCGCGCGACCGGTTACCTGGTCGGTGGCATCAGCCCACTCGGGCAGAAGAAGCGCCTGCGCACGTTCCTGGATGCCAGTGCCGAAGCGCTGCCCGCACTGCATGTCAGTGCCGGACGCCGTGGCCTGGAAGTGGAACTGGCACCCACCGATCTGCTGCGGCTGACCGCCGGCCACTACGCCGCGATCGGCAAGGCACGTTGATGCGCTGGCCGTGGTCCGCAACGCCGTCGCCCCGGCTTGAGGATGCCCAGGCCGACGTCCTGCTGCAGGACCTGCTGTCGCGCGACGGCAAGCGCATCACCGACGCCGCGCGTACGGTCGCACGGCTGTTCACCGCGTCCTCGCTGGATGCATTGGCCGCGCATGCGGACCTGATCGAACAGCGCTGCCAGGGCATCGCGCTCGGCGGCATGCTGATCAGCAACCAGGCCCATCTCAAGGCCGCGCTGCAACGATTGCGCTACTGGCAGGCACGCAAGGGCTGCCTGTGTGTGCTCAATCCCGGCTACCCGTTCTTCGATCCGCGTCGCCTGATCGAACAAGGGCAGGTGCAGCTGATCTCGTTGCAGGAGGCCGAGGATGGTTGGGGCGATTGCCATACCGTTGCCTGTGCGCACTGCGGCCAGCATTGGCAGGCGATCGACCGCGAATACCATTACCCGTGGTGGGAGTGGAAAGCCGTCTGAAGGCCAAGCAGCCACGCATGGCGTGGCTCTACTGCGGTCCGTACATCCACGCCACACGTGGATGGCATTACCCGTACATCCACGCCACACGTGGATGGCATTACCCGTACATCCACGCCATGCGTGGATGGCGGTCACTCCACAAACTCATACCGCATCGGTACGCGCACGATGCTCAATTCCGGCACTGCACTCTTCGCGTCGGTGCGGGTGAAGCGCCAACCACGCAGTTCCTCAACCGCCGCTTCATCCAGCACCGAATGGCCGCTGGATCTTTCGACAACCACTGCAGCGACGGTGCCCTGCGCATCCACCACGGCCTTGAGCAGACTGCGACCGGAAAGCCCTTCCTGCATGGCCTGCCTCGGGTAGCGCGGCGACACACCGCGGGGTGGCATCCAGGCCGTCTCGTCGCCCGCGAACAGATCCTGGCTGCTGCGCCCTGCGCAGCGCTTCGGCAGGCGTAGCTGCAGTGACACCTGCGCGTCATCCACGGTTGCTTCCGCCGGCGCGGCGCAGACCTTCTGCGCCAGCACCATCAGCATCTGCTGCTGGCGCAACAGCGCCTTGCCATCGACCGCCGTCACCTCCACTACGCAACGGCCTTCGCGGGCCTGCATCGACAGCGCGCTCACCCCCACATCGCGCAGCCAGGACGTGGGGGGCAGTGGTGAACACGCGGTCTGCATGACCGGCGTTGCTGCCAGAGCCCCGGTAGCCGGCAGCATGCCTGCCAGCAGCAGCGGGATCATCCTTGCCCATATGCCCATGCCCCGCCCTCCGCGTGTCCGCCTGCCCGATCATAGGCCATCCGTTCGAACCTGCATGTCAGGCACGGATCAGCCTGTAGATCCACGCCATGCGTGGATGGTCACGACCGGGCTACGGCCGCCAGTTGGCGTTGCTCTCCCAGAAGGCGACCGAGCGCCGGTACGCCTCGCGATCCAGCGGCACGCCGGAGCCCCCCTCCTCCACCCCCAGCGCATTGCGCATCATCGTGATCGGCGCCATCGGCACTTCTTCCGGCTCGGCGGTGTAGATGCAGCCGACGATGCCCCAGTCGGCCTCGATCGGTGAACCTTCCTTGGCCAGCTGCTCGGCGCTGTACAGGATCACCACCAGGTAGTTCGCACGCGGCGATTCCACACCTTCGAACCAGCGCACCAGCACCGGCAGCTCGTCACGATTGCGCGCCTCGTAGCCACTGCGCAGCTGGTGGCGGTTGGCATCGGTGATCGGCACCGTCAGGCAGCGCGTACTGGTCCAGTTCTCATAGACGAACAGCTTGCAGAATGGTGCGTAGCCATCGAGCACCTTCATCGGCGCATGCGCGTTGAGGTGGGCTTCGAACTGCTCGGCAGTACAGTCCTGGATGGTGTTGCCGCGCGGCACGCGCGGGAACAGGCGGGGACGGGCGAAATCGGTGAGGACGATGGACATGGCGCGGCGTGATGAGGAATCTGCTGCACAGGGTAACCGCCGCGGAGGCGCGGCGGGCGGGATGCCGATGGTCACTGGCATCGGCCCCCATGTTGCCGCACCCTGCTGACGACCCAATACAAGGACCGTCGGCTCATGGATGCAGCACGCGCGTTACCCCGTCCTGCCCGCCGTCGTCGCTGGCCACGCGTACTGGCAGCCCTCCTGCTGGCACCACCGCTGATGTTCACCGCCGCCCTGCTCTGGCCGCTGCCGGCACCGCCCTTGCCCGCCCCCGGCAACAGCCGCGTGATCGTCAACGTACGGGTGGTGGACGTGCACAACGGCATTGCCGGCGAGCCGACCAGCGTCACGCTGCGCAACGGCATCATCACCGCCATCGGCAATGATGCACACGACACGGCGCTGCCCGTGTTCGATGCCGGTGGCCGCTGGCTGGTGCCCGGCTTCTGGGACATGCATACCCATGCACTGCAACTGTCACCGCAACTGCAGTTCCCGCTGATGCTGGCCAATGGCATTACCGGCACCCGCGACATGATGGACTGCCCGCAGGCTGCCGACCCGCTGATCGCCTGCGTGGCCGACAAGCGCCGCTGGACCGCGCAGGCCATCGCCGGGCAGCAGGCCGCACCACGCTTCGTACAGGTCGCCAGCTTCTATTTCGAGGACCCGTCGCTCTCGCCGGAGGCTGCCGCGTTGCGGGCACGCACGTACAGCGCGCGAGGTGTCGACGCGCTGAAGGTCTACAACCGGCTGCGTGCGGATACCTACCAGCGGCTGGCCACCGAAGCACGGCAGCTGCACCGCCCACTGGTTGGACACCTGCCCAGGCCGGTGCGGCTGGAAGAGGCCTTGCAGGCGGGGCAGCGCAGCTTCGAACACGCCCATCTGTTCGTACGGCATTGCTTCGACCATGCAGCCGCCTGGCGTGGTGGCACCCTCGACGGCGAAGACCCGACCGCTCTGGCCGAAGGGATGGTCAGTGGTTACCAGCCCGCGCTCTGCGACGAAGCGTTCGGCCTGATGCAGGCCAGCGGCGCAGCATTCGTGCCGACCCATGTCACCCGGGAGGAGGATGCGCGCGCACGCGATCCCGCCTTCATCAACGATCCACGCCTGGCCTATCTGGATCCACTGTCACGCTGGGCCTGGCGCGACGACCTGGAGGCAACCGCAAGTCGCTACCCCGGGTTGCGCGGCGAAGACGCGCTGAAGGCCTACTTCGCGCATGGCCTCGCGCTCACCGGTGCCGCACATCGTGCCGGCGTCACCGTGCTGGTCGGCACCGATACCGGGCTGGGCGGCTTCCGCTACCACGATGAACTGCAGTGGCTGCGGCACGCCGGCATGAGCCGGGCCGACGTACTGCGTGCCGCCACGCTGCAGGCCGCGCGCCATCTGCAGCTGCAGGCATCACATGGCAGCGTCGAGGTCGGCAAGGCCGCCGACCTTGTGCTCCTCGATGGCGACCCGCTGCAGGACACCGCAAACACCCGTCGCATCCACGCGGTGCTGCTGGCCGGCCACCTGTACGATCGCCCGCGGCTGGATGCCCTGCTGGCCTATGCGCGTTCACAGGCACGCTCGCCAGCGATGATGGCGCGCCTGCTGTGGGGCTTCCTCACCAGCCCGGTCAGTGCCGAGCTGTAGCGACTGCTACAACGCCATCCGCTCGCGCAGTTCCCGCGCCTGCCGCCGCGACACGTCCACTTCACTGCCGTCGTCCAACGTCAGGTCGTAGCCATCGCCGATGCTGGGCGTCACGCCACGAATGCGGCGCAGGTTGACCAGGGTGTTGCGGTTGGCACGGAAGAACAGATCCTGCGGCAGGCGTGCTTCCAGCGCGCTCAGGCTGCGGGTCAGCAACGCGTTCTGGTCGCGGAACCACAACCGCGTGTAGTTGCCATCCACCACCAGCCGGCGGATCTCGGACACCGCCACGAACCAGCAGCGCTCGCCCTCGCGCACGAACACCTGGTCCTGTGCACCCAGCGTGCCACGCAACTCTGGCGCCTCGGCTGAAACCACTTCGCGCTGACGTGCCCGCTCCAGCGCCTCCAGCAACCGGGGCGCTTCCACCGGCTTCACCAGATAGTCCAGCGCATTGGCCTGGAACGCGCGCACGGCATAGGTGTCATAGGCGGTGACGAACACCACCGCCGGCACCGTCTCCAGGCCGTCCAGCACATCGAAACCACTGCCGGAAGGCATCTGCACGTCCAGCAGCACGAGGTCCGGCGCCAGCGTGGCGATCGCCTCGCGTGCGGCGGGCACATCGTCGGCTTCGCCCACGCACTGCACCCAGGGCAACGCCGACAACAGCGTGCGCAGCTCCTGCCGTGCCAGCCGTGCGTCATCGACGATCAGTACACGCAGTGTGCGACTCATTGCGGAATCTCCAGCAGGGCCTGCATGCGGTCGCCGACCGGCTGCAGGGTGAAACGCCCGCGCGAACCGAGCTGCGCACGCAGGTAGGCCAGGCCAACACCATGCCCGTGGGTGGGCTCGCTGGCGTTGCCCAGCGGGTTGTCCACCTGCAGGCGCAGCACGTCGTCGTCCAACGTGGCCCGGATCTCTATCCCGCCACCGCCGGGGCGACTGGCGATGCCGTGCTTGATGGCATTTTCAACCAGCAACTGCAGCGCCATCGCCGGCAATTGTGCCTGCAGGGCGCCGGCATCGATGTGCTGGCCTACCTGCAGGCGCTGCTCGAAGTGGATCGCCTCGATGGCCAGATAGTCGTCCACCACCGTCAGTTCCTCGGCCAGGCTGACCTGCTCGCTGCGGTTGTGCGCCAGTGCCTGGCGCAGCGTGCGCGACAGGCGCGTGACCATGTCGCGCGCACGCTCGGGATCTTCCAGGATCAGCGCGCGCAGGTTGTTCAGCGCATTGAACATGAAGTGCGGATTGAGCCGTGCGCGAAGAGCATCGCGCTCCAACGCGCTGCGCTCGGCCTCGGCACGCAGGCGGGCCAGCTCACTGTGGCGGGCCCGGCGCAGACCGTGCAGACCTGCCCACAGGCCCGTCCACATCAGCAGGAACAGTGCGGTGTTCATCCAGTACACCAGCAACGACGACCACTGGTAATCCGCGTGGCCGCCAGGCAGCTGCACCCAGCCCAGCGCCAGTGCCGGCAGCAGCAGCGCGGCAGTTACCGCCTGCGCGACGCTGGCGCCGAGCACCACACCGGCAGCCAGTTTCAACACCAGGCTTCCCAGGCTGCCCTCCCACCAGTGCTGGCGTAGTGCAACCGCGCGCAGCGCGCCACTGCACAACCACAGGCAGGCGGCCACGCTGACGGTGATCAGCACGATGCCGCTGAACACCACGCCGCCACCAATCCGCATCCCGACCCAAAGCCCATACATCGCATAGCCAGCCCATGCCAGTGCATTGAGCGTCCAGAAGCGGCCGGATGAGGTGGTGGCGTCCATGGGGCCTTGGCGGTTGGCAGGAAAGTGGGCCGCGATCAGGAATGCGCGGCCAGGAAGCGACGCAGCTGCGCCTGCAGCCAGCGCGGATCATCCCACATCAGGAAGTGGAACCCCTGCGCGCTCATCGCCACCTGTACGCCCTGCAGCTTGGCGTACTGGGCCAGGAACACCGCGCGGGTGCTTTCCTCGGTACCCCCCATCGGCTGGTAACCGGCCCAGCTGCCCAGCACCAGCGTCGGCGCGCTGATCGAAGCGATGCTGTCACGCAGGTCGGTGGTCATCACCGCATGCATGGCGTCAGCCGTGGTCTGGCGGTCGCTGGCGTCGCCCCAGCGGCCCAGTTCGGCCTGCCGCTGCGGATCGCGCGTCATGCCCGGCAGGCCGGCTTTCAGCTGCGCCTGCCACTGCGCGGCATCGGCGGCGAGCATGCCCTTGCGCAGCTGATCGGCCATCGGCCGCACGCTGTCTGCGGTAGCGTTCGGGTCACGCGCCGCCGGCAGGAACGGCAATGCATCAACCACCACCAGCGCGCTTACCGCCTTCGGCTCGGCCTGGGCCATCTGCAGGCCCAGCAGACCGCCCAGGCTGTGTCCGATCACCACCACCGGGCCCAGGTGCTGGTCATGCAGGTAGGCCAGCAGCTGCCCGCGCATGGCCGGCAGGAATTCGGCCGGGCGCGGGTCGGCGGGCACGGCGCCGGCAAAGCCCGGCAGCTGCACCAGGTGGCACTGCACGTTCTCCAGCGCCAGGCAGGTCTCGCGCCAGACCTCGGCGCTGCTGTTGAGGCCGGGGATCATCAGCAGCGGGCGGCCCTTGCCGACCACCTCGACCTGCACCTTGCCGGTGCCGGTGGCGGCCGCCGCATGGGCCGAACCGGAACCAAGCACGGCCATCGCCATGCCGATCATCGCCAGCCGGGCCAGCGCCTTCATTGCGTACCAGAGTGCCAGGAAGATCTTCATCGTCTGCTCCTTCATCGGGTGGGTGTTGCCGGGATGGGAGCAGCGTGGGCCCGGCCGACACATACCGGTTGCGATTTCGGAGCAGCGGCCGGACGGCGGGGCGAACGGTCGCAGGCTGGGGATGGCGGGCCCTCACGCGATCATCAAACATCTATCTTGATGAAGAGATATACTGTTCCACACCGACCGCCGCCGCCCGCGCCATGACCGCCATCAGCTTCGAGTTCTATCCGCCCAAGACCGACGAACAGCGCAGCCAGCTGGACCGTGCCGCGGCCAAGCTGAAGGACTACGCCCCCGAATACGTGTCGTGTACCTTCGGCGCCGGTGGCTCGACCCTGAGCTATACCTCCGAGACCGTGCGCCACCTCAACCAGCACCACGGGTTCGACGCCGCGCCGCACCTGTCCTGCGTCGGTGGCACCCGCCAGGAGATCCGCGAACTGCTCAAGCTGTACCGCGCCATCGGCTGCCGCCGCCTGGTCGCGCTGCGCGGTGACCTGCCCTCGGGCATGGGCTTCCCCGGCGACATGCGCTATGCCGCCGAACTGATCGACTTCATCCGCGCCGAGCACGGCGATGCGTTCCATATCGAAGTGGGTGCGTACCCCGAAACGCATCCGCAGGCCTCCGACGCACTGGCCGACCTGAAGCACTTCAAGGCCAAGATCGATGCCGGTGCCGATGCGGCGATCACCCAGTACTTCTTCAACCCGGATGCCTACTTCCACTTCGTCGATGAAGTGCGCCGGCTCGGCGTGCAGGTGCCGATCACGCCGGGCATCATGCCGATCGCCAACTTCAGCCAGCTGCGCCGCTTCTCCGAACAGTGCGGCGCGGAGATTCCGCGCTGGATCAGCCGCAAGATGCAGGCCTACGGCGATGACGCCGAATCGGTGCGTGCATTCGGCACCGAAGTGGTGGCCAGGCTGTGCCAGCGCCTGATCGAAGGCGGCGCACCCGGCCTGCATTTCTACACATTGAACCTGGCCAAGCCGACCACTTCAGTGCTGAAACTGCTGCGGGGCTGAAAGCACGCCATGCGGACCTGATCAGCGCTACCCTTCGCTGATGATCCGCCTTTCCCTCCTGCTGGTGCTGTTGCCGCTATGCGCGATGGCCCACGTTGCCCACGCGCAGTCCTCGCGCCTGAACCGCTGCACCGATGCGCAGGGCCAGAGTGTCTACACCGACCGTCCCTGTGACAGCGTGGGCGCACGGTCACGGCTGCCGCCGCCCGCCCCCTCCGGCAACACCGCACCGCGCGATACGCTGGGTGCACGCTGCCCGCGCCGGCTGAGCGAGCTCGTGGACGCATTGCGCAACGGCATCCTCAGCAACGACGTCAATCGGCTGTCTTCACTGTACCTGTGGGGCTCGGTGTCCGACGCCGGCGCACAGCGCATTCTCGGCCAGCTGGAATCGCTGGCACGGCGGCCGCTGGTGGACGTGGTGCCGGTGTATCCGCGGCAGGAATCAGACACCTTGCAGGAGCAGGGTCAGAGCCCTGCTGTGCAGGGATCCGACCCGGAGCCGCCGGCTGTGCGCCATCCGGTCGGCCTGCGCCTGGAGCAGACGTTGCCGGGCAGCGTGGCGCGTGCCTCGGCGGTGCTTGGGCTGCGGCGGCAGTACGGGTGTTTCTGGATCACGTTGTGATCGCGGGCATCCATCCACGCATGGCGTGGATCTACTGCTTCCATTCCACAGGGCAGCGCCGGGCCATGCCCGGCGACCAACGCGGCGTTACTCCGGCCACAACCCGCGAATGGCGGCGATGCCCTGCCCGCCGTGGCGACGTGCTTCGGTGATGTGGCCGCTGCCCATGCCACCCAGGGCGTAGATCGGCAGCGATACCTGCGCGCGCAGTTCGGCAAAGGCATCCCAACCCAGCGGCGAGGCATCGGGATGGCTGGCGGTGGCCCGCACCGGGCCAAGCACCGCGAAGTCGCAGCCAAGCTGCTGTGCGGCCTGCAGCTGCTGCAGGTCGTGGCAGGATGCGGCCACCAGCTGGCCATCGGGGAGTGGACGCTGCGACAGTTCCAGCAGCTGTTCGCTGCCCAGGTGTACGCCCACGCCCAACGCACGCGCCAGTTCGATATCGCGGTTGAGCAACCATTGCACGCCGCTGCGGCGATGCGCACGCACGACCTGCTCGACCATCGCCTGCCGCTGCGGATGCGCCGGCGGCAGGCGCAGCTGGATGCGCTGCTGGCCGCCTGCCACCGCACGCTGCAGCTGCTCATGCCATTGCTGTACGCCGCCATCATCGTCGGCCGGCGCCGGGGTGATCAGGTAGCGGTCGGGTTGGCGCAGGGCAGCCACCACCGGCAGGTCGGCCGGCGGCATCGAATAGCGGCCCAGCTTGTCCGGCGCCACCCAGGTGATCGCCTGGCCCTCGCGCCCGCGTGGCGTGCCCTTCCAGCTGCGCACATGGCGCACTTCCAGGGTCAGGTGCTTGTCCGGGTAGCGCTGCGGCACGTCCATCAGCCACTCGCCGACATCGGCCTCGATGCCCAGCTCCTCCCGCAGTTCGCGCACCAGCGCCTGTTCGGAGGTCTCGCCGGATTCCCGCTTGCCGCCCGGAAACTCCCACAGGCCGGCCATGTCGCGGTTCTCGGTTCGGCGGTTGAGCAGCACGCGGCCCCGGGCGTCGGTGATGACGGCGGCCACGACATGGATCGATCGGGTGGGGGAAGGCATGGGGGAAGCATGCCCAGAACAGGGCGGCCCGCGCAATCGCGGATCTGGCCAGGATCATTCACCAGAAAAGAAAAGCCCCGCTTTCGCGGGGCTCTTCGGGATCAGCTCAGCTGGCCGTGGCAGTGCTTGTACTTCTTGCCACTGCCGCACGGGCACGGATCATTGCGGCCGATCTTCGGCTCGTCGCGCTGCAGCTGCGCCACGCCCTGCTGGGCGGCCTGCACCTGCGCGGCTTCCTCGTCGGCGCTGTAGCCACCCACGTCCTGGTGCTGGAACTGCGACTGGCGCAGGCGGGCTTCCACCTGCTGGCGCTCGGCCGCTTCCAGCGCCTGCACTTCCTCGTCGCTGCGCACGCGCACGCGCGACAGCAGGGTCACCACTTCGCGCTTGACGTTCTCCAGCATGTCCGAGAACAGCTCGAAGGCTTCCTTCTTGTATTCCTGCTTCGGCTGCTTCTGCGCGTAACCACGCAGGTAGATGCCCTGGCGCAGGTAGTCCATGCGCGCCAGGTGCTCCTTCCAGCTCTGGTCCAGCACGGTCAGCATCACGTGCTTCTCCAGCGCGCGCATGGTTTCTTCGCCGACGCCGGCTTCCTTCTCGGCGAAGTGCTGGTTCACGCGTTCCTGCACCTTGGCGGCAATCGCTTCGGCGTCCAGTTCCTCGTGTTCCTTGACCAGGCCGGTCAGCGACATCTGCAGGCCGAAGTCCGACTCCAGGGTCGCCTCCAGGCCACGCAGGTCCCACTGCTCGTCGATCGAGTTCGGCGGCACGAAGCGGGCGACCACATCGAAGATCACGTCGTCGCGGATGCCGTCGACGTTGCCCTTCACCGACTCGGCGTCCAGCAGCTCGTCGCGCTGGGCGTAGATCACCTTGCGCTGGTCGTTGTTGACGTCGTCGAAGTCCAGCAGGTTCTTGCGGATGTCGAAGTTGTGGGCCTCGACCTTGCGCTGCGCCTTTTCGATCTGGCGGCTGACCAGGCGGTCCTCGATGACGTCGTCTTCCTTCATGCCCATCATGCGCATGGCCTTCTGCACCCAGTCGGAGGCGAAGATGCGCATCAGGTTGTCTTCCAGCGACAGGTAGAAGCGGGACGAACCCGGGTCACCCTGGCGGCCCGAACGGCCGCGCAGCTGGTTGTCGATACGGCGCGATTCGTGGCGCTCGGTGCCGACGATGTGCAGGCCGCCGGCAGCCTTCACCGCATCGTGGCGCTTCTGCCATTCGGCCTTGACCGCGGCCTTCTGCTCGTCGGTCGCGTCCTCGCCCAGGGCGTGGATCTCGGCTTCCAGCGAACCGCCCAGCACGATGTCGGTACCACGGCCGGCCATGTTGGTGGCGATGGTCACGGCGGCCGGACGACCGGCATTGGCGACGATGGTCGCTTCGCGGTCGTGCTGCTTGGCGTTGAGCACCTCGTGCTTCACGCCGGCCTTGCTCAGGTGCTCGGACAGCATTTCCGAGGTTTCGATCGAGGTGGTACCCACCAGCACCGGCTGGCCGCGCTTGGCGCACTCTTCGATGTCAGCCAGCACCGCGTTGAACTTGCCCTTGCGGTTGAGGAACACCTGGTCCGGGCTGTCCTTGCGGATGGTCGGGCGGTTGGTCGGAATCACCACCACTTCCAGGCCATAGATGCTCTGGAATTCGAACGCTTCGGTATCGGCCGTACCGGTCATGCCGGACAGCTTCTTGTACATGCGGAACAGGTTCTGGAAGGTGATGCTGGCCAGCGTCTGGTTCTCGCGCTGGACCGGCACGCCTTCCTTCGCTTCCACCGCCTGGTGCAGGCCGTCGGACCAGCGGCGGCCGGCCAGGGTACGGCCGGTGAATTCGTCGACGATGACCACTTCGCCGTCGCGCACGATGTAGTCCACGTCACGCTGGTAGATGGCGTGCGCGCGCAGCGCGGCATTGAGGTGGTGCACGACGGTCAGGTTCTGCGCCGCGTACAGGCCTTCGGTCTCGCCATCGAGGATGCCGGCTTCGACCAGCAGCTGCTCGGCGTGCTCCATGCCTGCTTCGGACAGGTGCACCTGCTTGCCCTTCTCGTCGACCCAGAAGTCGCCTTCGCCGTCTTCCGCTTCCTGCTTGACCAGGTTCGGCACGACGCGGTTGACGCGGATGTACAGCTCCGGGGAGTCATCGGCCGGGCCGGAGATGATCAGCGGGGTACGCGCTTCGTCGATCAGGATGGAGTCGACTTCGTCGACGATGGCGTAGTGCAGGCCGCGCTGGTAGCGGTCGGCCTTGGACAGCGCCATGTTGTCGCGCAGGTAGTCGAAACCGAATTCGTTGTTGGTGCCGTAGGTGATGTCGGCGGCATAGGCTTCGCGCTTGTCGCTGTGCGGCATGCCCGGGTAGACCACGCCCACGCTCAGGCCCAGCCAGTTGTACAGCTTGCCCATCTGCGCGGCGTCGCGGCGGGCCAGGTAGTCGTTCACGGTGACCACGTGCACGCCCTTGCCTTCCAGCGCGTTGAGGTACACCGGCAGGGTCGCCACCAGGGTCTTGCCTTCACCGGTGCGCATTTCTGCGATCTTGCCCAGGTGAAGCACCATGCCGCCGATCAGCTGCACGTCGTAGTGGCGCATGCCAAGCACGCGGCGGCCGGCTTCGCGGCAGACCGCGAAGGCTTCCGGCAGCACCTTGTCCAGGGCTTCACCGTCGGCGATGCGCTGCTTGAACTCCGGCGTCTTGGCCTGAAGCTGCTCGTCGGAAAGCTTCTCGATCTCCGGCTCCAGCGCATTGATCTTGGCGACGATGCGGTTGAGCTGGCGCAGCTGTCGTTCGTTACGACTGCCAAATACGCGGGTAAGCAGGCTGTTGATCATTGAAGGAACCGGGTTGGATGGACACGACGCCCGGCCTCCCCCTTGGGATCCGTCCGCCGCAAACGAAACAGGGCGCCTGGCGCCCTGTCGATGGCAACACCCATTGTAGCTTGGGACGGGCGGCTGAGGTTTCAACCCTTTGGCGATGGGGTCAGAGCCCTTCCGCGCTGCGGAAGGGATCCGACCCCGTGCGCGGTCGGGGTCGGATCCCATTCGCCATGGCGAATGGGCTCTGACCCCAGGCCTGGGATCAACCGCGGCTGACCCGCCCGACCGGCGTGTTGCCGCCGTCGCCGAGGAACTTGCGCGGGTTGACCACGTTGCCGTTCTCCCACACCTCGAAGTGCACGTGGGCGCCGGTCGAACGGCCGGTGGAACCGGCCTTGGCCACTTCCTGGCCCGCACGGACCAGGTCACCGGCCTTCACCACCAGGCGCGAATTGTGCGCGTAGCGGGTGACGTAGCCATTACCATGGTCGACGTCGACCACGTTGCCGTAGCCGCCCTTCACACCGGCGAAGCTGACCACGCCCTCGGCCACGGCCATCACCGGGTCACCGACCTTGGCGTGGAAGTCCATGCCCTTGTGGGTGGCGGCACCGCGGCCGAACGGGTCGGCGCGGGTGCCGAAGCCGGAGGTCACGTAGCTGTTGCGGATCGGCATGCGCGAGGGCACGGCGTTCTGCTGCAGCTGGTGGTCGAACATCAGCGATTCCATCACCGACAGCTGGCGGCCTGAAGCAGCGAAGCGCTGCTCCAGCACCTGTAAGTCGGCGTTGACGTCCTTGACCGGGATGTCGCTGGTCGGGCCGCCGGCATCGCCATCACCGAGGCCAGGGGTCTCGTTGAAGTCGAATTCGCCGTCTTCCAGCTTGCCCATCTGGGTCAGCCGTTCGCCCAGGGCGTTCAGGCGGGTGGCCTGCGCCTGCAGCTCGCCGAGGCGGGCCGCCAGTGCGTTGACCTGGGTCTGCGCATCGCGCTTGACCTTGGCCAGTTCCGCATCCTGGCGCTCGACCTTGGCCTGCAGCCGGGAATCATTCAGCGCGCTGGCGCCAATGCCGCCAGCAAGGCCGATAATGCAGCCTACCCCGAGCACGCTGCCCAGCAGGGCACGGGGGCGATCCTCGAAATAGAACCGCAAACGCGCGATCGGCGACGACTTGGCCTGTCCTTCACGCGTTTTGATTACGATCTTTTTGAATGCCATCAGTGAGTTTTCATGTCTGAGCCGAAATCCAGCGTTCGCCCCGCGTCAGTGCCGAAACCGGCGCTGGATGCGGTGATGGCGGACAAAAGCGGGAACCCGCTGCGGCGTGCCTTGTGGCTCGACGCGCTGGACCGTCAGTTGCGCCCCCAGTTGCCGCCACCTCTGCGCAGCCGTTGCCGGCTGGCCAATGTGGACGGGGAACACCTCGTTTTTCTCGTCGAATCCCCGGTCTGGCATGCCAAGTTGCGGCTTGCCGAGGCCCAGTTGCTCGACGCGGCCCGTTCCATCGGGCTGAAGGCCACCAGGGTGACCATCAAGACTGCGTCCACCACTCCCTCACGCTCCCCAGCGATCGACAACCGGAATGGCCCCCACGCAGTTTCAGCCGCCACGCACAAAGGGCTACGCGACGCCTTGGCTTGCCTGCAGGACGTTCCTTCGAAGCCGAAGAAGCGGTCCTGACGACAACGGAGCATCCGGCTCCGCTCCCCGTCGCGCGTGTCACCACGGCGTGAAACATTTCGGGGGCCGGGTCGCATCCTAGCTGCCATCCGGGGGCCTGTCGTTAGATTGTTGTTAAAACCGCGTTAAATTCAGGCTTCCGATCCAACAGGTTCACAAAACCGTGACCTCGAACCGGCCTTGATGGCCGTCAAGCATGCTGAATGCGATGTGGGGTGCGGAAACGACAACGCCGCCCTTCCGGGCGGCGCTTTTGTCTTTAAATTCAACAACCTGCAGGAATCAGGCGTAGGCCGGCGTGGCGTATTCGACCGGATCCGGCGTGGCCGGCGAGTCGAAGCTGACCCATTCCCAGGCGGTGGCGTCGGCCATCAGTGCCCGCACCAGCTTGTTGTTGAGCGCATGGCCGGACTTGAAGCCCTCGTAGGCGCCCAGCACCTGGCCACCGGCCAGATAGAGGTCGCCGATCGCGTCGAGGATCTTGTGGCGCACGAATTCGTCGGCGTAGCGCAGGCCGTCTTCGTTGAGCACGCGGAACTCGTCCAGCACGATGGCGTTGTCCATCGAACCGCCCAGGCCCAGGTTGCGCTCGCGCATGTATTCCAGGTCGCGCATGAAGCCGAAGGTACGCGCGCGGGAGATTTCCTTGGTGTAGGCCAGCGTCGAGAACTCGATTTCCTGGCGCGACTGCTTGGCCGGGATCATCGGGTGGTCGAACTGGATGGTGAAGCCCAGCTTGTAGCCCTCGTACGGGGTGAAGCGGGCCACCTTGTCGCCCTCGGTCACCTCCACGGTCTTCAGCACGCGGATGAAGCGCTTGGGCGCATCCTGTTCCACGATGCCCGCCGACTGCAGCAGGAACACGAACGGGCCGGCCGAACCGTCCATGATCGGCAGCTCGGCCGAGGACAGTTCGACGATGATGTTGTCAACGCCCAGGCCGGCCAGCGCCGACATCAGGTGTTCGACGGTCTGGATCTTGGCGTCGTTGCAGGTCAGGCCGGTGCACAGGGTCACTTCGGTGACCAGCTCGGCCTTGGCCGGCACTTCCACCACCGGGTCCAGGTCCACGCGGCGGAACACGATGCCATGGTTGACCGGTGCCGGGCGCAGGGTCATGTAGACCTTGTCACCGCTGTGCAGGCCAACGCCGGTGGCGCGGATCGTGTTCTTGAGGGTGCGTTGCTGGATCATGGGGGATGGACCGGAAGTGACACATTAGATTAACACGCACGGTCCCCTACCCCGGCTGAAAGGCAGGCAGGACACACCGGCGCGCCAATGGGACGCACATGAAGCAGGGCGGCCGGGCCCATCCTGGCCCGGCGCCCGCGTTTTCAGGACATGGTGGCGCAACCCGGGGAGGACAACCCCGGGCCGCCCCGCTTAGTCCGCCTGGCGGCGCAGGAACGCCGGGATGTCCAGGTAATCGTTGGGCAGTTCAGCGGCCGCCGGAGCCGAGGCGGCCGGAGCCGACGGCGCAGAAGCGGAAGCGGTGTCGCTGCTGGCACGACGCAGGCCCAGGCCCATGCCGCCCACGGCCTTGGACACGGCGTCGCCGCCGTTGTCGAAGTCGCCAAACTCCGGCTGGCCGGTGGTGGCGTTGCGGACCAGCTTGATCGGCGCACGCTCGCCCGGACGCTGGGTCTTGCTGGCCGACACGCGGTTCAGGCCGGTGGCAACCACGGTCACGCGCACTTCGTCCTGCATGTCCGGGTCGAGCACGGTGCCGACCACCACGGTCGCGTCTTCCGAAGCGAAGCCGTCGATGGTGCGGCCGATCTCGTCGAACTCGGCCATGGTGAAGTCGGCGCCGGCGGTGATGTTGACCAGGATGCCGTTGGCACCGGCCAGGTTCACGTCGTCCAGCAGCGGGTTCTGGATCGCCGATTCGGCAGCGGCCTGGGCGCGGTCATCGCCACGGGCGGTGCCGGTACCCATCATCGCCAGGCCCATTTCGGACATGACGGTGCGCACGTCGGCGAAGTCGACGTTGATCAGGCCCGGACGCACGATCAGGTCGGCGATGCCCTGCACGGCGCCCTGCAGCACGTCGTTGGCGGCGCGGAAGGCCTGGATCATGGTCGCGTTGCGGCCCAGCACGGTGATCAGCTTCTCGTTCGGGATGGTGATCAGCGAGTCGCAGTGCTGGCTCAGTTCCTCGATGCCCTTCAGCGCCACCTGCATGCGGCGACGGCCTTCGAACGGGAACGGCTTGGTGACCACGGCCACGGTCAGGATGCCCATTTCCTTGGCCAGCTGCGCCACCACCGGTGCAGCGCCGGTGCCGGTGCCGCCGCCCATGCCGGCGGTGATGAACACCATGTCCGCACCCTGCAGGGCGTCCATGATGCGCTCACGGTCTTCCAGCGCGGCCTGGCGGCCGACCTCCGGGTTCGCGCCTGCGCCCAGGCCCTTGGTCACGTTGGTACCCAGCTGCAGCTGCAGCTTGGCACCGCAATTCTTGATGGCCTGCGAGTCGGTGTTGGCGGTGATGAATTCCACGCCATCCACTGCCGAGTTGACCATGTGCGCCACGGCATTGCCGCCGCCGCCGCCCACGCCAACCACCTTGATCACCGCATTGGGTGCCATCTTTTCGATCAGTTCAAAATGCGCCATGTCCGTGTCCTCGTTGTATCCGCTTTGGCTGGCATGGGCATTCGGGCGTCCTGCCGTCCTGCTGCATGCCGACGTTGCGGCTGTGTGGGTTGTGTGTTGCCGGTGTTGCGTTGTGATGCGGGTACTGCGGGTACTGCGACCGGGCCAGGCCCGGTATTACGGGTTCCGCGTCAGAACTCGCCGCGGAACCAGGTCTTGAGTTTCTTGAACATGCTTCCGGCACGCCCGGTCGGCAGCGACGGCCGCCGCGGGTGCTCGATCTGGCTGCCCATCAGCAGCAGGCCCACGCCGGTGGCGTGCACCGGGTTGCCCACCACTTCGCCCAGCCCGGTGACGTGCTGCGGAATGCCCACGCGCACCGGCATCTGCAGCATTTCCTCGGCCAGCTCGACCACGCCTTCCATCTTCGAAGCGCCACCGGTCAGCACCATGCCGGCGCGCACCAGTTCCTCGAAGCCGGAGCGGCGCAGTTCGGCCTGCACCATCTCGAAGATTTCCTCGTAACGGCCCTGCACCGCCTGCGCCAGCGAATGGCGCGGCATGCGGCGCGGCGGACGGTCGCCCACCGACGGCACCTGGATGCTTTCCTCGGCGGTGGCCAGCTGGGCCAGGGCGCAGGCGTAGCGCACCTTGATCTGCTCGGCTTCCGGGGTCGGCGTGCGCAGCATGTGCGCGATGTCGTTGGTCACGTGGTCGCCAGCGATCGGCAGCGACGCGGTGTGGCAGATCGCGCCCTGCACGAACACGGCGATATCGGTGGTGCCGGCGCCCATGTCGACCAGCACCACGCCCAGCTCGCGCTCGTCGGCGGTCAGTACGGCCACGCTGGAGGCCAGCGACGACAGCACCAGGTCATCCACCTGCAGGCCGCAGCGCTGCACGCACTTGCTGATGTTGGCCGCGGCAGACTGCGCGCACACCACCAGGTGCGCGTGCACCTCCAGGCGCACGCCGGTCATGCCGACCGGGTTGCGGATGCCTTCCTGCGAATCGTCCAGCACGTACTCGCGCGGAATCGCATGCAGGATCTTCTGGTCGGCCGGGATCGCCACCGCCTTGGCCGCATCGAGCACGCGATCGAGGTCGCCCCAGGTCACTTCCCCGTCGCGGATCGGTACGATGCCCGGCGAGTTCTTGCACTGCACGTGGTTGCCGGAGATCGAGGCGTACACCGAGCGGATCTCGCAGCCGGCCATCAGCTCGGCTTCTTCCACCGCGCGCTGGATCGACTGCACGGTCGATTCGATGTCCACCACCACGCCGCGCTTCAAACCGCGCGACTCGTGCGAGCCGATGCCGATCACTTCGATCGGGTTGCCCGGCGAATACTCGCCCACCAGCGCCACCACCTTGGAGGTGCCGATGTCCAGGCCAACGATCAGCGATTTGTCACCCTTGCGATTCATGTCCTTTCCTGCGTCCTGCTGGCCGGGGTCGCCGGCGTTTTCGCCGGCGTGGCCGGGGTACCCCAGCTCAGCGTGAAACCATTGGTGTAACGGAGGTCGGCGCGCTCGATCGGCGCGTCCTGGCGGTTCAACTGCGGCAGCACCTTGACGAAGCGCTGCATGCGCGAGCGCGCGTCGTCACGGCCCACCACCACTTCGGTGCCGTTGCTCAGCACCAGCGACCAGCTGCCGCGTGCATCCATCGTCACCCGGCGCACATCGACGCCGGCCGGTGCGAACAATGCACGCGAGTCGCTGTACAGCTTCATCACTTCTTCGGTCTGGCTGTCCGGACCGTCCAGTTCGGGCAGCGCCAGGTCGGCCAGCTTCTTCGGCGTGGGGAACAGCTTGCCCTGCTCGGAGACCAGGCGATCGTTGCCCCAGCGCGCGAATGGCTTGTGCTCGACCAGGGTCACTTCCAGCACATCCGGCCACTGCTTGCGTACCCGCGCGCTTTCCACCCACGGCAGCTTTTCCAGAGCGTCCTGGGCATCCTGCAGCTTGACCGCGAAGAACCCGGCGCGCGCATACGGCAGCAGCACCTGCTGCAGCTGTTCGGCCGGTACACGCTTGAACTCACCATGCACGCGCAACTTCGCCAGCGGCCAGCGCTCAGCACCGACCCAGCCATTGACCACGGCCACCACCGGCAGTGCAACCACCGACAGCGCCAACAGCCAGACGAAGATGCGCAGCACCGCGTTCATGCGTGCGGGGCCTCCAGGGTCTGTTCCAGCACGCGCCACACAAGCTCTTCGAAGCTGATGCCGGCCTGGCCGGCCGCCTTGGGTACCAGCGAATGGCTGGTCATGCCCGGCGCGGTGTTCACTTCCAGCAGGAAGAAACGGCCGCTGCTGCGATCACGCATGACATCCACGCGGCCCCAGCCACGGCAACCGGCAGCGCGGAACGCAGCCAGCGCGATGCGGCGGATTTCTTCTTCGTCGCCACCGTCCAGGCCTGGGCACAGGTACTGGGTGTCCTCGGCGATGTACTTGGCGTTGTAGTCGTACCACTGGCCCTTGGGCACGATGCGGATCGACGGCAGCGCGACGTCACCGAGAATGGCCACGGTCAGTTCGTCGCCGACCACCATCTGCTCCATCAGCAGCTGGCCGTCGTAGCGCGCGGCCAGCGCCACCGCCTCATCCAGGCCGGCATCATCGGTCACCCGGCTGATGCCCACGCTTGAACCTTCGTTGGCCGGCTTCACCACCACCGGCAGGCCCAGTTCGGCCGCCAGCGCATGCACGTTGGACGCATCGACCTTCCGGTACTGCGGGGTCGGCAGGCCCAGCGACAGCCACACCTGCTTGGTGCGGATCTTGTCCATGCTCAGCGCCGAGCCCAGCACGTCCGAGCCCGTGTAAGGCACGCCGAAGGCGTCCATCAGGCCCTGCACGATGCCGTCCTCACCACCACCGTTGTGGCCGTGCAGGATGTTGAACACACGGTCGATGCCGCCGGCGGCCAGCGCCTTGGCCAGCGCCGGAATGCCGTCGACCGCGAACGCATCGACACCGCGCGACTGCAGCGCCTCCAGTACATTGCGGCCGGAGTCCAGCGACACTTCACGTTCGCTGGAACTGCCGCCCAGCAGCACGGCGACGCGGCCGAACCCGGCCGGGTCGGTCACGCGCAGCGGCGGGAAGTTCAGCGTGTTCACGCCTCGCCCTCCCCCTTGAAGCCTTCCACGGCGATATGGGTGGCCACGGCGCCAATATCGCCCGCCCCCATCATCAGCAGCAGGTCACCGTCCTGCAGCACATCCGGCAGCACGCTGGCCAGTTCGGCAGCCTTGCCCACCACCACCGGCTCGCTGCGGCCGCGCGCACGGATGGCACGGGCCAGCGCGTGCGAATCGGCACCGGCAATCGGCTCTTCACCGGCCGGGTAGACCTCGCTCAGCACCAGCGCATCGACGCTGGACAGCACCGCCGCGAACTTGTCGAACTGGTCGCGGGTACGGCTGTAGCGGTGCGGCTGGAAGGCCACCACCAGGCGCTTGTCGGCCCAGCCACCACGGGCGGCGGCGAACACGGCCTCCAGCTCGCTCGGGTGATGACCGTAGTCATCAATGATGCGGACCTTGGCACCACTGGCAGTGGTCACTTCGCCCAGATCGTTGAAGCGACGGCCGACACCGGCAAATGCTTCCAGCGCGCGGGCGATCGCGTCCGGGGCCACGCCCAGCTGCCAGCCCACTGCGGCGGCGGCCAGTGCGTTCAGCACGTTGTGCTTGCCCGGCAGTGCCAGCACCACTTCCTGGCTGGTGCCCTGCGGCAGACGCAGGGTGAAGCGCATGCGCGAACCTTCCTGCACCACGTTCTCGGCGCGCACGTCGGCCTGCGGGCTCATGCCGTAGCTCATCACATGGCGCGGGGTCTTGGCAGCCAGCGCAGCCACTTCCGGGTCGTCGATGCACAGCACCGCCAGGCCGTAGAACGGCAGGCGCTGCAGGAACTCGGCGAACGCCGCCTGCACGCGGGCAAAATCGTTGCCGTAGTTCTCCAGGTGGTCCGCATCGATGTTGGTGATGATCGACATCAGCGGGTTCAGGCGCAGGAAGCTGCCATCGCTTTCGTCGGCCTCGGCCACCAGCCACTGGCCACCACCCAGCTTGGCGTTGGCACCGGCCGCCAGCAGCTGGCCACCGATAACGAACGTCGGGTCCAGGCCGCCTTCGCTCAGCACCGCAGCGGTCAGGCTGGTGGTGGTGGTCTTGCCATGGGTGCCTGCCACCGCGATGCCGCGACGGAAGCGCATCAGCTCGGCCAGCATGGCTGCGCGCGGCATGATCGGAATGCGCTGGCTGCGCGCTTCCATCAGTTCCGGGTTGTCTTCGCGGATGGCGCTGGAGACCACCACGCAGTCGGTGCCCAGCACGTTGGCCGCCGAGTGGCCGCGCATGATGCGCGCACCCAGGCTGGCCAGGCGGCGGGTCGCGCCGTTGTCGGCGTTGTCCGAGCCGGACACTTCATAGCCCAGCGTCAGCATCACTTCGGCGATACCGCTCATGCCGGTGCCGCCGATGCCGACGAAATGCACGCGCGGGAACGCGCGCACCAGGTCGTTGGTGTCGTGCAGGCGGCGGATCATGCGCGGCCTCGCGCAGGGCAGGCGCGGTGGCATGCCTTCTTCATACAGCTTCCTCAAGAATGATATCGGCGATGCGCTCGGCGGCATCGACCTTGGCCAGGGCACGCGCGGCTTGCGCCATCTGCATGCGGCGGGCGGGATTTTCGGACAGATCGCGCAGCAGTGCGGCAATGCCGTCGGCCAGCGTTCCGTCCTGCTTCAGCAACACCGCCGCGCCGCGCTCGACCAGGTACTCCGCATTGCGGGTCTGGTGATCGTCGACGGCAGCGGGGAATGGCACCAGCACACTGCCGACACCGACCGCGCACAGCTCGGCCAGGGTCGACGCGCCAGCGCGGCATACGACCAGATCGGCCCAGGCGAACGCCTCGGCCATATCGGCGATGAACGGCGTGATTTCCGCCTGCACGCCGGCCTTGGCATACGCCTCGACCGCTTCGGCGTGCAGCTTCTCACCGCTCTGGTGGCGCACCTGCACCGGCACCGCGGCACCCAGCGCAGCGATGGCCTGCGGCACGCCGGTATTGAGCGCACGTGCCCCCTGGCTGCCACCCACCACCAGCACGCGCAGCGGGCCTTGGCGGTCGGCGAAGCGCTGTTCCGGCGGTGCGATGGCGGCGATTTCCGCACGCACCGGATTGCCGACGAACTCTTCGCGCGCGGCGAAGGTGCCCGGGAAACCGGTCAGCAGGCGGCGCGCATAGCGCGACAGGATGCGATTGGTCAGGCCCGGTGCGCGGTTCTGCTCATGCACGATCAACGGCAGGCCATGCAGGCGCGTGGCCATGCCACCGGGGCCGGAGGCAAAGCCACCGAAGGCCACCACTGCACGCGGCTGGCGCTTGCGGATGATCATGCCGGCCGCACGCAGCGCACGCATCAGCCGCCACGGCGCAGCCAGCAACGCCAGCTTGCCCTTGCCGCGCAGGCCGGTGATGGCCAGCGTGTCGATCGCGATGTCGTGCTGCGGCACCAGGCGGGTTTCCATCGCGCCTTCGGCGCCCATCCAGGTAACCGGCACGCCACGCTCGCGCAGCACGCGGGCCACGGCCAGGCCGGGGAAGATATGACCGCCGGTACCACCGGCCAGGATCATCACCGGGCGGGCGTTGGAAGCGCTGCTCATGACAGCCTCCCGAAGGTCGGTTCGATGCGCGACTGCAGGCGGCTGGTGCCACGCGCAGCGTTCGGCGCAGTGGCCGCCACCGGCTCGGCGCTCATCGGTACGCTGGCGGCCACCGGCGCGGCCGGCTCGTCGCTCGGCTCGGCAGCAACGTCTTCGGCGCCACCGATGCGCACGGCCTGGCGGCGCTCGGCGCGCTTGAGTTCATAGGACACGCGCAGCAGCAGGCCCATCGCCACGCAGGTCATCAGCACCGACGAACCGCCGGAGGAGATCAGCGGCAGGGTCAGGCCCTTGGTCGGCAGGATGCCCAGGTTCACGCCGATCGAGACGAAGGTCTGCATGCTGATCCACAGGCCGATGCCGAAGGCGATGTAGCCGGAGAAGTGGCGCTTCATTTCCACGCAGCGCATGCCCAGCCAGAAGGTGCGGCCGACCAGCAGCGCGTACAAGGCCACGATCACGCAGGTGCCCAGGAAGCCGAATTCCTCGGCGGTGACCGAGAAGATGAAGTCGGTGTGCGCTTCGGGCAGGTAGTACAGCTTCTGCACCGAATTGCCGAGGCCGACGCCGGTCCACTCGCCACGGCCCACGGCCATCAGCGCGTTGGACAGCTGGTAGCCGTCGCCCTGCTGGTCGGCCCACGGGTCCAGGAAGGAAGTGATGCGGCGCATGCGGTACGGCTCGATGATCGCCAGCGCGCTCATGCCGACCAGGCCGATGATCACCGGCATCGACATGCGCGGCATGTTCACGCCGCCCAGCACCAGCATGCCGGCGGTGATCGCCAGCAGCAGGGTGGACGAACCGAAGTCCGGCTGCAGCAGCAACAGCACCACCAGCGCACCGGCCACGCCCAGCGGCTTGAGCATCGCCGGCCAGGTCGCATTTACCTCGTCGCGGAAACGCACCAGGTAGCTGGACAGCCAGACGATGTAGAGCACTTTCACCGCTTCAACCGTCTGGAACTTGGAGATGCCCAGGTTGATCCAGCGGCGCGCACCGTTGACCGTACTGCCCAGGCCCGGCGTGAACACTGCCAGCAGCAGCACGAAGCAGCCCAGCAGCAGCATCTGGTTGTACTGCTCGATGGACTTCAGCTCGGTGCGGGCGGCGATGACCGCCAGCACGATACCGACCGCCAGGAAGATCAGGTGGCGGTTGAGGTAGTAGAACGGACTGCTCATCAGTGCGATCGAGCTGGACGCCACCATCACCACGCCCACGCCGGTGAGCGCGATGATCGCGCCCAGCAGCCACTTGTCGTAGCTGCCTTCGATGGCTTCAAGGCGTGTTGCCTGGCGGGACAGGTCGTTCATCTCAGCGCACCTTCAACGTGGCCAGGCCGATCAGCACGAGCACGACGGAGATGATCCAGAAGCGCACGATCACGCGCGGCTCCGGCCAGCCCTTCAGTTCAAAGTGGTGGTGGATCGGCGCCATGCGGAACACACGCTTGCCGGTCAGCTTGAACGAGGCGACCTGGATCATCACCGACAGCGTTTCGATGACGAACACGCCGCCCATGATCACCAGCACCAGTTCCTGGCGGGTGATCACCGCGATCGTGCCCAGCACCGCGCCCAGCGCCAGCGCGCCGATGTCGCCCATGAACACCATGGCCGGATAGGTGTTGAACCACAGGAAGCCGAGGCCGGCGCCGGCAATGGCCGCGCAGATGATGACCAGCTCGCCGGCCCCCGGGATCTGCGGGATCTGCAGGTAGTTGGCGAACACCACGTTGCCCGAGGCATAGGCGAACACGCCCAGCGCGCAGGCCACCAGCACGGTCGGCATGATCGCCAGGCCGTCCAGGCCGTCGGTCAGGTTCACCGCATTGGAGAAACCGACGATCCAGAAGTAGGCGATGGCCACGAAGCCGATGCCGGCCAGCGGTAGCGCGATCGACTTGAACATCGGGATGTAGAAGGTCAGCGCCGCCGGCACGTCGGCCGTGTAGAACAGGAACAGGCCCGCAGCCAGGCCGAAGATCGACTGCAGCAGGTACTTCCAGCGCGACTTCAGGCCGTTCGGGTCACGGCGGACGATCTTGATCCAGTCGTCATACCAGCCGATGGCGCCGAAGCACAGCATCACGGCCAGCACCAGCCACACGTAGCGGTTGCGCAGGTCAGCCCACATCAGCACCGACAGGGTGATGGTGAGCAGGATCAGCGAACCGCCCATGGTCGGCGTACCGGCCTTGGAGAAATGGGTCTGCGGACCGTCCTTGCGGATCGGCTGGCCGCCCTTGAACTGGGCAAGCTTGCGGATCATCGCCGGGCCGAGCCACAGCGACAGGAACAGCGCCGTCAACGCGGCAAGGATGGCGCGGAACGTCTGGTAGTTGAACAGCCCGAACAGGCTCTCCAACTGCTGCAACCATCGAGCCAGTTCATACAACATGCGGGGATTCCTCTCCTTGCGCCAGCAGCGCTTTGACGATCAGGTCCATGGCACTGCCACGGGAACCCTTGACCAGGCAGCGCACACCAGCGTGCAACTCATCCTGCAGCGCCTGTGACAGCGCACCATGGGTAGCGAAATGGCGACCGCCTTCACCGAAGGCGGCCGCAGCAGCGGCGCTGAGCGGACCCAGCGCATACAGCCGCTTCAGGCCGGCAGCGCGTGCTCGGATGCCGGCCTGCGCATGCAGCGCCTCGGCGTCCGGGCCCAGCTCGCGCATGTCGCCCAGCACCAGCCAGCCCTCTTCCGGGGCGGCGGCCAGGGCATCGATGGCCGCAGCCAGCGAGCCGGGATTGGCGTTGTAGCTGTCATCCACCAGCACCGCGCCGTTGCGCAGCTGATGGGCGATCTGGCGGCCCGGCACCGGCTGCGCTTCGGCCAGGCCGGCAGCGATCAGCGCCAGGTCGACGCCCGCGGCCAGCGCCAGGCTGGCGGCGGCCAGTGCATTGCTGACGTTGTGGCGACCCGGCAGGCCGAGCACTACGCGTGCTTCGCCGGCTGGCGAAACCAGGGTGAACTGGCTGCCCTGCGCACCGGCGCGGATGTCGCGCGCGGTCACGTCGGCGGTATGTTCCAGGCCGTAGCGCAGCACGCGGCAACGCGGCGGGGTGCCGACGAAATGCTGTTCGAACCAGCGGCCGTAGGCATCGTCGGCGTTGATCACCGCCACGCCATCGGCCGGCAGTGCGGCATAGATCGCGCCCTTGGTCACCGCCACGCCGAGCAGGCTGCCCATGCGTTCCAGGTGTGCCGGGGCGATGTTGTTGACCAGCGCATAGCGCGGGCGGGCGATGTCGGTCAGGTAGGCGATGTCGCCCGGCTTGCCGGCGCCCATCTCGTAGACGGCGAAGTCGGCATCTTCCGGCGCATCGATCACCGCCAGCGGCAGGCCGATCTCGTTGTTGCGGTTGCCCGGGTTGGCGTAGACCACCTTGTGCGCGTGCTGTGCCACCTGCTGCAGGATCGACAGCAGCAGGCTCTTCACGCTGGTCTTGCCGTTGCTGCCGGTGATCGCGAACACCTCGGTGCCGCGGTCACGCTGCATGCCGGTGGCGATCTTCGCCAGCGCCAGCTCGCTGTCGGCCACCAGCACCTGCGGCAGTTCGATCGGCAGCAGGCGCTCGACCAGCAACGCGCTGGCACCACGCGCCAGCGCGTCGGCAGCGAAATCATGGCCATCGAAACGTTCGCCACGCAGCGCCACGTACAGGCTGCCCGGGCCAAGGTTGCGGGTGTCATGGCTGACCGCATCGATCGCCACGTCGTCGCCGTGGATCTCGCCGCCAGCCCAATGTGCGATCAGCGAAAGCAGGGTGCGCTTCATGCGGCGCCCTCCCCGGCCTGTGCGGCTAGAACACCGGCCTTGGCCGCCAGGGCAGCTGCCGCCACTTCGGTGTCGTCGAAGTCATGGCGCACGCCGTTCACTTCCTGGTACGGCTCGTGGCCCTTGCCGGCGATCAGGATGATGTCGCCGGCACCGGCACGCTTCACCGCCAGGCCGATCGCACGCGCGCGGCTGCGCTGCACGGTCACGGCATCGGCGTTCTGGAAGCCGGCCAGGATGTCGGCCACGATCACGTCGCCGTCCTCGCCACGCGGGTTGTCGTCGGTGACGATGACCTGGTTGGCCAGGCGCTCGGCGATCGCGGCCATCTGCGGACGCTTGCCGGTATCACGCTCGCCACCGCAGCCGAACACGCAGAACAGCGTGCCCTGCAGATGGCCGTGCAGGCTGTCCAGCGCCTGTTCCAGCGCGTCCGGGGTATGTGCGTAATCGACCACCACGGTCGGCAGGCCGTCTTCGCCGCCGAGGCGGTTCATGCGGCCACGGATCGGCTGCAGCGCCGACAGCACCTCGGCGATGCGCGGCAGCGGCTGGCCCTGCGCATGCAGGGTACCGGCCACCGCCAGCAGGTTGTCCACGTTGAAACGGCCCAGCAGCGGCGACTGCACCGCAGCGCGCTGGCCGTCGATGACCAGTTCGAAGGCGATGCCACGGCCATCCAGCTGCAGCGCTTCGGCGCGCACGCTGGCATCGGTGGCACCGCGCGAGCTCAGGCCGATCGGCTGCACGCCCGCCGGCAGGCCGGCGAACAGCTGGCGACCGAAGGCGTCGTCCAGGTTGATCACCGCCGCCTTCAGGCCCGGGCGATGGAACAGCCGCGCCTTGGCCGCGCCGTAGCTGGCCATGTCGCCGTGGTAATCCAGATGGTCGCGGGTGAGGTTGGTGAACACCGCCACGTCGTAGTGCACGGCATCCACGCGGCCCTGGTCCAGCGCGTGCGAGCTGACTTCCATCGCCACCGCGCGCGCACCAGCGTCGCGCAGCTGCGCCAGCAGCGCATGCATCTGCAGCACCAGCGGCGTGGTGAAGCCCGTCGGTTCAACCGCACCATAAAGTCCGGCGCCCAGCGTGCCGATACTGCCACTGGGCGTACCGAGCAGGTGCCAGGCCTGGGCCAGCAGCTGCACGGTGGAGGTCTTGCCGTTGGTGCCGGTCACGCCAACCATCGCCATCGCCCGCGACGGTGCGCCATGGAACTGGTCGGCCATCGCGCCCATGCGCGCGCGCAGGCCCGGCACCGCAATCGCATCGGCCGGGGCCGGCAGCTCGGCAGGCGCCGGCGGTTCGAACAGGATGACGCCAGCACCGGCCGCACGGGCCTGCTCGACAAAGCCCAGGCCATGCGCGCCGAAACCGGCGATGGCGACGAAGGCATTGCCGGGGCGCACGGCGCGGCTGTCCAGCACCAGGCCGGTCAGAACGGGATCATGGCCCGCCAGGGCCACGTCCGGAAGCAACTGCGAAAGCAACATCGAAGGACTCATTGCGTGCCTCCCGTAGCGGGCGGCGTCTGGGCATGCGCGCTGGGCAGCGCAGCATCGAATTCAGCGGCGGCATCGGCCGGCAGCGCGGCCTCGGCCGGCGGCGCGGGCAGGATCGAGGCCGAGTGGCCGACCTTGCCGGACTGTTGTGCGGCCAGCCACGACTGCAGGTCGTCCAGCGGCACGTCCATCAGGCGCAGGGTGCCTTCCATCACGTTGTGGTAGACCGGCGCCGACACCAGGCCGCCGTAGAACTTGCCGGCCTGCGGGTCGTTGATGACGATGACGGTGGCGAAGCGCGGGTTGGTGGCCGGCACCACGCCGGCGAACAGCGCGTTGTAATGGCCGCGCTCGTAACCGCCGGGGCCGGTCTTGCGCGCGGTACCGGTCTTGCCGGCCACGCGGTAACCCAGCACCGCTGCCTGCTTGGCGCCGCCCTGGGTAACCACCGTTTCCATCATCGCCACCACCTGCCTGGCGACGTTCTCGTCGATGATCTGATGCGCTTCGTTGCGCTGGCCCTTGACGAAGGTCGGCGCGATCAACTTGCCGCCATTGGCCAGCGCCGAGTAGGCGGTGGCGATCTGCAGCGGCGTCACGTTCAGGCCGTAGCCGTAGGACATGGTGGTCTTGGTGGCACCGTCCCAGTTGGCCGGGCGCCGCACCACGCCACCGGATTCACCCGGGAAGCCGCTGTGCGGCACCGAGCCGTAGCCGAAGCGGCGCACGCCGTCATAGAACACCTGGTCCGGCATCTTTGCCGCAACCTTGGCCGCGCCGATGTTGGAACTGCGGGTGATAACGCCGGTCACGTTCAGCACGCCGTTGTTGCGCGGCACGTCGCGGATGGTGAAGCGGGCTACCTGCATGTAACCCGGGTTGGTGTCGATGATGGTGTCCTTGGTCACCGCACCGGCCTGCAGCGCGGTGGCGATGGTCAACGGCTTCATCGTCGAACCCGGCTCGACCAGGTCGGTCACTGCACGGTTGCGGCGCGCATCGGGCAGCGCGCCGGTCAGCGAATTCGGGTTGTAGGTCGGCAGGTTGACCATGGCCAGGATCTCGCCGGTGGTCACGTCCATGATCACCATCGAACCGCCGGCCGCCTTGTTGGCCACCAGCGCGTTGCGCAGCTCTTTGAAGGCCAGGTACTGGATGCGGCGGTCGATGCTGAGGGTCAGGTCCTTGCCCGGTTCGGCGGCGCGCAGCAGATCGCTTTCGACGGTCTCGCCCTTGCGGTTGCGGATCACCCGCTTGGCGCCGGCCTTGCCGCGCAGCCATTCGTCGAACGCCAGCTCCAGGCCTTCCTGGCCGCGGTCGTCGATGTTGGTGAAGCCCAGCACGTGCGCCATCGCCTCACCCTGCGGGTAGAAGCGGCGGAACTCGCGCTGCGCGGCCACGCCCGGAATCTTCAGCGCGACCACCTTTTCTGCCTCGTCCGGATTGATCCGGCGACGCAGGTACATGAATTCCTTGTCCGACTTCTGCGACAGGCGGCTGCTCAGCTCGTCCACCGACATGCCGACCGCCTGGGCCAGCTCCGGGATGCGCTCAGGCGAACGCAGCAGATCCTGCGGATTGACCCAGATCGAGGCGACCGGCGTGGATACCGCCAGCGGCTCGCCGTTGCGATCGGTGATCATGCCGCGCGAGGTCTTGATCGGCAGCTCGCGCAGGTAGCGGGCCTCGCCCTGGCGCTGGTAGAAGTCGCTGTTGATGATCTGCACGTAGGCGGCACGACCGACCAGCGACACCGAGCACAGGCCGAGCGCCAGCGCGACCCAGCGCAGGCGCTGGCGCAGGTTGAAGGCGTTGCGCGGGCGGTTGCGGCCGGTCTTGCTCATGGCCGCACCACCACGATGTCCCCGGCCTCGGGGAACTTCATGCCGAGCTTTTCGCGGGCGATGCGATCGACACGGTTGGCTTCAGCCAGCGTGGCCTGTTCCAGCTGCAGGCGGCCGAATTCCAGGTTGATGTCATCGCGCTTGCGTTCGGCGCGCGACAGCTCGATGAACGTCTGCCGATGACGGTGACGCACGAACACGACGCCGATCGCCGAGGCCACGGTCGAGGCCAACAGGATGATCAGCAGCAGCCGGCTCATGCGTCGGCCTCCCGCTTCTGGGCCACGCGCAGCACGGCGCTGCGGGCGCGCGGGTTGGCGGCCAGTTCCTCGTCGGTGGCCTTGATGGCACCGCCGATCAGGTCCAGCGTCGGCACGAACGCGACCGCCTCGGGCAGTCGGCGGTTGGCCGGCGGCGCCTTGGCCAGGCGGTTCATGTACTGCTTGACGATGCGGTCTTCCAGCGAGTGGAAGCTGATCACCGCCAGCCGGCCACCGGGCTTGAGCCGTTCCACTGCCGCATCGAGCCCGGCTTCCAGATCGGCCAGCTCGCGGTTGATGTGGATGCGGATGGCCTGGAAGCTGCGCGTGGCCGGGTGGATCTTGTCTTTTCCACGCGGCATCACCGAGGCGATCAGCTCGGCCAGTTCAGCGGTGCGGGTGAACGGCTGCTTCTCGCGGCGGGCCACGATGGCACGCGCGATGCGACGGCTCTGGCGTTCTTCGCCATAGGTCCACAGCACGTCGGCAATCTCGCGGTCTTCCACGCGGTTGATCCACTGCGCGGCGCTTTCACCACTGTCCGGGTCCATGCGCATGTCCAGCGGGCCGTCCTTGCCGAAGCTGAAGCCACGTTCGGCCACGTCCAGCTGCGGCGACGACACACCCAGGTCGAACAGCACGCCGTCCAGGCCTTCGGCCGTCGCATCCCACTGCAGCAGCTGGGCGAAGCTGCCACGGAAGATGGACACGCGCGGGTCCGGCGCGAAATCGCGCTCGGCAACGGCGATGGCTTCCGGATCCTTGTCCATGACCAGCAGGCGCCCCTCGGGACCGAGCTGGGTGAGCACGCCACGTGCATGACCGCCACGACCGAACGTGCCATCCAGATAACGTCCGTTTTCGATCACCCTCAGGCCTTCGATGACCTGGGTGTACAGGACCGGCAGGTGCACCGCCGGCGACTGCGACACCGGAAGGTGACCGGCCTGCGCTTCTGGGCGCATCCGGGCACCCCGGCTCACAACTTCAGGTCGAGCAACCCATCACCCAGATCCTCGTCAGACAACGTCTGCTGGATCAGGGCCCGATGCGCCTGCTCGCTCCACAATTCGAACTTGTCGCCCATACCGAGCAATACCGCCTTCTTCTCAATGCCCACCGCACCGCGGTGGCTGGCGGGGATGCTGATGCGACCGTTGCCGTCCAGCTCCAGATGGGCGGCCGAGCCGACCAGCTTCTGCTGCAACAGGCGCACGACGCGCTGGGTGTTGGGCTTGGACATGACGTCGTCGCGGACCCGCTCCCATTCCGACTCTGCATACAGCCACAGGCAGCCGGCTTCGAACGGGTTGTAGGTCAGCACGAGACGGTTGTTGCTGGCGCGCGCGACGAGGTCGCGGTAAGCGGTGGGAACCGCCATGCGCCCTTTATCGTCAACTGTGATGGCCGTCTCGCCCTGGAACACGACGCGTGCACCTATCCTTCGCCCGGTGAAACATTGAACCACGAAAACCCACAAAACACCCGGATTTCCCTCTGATGCCCACCTTAGCAGCGGCCGAAGGGTTGTCAACAACTTTTCAGCGGGGAAATCGCCAGCCGCATCAATGGCTTGCAACAACCTTTAGAGAATTGTTCAAGGCTTATCCACAAGTTGCTGATCCGTCTCAATTTTTGAGATTGAACGGAAGTTCAGGGCTGTGGACAGCGCGTGAAACATCGCCCGCGCATTCATCCGGAACCGGCCGGAAACGCCGCCGGACTGCGCAAACGATGCACAATGAGGCCATGTGCCTGCTCGCTCTTGGCTGGATGCACCACCCGCGCTGGCGGCTGGTGATGACCGGCAACCGTGATGAGTTCCACGCCCGCCCGACCGCGGCGCTGGCCCCCTGGCAAGATGAGACCTCCGTCATCGGGGGGCGCGACCTGCGCTCCGGCGGTGGCTGGGCCGGGGTCGGTGCCGGCGGCCGCATGGCCGTGGTCACCAATGTCCGTGATCCGCTGGCCGCACAGACCGGCCCGTCCCGCGGTGCACTGGTGGCCGACTTCCTGCGCGGCCGCGACCCGGCCGCCATGCATATCGACCGGCTGGCCACCGTGGCGGGCGCATATGCGCCCTTCAACCTGCTGCTGGCCGATGGCGACAGCCTGGAGTACCTGGGCAACCACCCGGCCGAACGCCAGAGCCTGGGCCCCGGCGTGCACGGCATGTCCAACGGCGCGCTGGACGCGCCGTGGCCGAAGACCCGGCGGCTGATGGCTGCGCTTTCCGCCTGGCTGGAGGAAGACGGGGTCAGATCCCTTTCCCAAGGGGAAAGGGATCTGACCCCGCTCTGGCAGGCCCTCGCCGACGAACACCGCCCGGCCGACAGCGACCTGCCCGACACCGGCATCGGCCTGGAGCGCGAGCGCTGGCTGAGCCCGGCCTTCATCCGTGGCGACGACTACGGCACTCGCGCCAGCACCGTGCTGCTGATCGACACCCATGGCCACGGCCAGATCCACGAGCGCCGCTTCGGCCCACAGGGCGTCGCACTTGGCCAGAGCCAGGTCGATTTCTGACCCTGTACCTGTTCTCTGTGTCTATAAATGTCTGCACGCACGCCACACGATGACCCGGCGCGGTCCTGCCGCGCGCCCCACCGATCCACAGGGAGTCATCGATGCGCCGTGTTCTTGTACTTGCCGCCACCCACCTGCTCGCCCTCGGCCTGGGCTTCGGCCTGGGCATCTACCTGCTGCCGATCCTGATCGCCCCTGACGACCCGCCGGTCGCGCAGGTGCAGGCAGCGATGGGCGACGCCCGCTACCACACCACCTTCCGTCGCGACCTCAAGGGCAGCGACGCCGTGCACTGGGCCGAAGGCAAGGTCAGCGTCAGCCCACGCCAGGTCGCCTTCGACGGCAAGATGGGCCCGGGGCCGGACTACAAGGTCTACCTGGTGCGCGACTTCGTCGACAACAAGGCCGACTTCCTGAAGATCAAGGCGCAGGCGCAGCGCATCGGCGAGGTAAAGACCTTCAATCGTTTCCTGGTCGACGTGCCTGAAAGCATCAACGTGGACGACTACACCACCGTCGTGGTGTGGTGCGAACGGTTCGAGCAGTTCATTTCCGCCGGGCAGTACCGCTGATCGGAAAAGGGGTCGGATCCCTTTCCTGCGGAAAGGGATCCGACCCCTTAATGTTGGCGCACCGACGCCACATATGGACGTCGGTAAATCCACGCCACACATCGGCATCAGTAGATCCACGCCATGCGTGGATGGAAGAAAGAGGCGGAGCCGGCCGATAAGCCGGGTTCTGTCGTGGACAGTCATTCCTCTAGGCGTTACGTCACCGCAACGCTCAAGCAACCTACCCGGATCCAACGCGGGCCGCGCCAAAGGATCCCTATTTGGTCTTGCTCCAGGTGGGGTTTGCCGTGCCGGTCTGTTGCCAGACTCGCGGTGCGCTCTTACCGCACCATTTCACCCTTACCGGCCTTCCGAAGAAGACGTAGGCGGTATCTTTCTGTTGCACTTTCCGTCGGCTTGCGCCGCCCAGGCGTTACCTGGCACCTTGCCCTATGGAGCCCGGACTTTCCTCGGCACCCCCGAAGGGATGACGCGACTGTCTGGCCGGCTCCGCCAGCGCGCATTCTAGCGCACGTGGGTGGTTCCTGCCGCGTTGATCGCGACGTGCGGTTCATCCATCCACGCGTGGCGTGGATCTACCGATTCACAGGGCAGGGCCGGCAAAACCCTCACCGCTCTGGTGGGTGCAGATTCCGCTCTGGTGGGTGCGGACCTTGGTCCGCACCATTCACCCGCCATAGCCGGCGATGTTCCCTTTTGTCGGCCAATATTCAAAACACCCGACGTTATGGAACAATGCCGTCATGGGAAACGCCGAAGCCAAGGCACGAAAGCTATTGCGACGCGCAGGCACCCTGCGCGCGCGCGAACTGGTGACTGCGGGGATCGCCCGCGCCCAACTGTCCCGACTCGTCGAGGCAGGTGCACTCATCCGGTTGTCCCGGGGCGTCTACGCGTTGGCGGAAAGAAGCAGCAACGACACCGATGATGGACTGCGGATCATCGCCGAACGCCTGCCGCACCCCCGTCTATGCCTGTTGAGTGCCCTGCGCCTGCATGGCCTGACCACCCAGGCGCCGTTCGAACACTGGGTCGCCATCGGCAACAGCGACCGCGCTCCGCGGATCGACTGGCCCCCCCTCCGTGTGGTCCGCATGTCGGCAACGACCCTCAATGCGGGGCTGGAAGAACGTCGCGTAGGCAGACGTCTCATATACGTCAGCAACGCAGCGAAAACCGTCGTCGATTGCTTCAAGTTCCGCAATCTCGTAGGACTTGATGTCGCACTTGAAGCCCTGCGTGACGCGCTTCACAGCCGCGCCACCACCCCGAACGCACTGATGGAATATGCGCGGATCTGCCGCGTTGCCAGACTGATGAGACCGTACCTCGATGCCCTGGCGTGACCCACTCTCCACCACTCCCCCAGCGCGTTGCTTCCATCCGGCAACGGCTGCTCGATCGCGCGCGCAGCCGAGGCGAGGACTTTCAGTTCGTGCTGGACAGGTTCGCCGTTGAGCGCCTGCTCTACCGGCTCTCGACCTCACCGTTCCGCGACCAGTTCCTGCTGAAGGGCGCCCTGCTGTTCGCAACCTGGTTCGATGCACCGCACCGGCCCACTCGGGATGCCGATTTCCTCAGATTCGGCAGTGCTGAGCCCGACCATCTCCTGCGTATCGCATGTTCGCTCTGTGCGGTGGCGAGCGACGACGGCCTGCGTTTCGATCCAGACAGCATCGCCATCGAAGCTACCCGGGAAGACGCTGCGTATGAAGGGCTGCGCATGCGCCTGATGGCATACCTGGGCAGCGCACGCTGCCACGTGCAGTGGGACGTGGGGTTTGGCGATGCAGTGACTACCCCACCGCCGGAAATCACCTATCCGGTAATGCTGGATGGCTTTCCCCCACCCTTCCTGCGCGTCTATCCACGAGAGACCGTGTTTGCCGA
This sequence comes from Stenotrophomonas sp. YJH_SMC_8, assembly GCF_059371315.1. Lineage (NCBI taxonomy): Bacteria > Pseudomonadati > Pseudomonadota > Gammaproteobacteria > Lysobacterales > Lysobacteraceae > Stenotrophomonas > Stenotrophomonas sp. YJH_SMC_8. The sequence goes on along the minus strand of NZ_JCAFUL010000001.1, from coordinate 330,337 downwards.
AAAGCTGGAGGCCATTGCGGTACTGGGCATCGCGAACAGCAGGATGAAGGACTTCTTCGACCTGCTGGCACTGGTGCGCGAGGACGCCATGGATCGTCCTGGCCTTGCAGCCGCCATTGCCGCGACCTTTGATCGACGCGGCACCCCTGCACCGACGCCGCTGCCGTACGGGCTGACCCCGGCATTCGCCAGGGATGTCCACAAGCAGACCCAATGGCGCGCCTTCCTGCGGAGGAATCGCCTGATTGCGCCGGACCTTTCCTCGGTGGTTGCCGAGATTGCAGACTATCTGGGCGCTCTGGACACAACCGCACCGTCCTGAAGCCGCGAGCCCCCTGCGGGGGCACCGTGCACTCGCCGGGCATGGCCCGGCGCTACCCGCTCCGCCCTGGTGGTGCGGACCTTGGCGGTTCATCCATCCACGCATGGCGTGGATCTACCGATCCCGCTGCCCAGGCGGGTGCGGATTCCGAATTGGTGGGTGCGGACCTTGGTCCGCACGATCCATCCCCCGCGCTACGCGCTCGCCGGGCATGGCCCGGCGCTACCCGCCGTACAACGCCTTGCGCGGCGCACCGGTCAACTCGGCCGCCAGCTTCGCCGCGGTCGACGGCGGCAGATGCTCGCTCAGCTTGGCGTACACACGGCGGCCATGCGCCAGTTGCGCTTCCTCATCATCGCCGGCGCCCTGCACCATCACCACGAACTCGCCCTTGCGCTGGTTCTCGTCGGCTTCCACCTTGGCCAGCAGGCCGGCCAGGTCACCATCAAGCACGGTCTCGAACAGCTTGGTCAGCTCGCGTGCCAGCACCGCCGGGCGCTCGCCGCCGAAGATCGCCGCCATGTCCGCCAGCGATTCGGCGATGCGGTGCGAGGATTCGTAGAACACCATCGTGCGCACTTCGCCGGCCAGCGCCTGCAGGCGGTCGCGGCGGCCGCTGGCCTTGGCCGGCAGGAAGCCTTCGAAGCTGAAGCGGTCGCTGGGCAGACCGGCCACGCTCAGCGCGGCGATGGCGGCGCAGGCACCGGGAATCGGGCTGACCTTGATGCCGGCCGCACGCGCAGCACGCACCAGGCGGAAGCCGGGGTCGCTGACCAGCGGGGTGCCCGCATCGCTCACCAGCGCCAGCGACTCACCCGCCTGCAGGCGCGACACCAGGCGCTGCGACAGGGCCTCTTCATTGTGTTCGTGCAGGGCCACCAGCGGCTGCTGGATGCCGAAATGGGACAACAGCTGGCCGCTGCGGCGGGTGTCCTCGGCACAGATGGCCGCCACCGAGCGCAGCACCTCCTGCGCGCGCGGGCTCAGATCGGCCAGGTTGCCGATCGGGGTGGCGACGACGTACAGGGTTGGGACACTCATTTCAGCGGTACTCACGGGGCAAGGGTAGAATCGTAGCGTGTACCCGGCCAAGGCCGCTGCCCTCATCGCATGGACCCGATCATGAACAAGCCCGCCGCACGGATCTCCGCCCTGTCGTTGTCGCTGATGCTGCTGGCCGGCTGTGCCACCACCAGCCTGACCAGCGCGCCCGAATCGCCGGCCCAGAGCCAGGCGCTGGCGCTGATCGAACAGGGCAAGCCGCGCGACGCCGCCCTGCAATTGGAAGCGCTGGCCGCAACCCTGAAAGGTGGCGCCCGCAGCAACGCCCTGGCCGATGCCGCCTGGGCCTGGCACCTGGCCGGCGACAGCGCTCGCGCGCGCAGCCTGCTGGGCCAGCTCACCGCCCGCCAGCTGACCGGCGCCAGCCTGCAGCGCTACCAGCTGACCGGCGCCGAGCTGGCACTGGCCGACAAGCAGCCGGCGCAGGCGCTGGCACTGCTGAAGGACAGCGGCGACAACGTACTGCCGGCCCTGCGCACGCGCTGGTACGTGGCACGCGCGAATGCCCTGCAAGGCACCGGCGACAGCTTCGGAGCCGCCGCCGAGCGCGCCCGCGCGCACGCCAGCCTGACCGGCAGCGCCCGCAGCGAAAACCAGGCCGCCATTGCCGGCCTGCTCGGCACGCTCGACGACGCTACCCTGCGCAGCCGTGCCGCCGCCCTGCCGGCCAACGACCCGCTGTACAACTTCGCTGGCCGTGCGCTGATCGCACGCGGCCTGCCGCTGCCGCGCCCGTTCGACCGCGACGGCGCCGCCCAGTTCGATACCAGCAAGCGCCCGCCGGCGATGAGCGACGGTTACCGCCCGCCGGCCAAGCTGGCCGTGCTGCTGCCGCTCAGCGGCCGCCTGGCCACCGCCGCGCAGCCGGTGCGCGATGGCCTGCTCGCCGCCTACTACGGCGAGACCCGCCGCCGCCCGGACATCAACTTCATCGACACCGCCGGTACCCCGGCCGGTGCGCTGGCCGCATATGACAAGGCCGTCGCCTCCGGTGCCGACTTCGTGGTCGGTCCGCTGGGCCGCGACGAAGTGGACGCGGTGTACGGCCGCCAGCAGCTGCAGGTGCCAGTGCTGGCACTGAACCGTGGCAAGGACGCGCCGCCGGCCGGCAGCGCCGGTTTCTCGCTGGCGCCGGAAGACGACGGCATCGTCGCCGCCGAGTACCTGCGTGGCCGCGAGCGCGGCAAGGCGCTGGTGATCAACAGCGCCGACGATACCGGCCGCCGTGCCGCCGCCGCCTTCGCCCAGCGCTTCGCCCAGCGCGGCGGCCAGGTGGTGGCCACGGTCGGCGTCAGCGATGCGGTTGGCGATGTCGGTGCGCAGGTGCGCAATGCCGGCCAGGTCGATGCCGTGTTCCTCGCCGTGCGCGCCCCGCAGGCTCGCCTGCTGGCGCCGCAGCTGGCGCTGGCCGGTGCCGGTGGCGCCACCCGCGTCGGCACCTCGCAGCTGACCGTCGGCAGCGGCAAGATGGAAGAAGACGTGGCGCTGGACGGCATCGTCTACCCGAACGAAGCCTGGAACGTGCGCAGCGTGTCGGGCCTGCCGTCGGCCAGCCAGGTCGCCAGCACCCTGCCCAGCGCACGCGGTGCGGCCGGCCGCCTGTTCGCCTTCGGCGCCGATGCCTGGAAGATCACCGCCTACCTGGACAAGCTGTCCAACGAAGGTGGCCTGGACGGCGCCACCGGCACCCTGTTCCTGGACAGCAACGGCAACATCCTGCGCCAGCCGGCCTGGTCCACCTTCAATGGCGGCCGGCCGATGCCGATCGTCGGTGGTCGCTGAGCGCAGCCAACGTGGCTCGGCGGTGGAAGCCGCCGCCGAGCAGCATCTGCAACAGGCCGGACTGCAGCCGCGTGCGCGCAACGTACGTTATCGAGGCGGCGAACTGGACCTGGTGATGGACGACGCCGGCACCGTGGTGTTCGTGGAGGTGCGCTACCGCGCGCGATCCGATTTCGGTGGCGGTGCTGCCTCGGTGGATGTGCGCAAGTGCCGGCGCCTGGCCCATGCCGCGTCGCTGTACCTGCAGGACCATCCCGCACTGGCCGATGCGCCGTGCCGCTTTGATGTGGTGGAAGCCACGGGCGAGCCGCCGCAGCTGCAGTGGCTGCGCGATGCGTTCCGGTTGGATGATTGCTGATGCCGTCGATCATCACCCATGCCGCTGTGCCTTTGGCGCTGTGGTGCGCCGCGGATCGTGGCCGCATTCCGGCATGGCTGCTGGCCGCCGGTGTGGTCGCCGCGATGCTGCCCGATGCCGATGTACTGGCCTTTGCCCTGCATATTCCCTATGCCGATGCGTTCGGCCATCGCGGTGCCAGCCATTCGTTGTTGTTTGCCGGGGTGTTGGCGGCGTTGGCCGCGATGTTGGCGTTCTTTGGTAGCGGCCGACCTTGGTCGGCCCCGCACCGCCCCGGTAGCCGCCGACCTTGGTCGGCGGTTTCGTGCCAACCAAGGTTGGCACCCACCACACAGGCGGCGGTGTTTGTCTTCATCTGTGCCGCCAGCCATCCCCTGCTCGACGCGATGACCTCCGGCGGCCTCGGCGTTGCCCTGGCCTGGCCATGGAGTGACCAACGCTTCTTCGCCCCATGGCGACCGATCCGCGTTTCACCGTTTGCCCCGCAGTTCTTCAGCGCGCGCGGCATCGCCACCCTGCTGTCGGAACTGCGCTGGGTCTGGCTGCCGCTGGCCGGCGTCGTTGTTGCCTGGAAACTGATCCAACCCGCTCCTGCTGCCCCACGAGATCTGTCATGAGTACTGCCCTGCCCGCCGCATTGATTGCCGAACTGTCTGCCCTGCTGGGCGCGGAGGGCTGGCGCATGGATGACAACGCGCTGGAGGCGAACGCGCAGGACAACTCGTGGCGCCACCAGCGCCCCGCTGCCGTCGCGCTGCCCGCCAGCGTCGAACAGGTGCAGGCACTGGTGCGTGCCTGTCGCGTGCATGGCGTAGCGCTGGTCGCGCGCGGCGCCGGCACCGGCACCACCGGTGCAGCCGTGCCGTTGCCGGGCAGCATCGTGTTGTCGTTCACCCGCATGGACCGCATCGTGGAGATCCGTGCCGGTGATCGCTGCGCCGTGGTGCAGCCCGGCGTGCTCAATGGAACGCTGCAGCAGGCGCTGGCGCCACATGGCCTGTTCTGGGCGCCGGACCCATCCAGCGCGGAGATCTGCAGCGTGGGTGGCAACCTGGCCTGCAACGCCGGTGGCCCGCGCGCGGTGAAGTACGGCACCAGCCGCGACAACGTACTCGGTCTGGTCGCCGTCACCGGCACCGGCGAGGTGATCCGCTGCGGTGGTGCCTACACCAAGGATTCCACCGGCTACGACCTCACCCACCTGCTGGTGGGCAGCGAAGGCACGCTGGCGCTGATCGTGGAAGCCACCCTCAAGCTCACTCCGCTGCCGGTCAGCCAGGCCGGGCTGCGCGTGTTGTACCGCGATGCGGATGCCGCCGCAGCCGCCGTGTCGCGGTTGATGTCGCAGCCGGTGGTACCCACCCGCCTGGAATTCATGGACGCACGCAGCCTGGAGCTGCTGCGGCTCAATGGCGCCGATGTTCCGGAGGCCGGTGCGATGCTGCTGGTCGAGGCCGATGGTGACCACGACACCCTGCCCTATCTGTTGCAGGCATTGGCCAGCGCCGCCGAAGGCGACGGCATGATCGAGCTGGACGTGGCGATGGAAGGCCGCGCGCGCGACCAGCTGTGGGCGGCGCGCAAGGCGCTGTCGCCGGCACTGCGGACGGTCGCGCCCGGCAAGATCAATGAAGACGTGGTGGTGCCAGTGTCGCGCATTCCGGAACTGGTGGCCGGTGTACAGGCATTGGCGCGCGACTACACGCTGACCATCGTCACCTTCGGTCACGCTGGCAACGGCAACCTGCACGTCAACATTCTTTACCACCCGGACGACGCCGACGAGAACGCACGCGCGCATGCCGCACTGCCGAAGATCTTCGAACTGACGCTGTCACTGGGCGGCACGCTGTCCGGCGAGCATGGCATTGGGTTGGCCAAGCGCGATTTCATGGCCCAGGCGTTCAGCCCGGCCACGCTGGCGACGATGCGCGCGATCAAAGCCGCCCTGGACCCGGATGGGATTCTCAACCCGGGCAAAGTGTTGCCGCCGGTGTGATGCCCGCCAGGCATGGCCCGGCGCTACCGGGGCGCGCACCTGTAGAGCCGAGCCCACGCTCGGCTGCTCTACGGCCGGATCGCGAAGAACGCCGTGCTTCGCGCGATAAGCCGAGCATGGGCTCGGCTCTACAAGAGTCGTCCGCGTAGCCTCCAGCGCCCCGTCCTCGCCTTGAATGCACGATGCGCATTCTGTAGTGCCGAGCCATGCTCGGCTGCTTTCCGGTCACATTGCGAAAAGCGCCGTGCTTCGCGCGGCAAGCCGAGCATGGACTCGGCTCTACAACGATGCTGCATGAACTCTGACGCATTCGCCTCACTCTGCTCGACCACGCTGCGCCTGCATGCAGATTGCAACAATTTGGAATTTGAAACTCTTCTGATTGGTACAGCAGCACCTTCGTGCGCATCATGCATCTGCCACCGACAAAGGGTGGCACGGGCTTGCAATCCCGTTTGATTAGTGTCGTTTACGCTTGCCTGCCGGCGTCACCGCCTTCCCTCGTGCCTGGGTGGCGTCGGCAGGCATTCTGTCCGCGAATCTTTGGCGGGCGGTGCGTGGGGGCCTCGTGCCCGCCGGCATTTGGCGACACTGATCACCGGTATTGCAACCACGCACCGTCCGCCACCCTCGCTGTTAAGCGGGGTGGCTTCCTGTTTCGCACACAAGGAAGCTGCCATGACCAAGTCAAAGTACCCGCACCTGTTCGCCACCCTCGGCGAAGCCGACGCGCGCCTGCCCGACGATCTGGCGCGCACACTGGAAGACACCTTCATTTCGCTGCAGGATGGCGACGACAGCAACCCTGTAACCCTGCAGGCCTGCCTGCAGCACATCCGCCAGGGCGATGCCGCCGATGGACAGCCGTGGCCCGCCAATGGCCGCACGCCGGGGCAGCGGCTTGCACTGGCGCGCATCGACCGCGCCAATGCTGGGCTGACCTTTCTACTGGAACTGCTGCACGCCACCGAGCGTGTGCGGGTGGACGGCGAGGTCAGCCAGTCGATGGGCGATGGCGAACGCGAAGGCCTGCTGCTGGCCTGCCGTGGGCTGGCCGAATATGTGGATGTGCAGTTGCGCGCGGCTTGAGCGACCAGCCACGAGAACGGCCGGAAAGCGCTCAGGTCCGTAGTGAAATGTCCGGCGCTTCTGCTCGTCGCAACCCCGTTTGGATAGCTGTCGACCCTGGTCGGCACGGGGCTGGCAACGAGGCCTGACACATCAGTGCCAACCAAGGTTGGCACCTACCACGGCAGCACGGCAGTGCTGGGCCATGACCGCGCCGTTGATCAGCCGGAGCGCAGGCAACCGGCGCCGCTAGCCAGGTCATTCCCACGTGCGACCTGTCCTTCAGCGATTCGACCGATATGGATGGCAGCTGATCGCTTTCCGCATGCGCTATGGATCAACGTCGAACACAACGGTTACGTTGCCTTCCCATATTGATCCCGGCGACTCGAACATCCTGGCAACCGCCTCACGGCCAGCGATGAAGCGCAGGCGGGACCGCCGCTGGACAAGATAGCTGTCCGGGGTGAAATGTGGCGCCGTCGCATCGTCGCTGGTAAGGGGAGTGTCCTGTGCAGGACGGTTATCACGCATGTCGCGCATCCCGGGCATTGTGATATCGACATCCAGCGGCACGCCGCCATCCCCGCCGCGCTCGCGAATCGCACAGCGGCCGGCAGCTTCATGCTCGCAACGCAGATTGACGCTGAAATCCAGCGACGACGTCAGATAGAACGGCAGGTCCTGCCGCATCGAGGCTGGCAGCCGACCGTGATCGGTCCATTGTGGCCACCCTCCCTCAGGAGCCAGCTGGACGCGTGGTGCATCGCTTGCGAAACGCACCTGAAAGTCATGAATCACATCGAACACGAAGTTCATCCGGATCATCTGAACGCCCGTGATGTTGTCTCCAAGATCGATATCGGCTTCTGCACCACCTGTGGTCCAGCTCTCCTGCGCTTCATACTTCCCAACCTGTAGCGACGTCGCATTCGGCAGCTCAACGTTGATGCCAATGCCAACGTTTCTATAGGAATAGCTCCTTCCGTCTCTCGCCCGAGAGCTGTAACAGGCCTGTGGCGCGAGTGGGTCAAGTAGGCCCCAGCCGCCGTTGGACCACCCCACTCCACCGGCGCCACGAATCGCGGTGCAACCACCGCCGATCCCGTAGTACCAGGGATCGATGCCATTGCCGAAGAGCAGCCGCAGAGAGATGGCAACGAAACTGATGCGTACGTCAAAACTCGCGCCGCTGGTTGCATCACGGAACGTCACCGTGCGAGCTGCGGGGAATCGGACATAGGTGGTATCGCGTGGCGATGCGTTGTCCCCTTCACCAGATTTTGTCCAGTACTCGCCGCCACCCAGATCGAAGATGTAAGCACCACTCTTTGCACATTCGTCCGGCCGCCAGTTGCAGAAACTACCGCGAGGCGTGGTGTTCTCGAACTCGCGTTGTCCCGGTCGCAGCGCGTTTGGCCGGAATGCTCCAGTGACAGTGACTTCCGCAACCTGTGCGGAGGCAGGCGCTGCCCAGCATAGGGTGACCAACAGGAGTGCCGTAAGCGCGTATCGCATGGAAATGTTCCAGTTCAACCCGAAGGGATAGGTGTCATTGCGTGGCGATAGCCGGTGGACACAGCACCCCGCCCACCATCAGCACGTCGCCTTCGCGCGGATAGCGCTGCTCTTCCAGGGTCAGCACGCAGCGGATGTGGTTGGGGTAGCGCAGTTCCACCGTGGGTGCACGGGCGCTGAGCTCCAGGGTGAAGAACCCTTCGTCCTGGCTGACGCTGCGACCGGCATGGTTGATGACATGCACGCCGCGCACACCGTTGCCGTCAGCATCCAGCACCTGGCCCATCACGGTGAACGTGCGCAGCACATCCACCGTGGCATGCATCACGCCGCCCTTGTTGAGGTGGTAGCTGACCAGCGCCGGCTGCAGGGTGGCGGCCGGTGCATGCGCACCTTCGAAATCGAACTGCACATGTCCGGCACGATATGCGGCCACCGGCACGAAATTGCGCCCCGGGCGCAGCGAAACTCCACCGCCGTGCCGGTCATCGGCACGCAGCGCGATGCCGGGAAAGTCGCTGCGCACATCGACGATGATGCCGGTGTCGGCGCTGTGGGTGCGCCCTTGGCCCAACAGCGCCGCGTGACCGCCGCCCAGCACCAGGGTGCTGTCGAGGTTGGCGCTGCCGCTGATCTGGCCCTGGCCGCTGCTGCGCTGCACCTGGATGTCGCCCTCCAGCACCCGGCTCTGCATCTGCGCGCCGGCGCCTGCTGCAACACCGCCTCCATCGACGCTGACCATGCCGTTCAGGCTGCGCAGCACCGGATTGTCGACGCGCTGGGTAACCGTGGCGCTGGCGTAGGCATCACGCCGGCCAGAATCGCCGGTACGGCTGCCCAGGCTGCCGCTGTAGCTGCGCTGCTCATTGCCCAGCGAAAGGCTGACGGTCAGATCGACACCACGCTGGCGGCGGTAATGCGTAAAACGGCTGCCTGGCCGATCGTAGGCCGACACGCGCCAGTTCACATCGTGGCGGCCGAACACGGTCTCGCGGCGGCCATAGGACACATCGATGCCGGTGCCACGGGTGAAGCCGGAGCTGCGCGCCACGCGCAGGCTGGCATTGTCGCGGTGGCTGAAGCGATGGGTGATCGACAGTGACGTGGTGTCCTGCCAGCCGCCGCGGGTTTCCCAGCGTGGCGGGCCACCGTTGGCAGGGTGCAGGCGGTCGCGTTGCTCGGCCCAGCTACGTGCGTGGTTGGCCACGATCGTACCGGCGCGGTAGCGGTGCAGCGCCTGCAGGTCCATGCCACGGCCGGCATCGCGGGAGGTATAGAAGTTGGTGAAGGTGCTGAAGCTGTCACTGGCCTGCCAGTCCAGTGATACACCGGCGGCATGGCGCTCGCCGATGCGCTGCGCGGTGGCGCCCACCACGGCGCGCGGATGCAGCAGATAGTTGACCACGGCGCCCGCTGCAACATCACCGTTGCCGGTGGTGCGCTGGCTGTCCAGCAGCCCGCGCTGCTGCCCGGCGAACATGCTGTAACGCCAGCGGCGCGTAGGGTCGCGCCAACGGCTGGGCTTGTGGATGCTGCCGGACTCGCGCGAAACCTCCTGGCCGTCCTCGACCACGCGCAGTTCAACGTCATAGATGCCCCCCGGCAGGCGCCGGGTGTCGATCTCCTGCAGGCCCGGTGTGACCGCCTGGGTGGACAGCAGGCGCCCGTCCCGGTAGATCTCCACCACGCCTTCGCGGCTGGCAGTAACGTACACGGGATACAGGCTGGGACTGCCGCTGTCGGCCAGCAGCACGTCCGATGAGCCCAGCATCAGCCCCAGCGCAGTGTCGTTCTGCGTGCCTGGTGCGCGCGGCTGGCGGATGATGCCTTCGAACGTCGGCAGGAAGTAGCCTGCACGGATGAAGTGGTCGCCGTGCTCGCGTTGTGCATACAGTGCGCTGAGGTAGTGCTCTGCACTGCCCTCCTGCGTGTAGTACTGGTAACTGCCGACGGTGCTCCAGTGCCCGATGCTGCCGCGCATTTCGGCGCTGTAGCGCGCGGCGGTCTGCTGTTGCTGGCCGGCATGTACGGCCACGCTGTTGCGCACGATCAAACCGGCACTGCCGCGCTCGGGCAGGGTGAGATGCCGCTGCTCGGGCGCCTGCCTGCCGTCATCGGGCGTCAACAGGCTCAGCTGCGAGCTGGCCAGGCTGTAGTGCAGGCCGACCAGGCCACGGCAGTGCTGGCTGCACAGGCCCAGCAGCATTGGCTCGGCCAGCGTTTCGCCCCAATGGGCGCGCTCAGCGGCCGATGCATCGCTGCCGTCAACGTCGCTGAAGCCGAGCACCTGCACGCGATTGTCTTCGTGCAGCAGTACCTCGGCATCGCCCAGATAACGGCCATCCAGTTCCACCCGCACGGTCAGCGGGCTGCCAAACAGGTGCGAGCGGAACTCGGCCGGCATCCGTTCGCGCTGTTGCAACAGGCTGGGAAGATCGCCCAGCGCGGCGCCGGCCGCCAACGCTGCGGGTGCGGCGAAGAGCGCGGCAATCGCGGCGGACAGGCGGGCCACCCGTGGCAGCAGCTGGGGGATGCGGGAGCGCATGGGAAGTGGATTCCAGACGAGCTGCCTGCGGCGCCTCACGCGCCGCAGGCAGCATGCGTGCTCAGGGAATGTCGCTTTCGAAGATCATGTGGAACTGGCCGGCATAGTTGCCTGCCACGTAGCCGCCCGCCGGGGCCACCGGTGCGATGGCGAAGGCCAGCGACTTGCCTGCGGCAGCCTGGGTATCGGTCGCCACCACGATCTTGGACGCGGCAGTGGCCGGCACTTCGACGTTGTTGATCTTCGCCTGCAGATCAACCACATCGGCTGCCGATGCCATCTGTGCCGGGGCCGTCAGGTAGGCACTGATTGCCGCCGGCGACTTGACGTTGATCACGCGGCCAGTCAGTTCCTTCAGCGTGCCGGTGGCGGTATCCCACGGCAGGGTCTGCGGCAGGCCTTCCCAGCCGTCGGGGGTGGACACCTGCAGGCCAGCCGTGTTCTGCACTTCGGCGACAACGTTGACGGTGATGGTCTTCGACTCGACCGCGGCGAAGCTGGCCGACGGTGCCAGCAGCAGTGCTGCACCAGCAGCAAGGAGGGTGTTCTTCAGGTTCATGGAATGCTCCAGGGTTTGGGTGAACGAAAGGGATCGCCAGGAACACGGCAACAGTTCCCCAGCCAGGTTCCTGGCGGACCTGGCGGGTATGTTCGGCAGAGAGAAAACGACTCAGCGCCGCGAGTCGATCCTGCGGCGCATATCACCTTCACGAATGTCGTAGCGGCTGTACTGATCGGCACCGGCCTGCAACTGATAGGACCTGCCCGGCCGGATGTGGGCGATGATGCCCGCGCTGCATGCATCCGGCCTGGATCGCTCGCAGTAGCGAAGGTTGTCCAGCACCACGGTTGCGTTGCCCTCGTTGTGCACGACCGTGCCTTCAACCCGGGTCTGGTAACGCACGTTGGCAGGCGCAACGAAGTACACGGTGCCAAATCCAGTGAACAGCTGGACGGTTGAACTCACAGCCTGGGCCTGCCGGGCCTGCTCTTCGCTGAGCGCGAATTCCTCGGCATTCGGGGCCACGGGGATGAAGCGCAGGCGGTAGTAGCGCTCGACATCACGAGGACCGCGATAGATCAATCGGGCGGCCTGCTGCCCGTTCGCGGCGATGATCAGGCGATTGGGACTGGCGATGACGCCGTGGCTGCCGCTCTCGTTGCGCGACAAGGCCGCTGCATCCACAGCAGTCTCGGTTACCTTGCCGTCGTCCTGGAAGTGCATCTGGGTGACTTCGACACGCACATAGGCGGTGTTCTCGCCGGTATTGCGGATGCGTTTGAGCTGGCTGCTGCTGCCCGGCGCCAGATAGTCGAACAGGGCGCCCACATTGATCTGTGGCGGGCTGGCGCGGCTGTCGGGAGCCGCCGCGAACAGGAGCAACAGGAGGGAAAGAGCGCGCAACATGGCAAGCCCGTTTTACGGAGAGCGCGCAGTTTCCACGTGGCGAGCGCCCGGCTCCATACAACAAGTTGCAATGGCGGGCGACTGCTGTCGATTTACAACCTTTCCTGATTTTGCGGCAAAGACGTCGGGCATGGGCCACGTGTTTCCGCTCTGGTAGGTGTCGACCTTGGTCGACACACCGTTGGCAAACACACCTGACAGATCAGAGCCAACCAAGGTTGGCACCCACCACAGCAGCGCGGAAGCGCCAGGTAATGCCCGGCGTTTCCGCTTGTCACACTCGCGTTTTGGTAGGTGTCGACCTTGGTCGACACGGAGGCAGCAACGAGGCCTGACAGATCGGTGCCAACCAAGGTTGGCACCCACCACAGCGGTGCGTCGGCACACCAGTTTCGCTTTGGTAGGTGTCGACCTTGGTCGACACACCGTTGGCAAACACGCCTGACAGATCAGTGCCAACCAAGGTTGGCACCCACCACAGCAGCGCGCCCCCGCCGTGCTTCAGGCGAAGTGCTGGTAGCCGCCGTCGGCGGCTTCGCCATCCACATGCACGCCCTGCCCTTCGGCGATGCGGCCGATGCGGGTGAGTGGCAGATCCAGCGATTCGGCCAAGTAATGCAGCGCATCGCGCTGGTCGGCGGCAGTAGTGAAGCACAACTCGTAGTCGTCGCCGCCACGCAGTGCGCACTCACGCGCGGCCTCACGACCGAGCAGCTCACGCAGCGCATTCGAAATCGGCAACAGATCGGCATCAACATGCGCGGCTACGTTGCTGCGCGTGGCGATGTGGCCGAGGTCCGCCAGCAGGCCGTCGGACACGTCCACCGCCGCATGCGCGAACGCACGCAGGCGCAGGCCGAGGGTGACGCGCGGCGTGGGCCGCAGCAGGCGCAGGCGAAGGCTTTCGTAGTCGGCCAGCAGCGTGGCCGTGGCCACGTTCAGTGCGCCCTGCTGCCACAGGCGCAGTGCACCAGCGGCATCGCCCAGCGTGCCGCTGACCCAGATGTCATCACCCACCTGCGCGCGGTCGCGGCGCAGTGCCTGGCCACGGCCGACCTGGCCCATCGCAGTGACCGACAGCGACAACGGGCCGCGCGTGGTGTCGCCACCAATCAGTGCGATGTCGTGCTGGTCGGCGAGGGCGAAGAAGCCATCAGCGAAAGCTTCGATCCAGTCTTCGGTGGCTTCCGGAAGCGACAGGGCCAGCGTGCACCACGCCGGGCGCGCGCCCATCGAGGCCAGATCGGAAAGATTGACCGCCAGGGTCTTCCAGCCGATGTCGAAGGCCGGAGTTTCCACCGGGAAATGCACGCCACTGTTGAGCGTATCGGCGGTGACCACCAGCTGCTCGTTTGCACGCGGCTGCAGCAGCGCAGCGTCATCGCCGATGCCGAGCAGGATGTCGTCGCGCTCGAGGGTGCGGGCGCGGATACGGTCGATGAGGGCGAATTCGGCCAGGGACATGGGGCGCTCCGGCGGGGTGCATGGATGGGCGGCGGGCGCGGTTGAATCGTGCCGGTGGGGAAATCGATGAGAAACCGATCGGATGGAACCTGCGGGAAGCCTGCTGCATCGAACTGGCGGGAAACCTGACGGATGGAACCGGCGGGAAACCGACGGGGTAGAGTCGACTGTTAGTCGACTGCTTTCCCGTCCGACACCACGACTGCTGATCAAAAGGCAGTCGACTAACAGTCGACTCTACCAAAACAAGTTCCCGCGCCGTTCAAAGATCAAAGCAAGTTCCCGCGCCGTTCGAAGTCCGAAGCCGGTTCCCGCGCCGTTCAAAGATCAAAGCAGGTTCCCGCGCCATTCGAAGATCCAAGCCGGTTCCCGCGCCGTTCAAGGATCAAGGCAGGTTTCCGCGCCGTTCGGAGTTCGGAACAGGTTCCCGGCCATGCCAACCAAGGTTGGCATCCACCAGAAGCAGAAACGGGTCAGTGACCCGATTCGGCTTTGCGCCATTCCACGGCGGCACGATCCAGCACGCCGTTGACGTAGGTGTGGCCGTGTTCGGAACCAAAGCGCTTGGCCGATTCGATGGCTTCGTTGATCACCACGCGGTACGGCACGTCCAGGCGGTAACGCAGCTCGTAGCCGGCCAGGCGCAGCACCGCGCGTTCGATTGCGTCCACTTCCTCGATACCACGGTCCAGGTACGGGCCGAGGGCTTCGTCGATATCACGACGGTTGTCGAGCACGCCGTGCAGCAGCGCCTCGAAATACGCCAGGTCGGCGATTTCACGGGCCTGCTCGTGCGCGAACTGGGCGATCAGCGACTGCGCGTTGCCGCCGGAGATCTGCCAGGCGTAGATGGCCTGCACGGCACGACGGCGCGCGCGCGAGCGCAGCACCGGGTCGACGCCATCGCGGCGGACGGGTTTACCGGAGGGCTTGCCCTGGGTGTTCTTGTTCATGGCAGCTGCTCCAGAAGATTGACCATTTCCAATGCGGCGAGTGCGACTTCCTCGCCCTTGTTGCCGTGGCTGCCGCCTGCGCGGGCCTCGGCGTCTTCAACGCGTTCCACCGCCAGCACGCCGTTCAGCACCGGCACGCCGAAATCCAGCTGCACGCGCATCAGGCCTTCGGCGCAGCGGTCGGCCACGTGTTCGTAGTGGCGGGTGTCGCCACGGATCACGCAGCCCAGGGTGAGGATGGCGGCGTGTTCATGGGCGGCGGCCAGGCGCGCGGCCACCAGCGGCAGCTCCCAGGCACCCGGCACGCGGATCACGTCGATGTTGGCTTCGGTGATGCCGTTGCCGGCCAGGCTCTGGCGGGCGCCAGCGACCAGCGTATCGGTGATGCGGGCGTTCCAGCGGCTGGCCAGGATGGCGAAGCGCGCCGACTCGGGAGTGCGAAGATCGCCTTCGTAGTGGCTCATATGCGGCTTGGGGGATTCGATTAAGGGGTAATTCTAGCGTGGATGGGCCCCGGCCGTGGCTGGCGGGGGCCCGGGAGCGTGCCGACCAACGGTCGGCACCCACCGGAGAGGGCGTGGACGGCACCCACCGTTGGCGGAGGTAGTGCCGGCCGCTGGCCGGCAACCTCAGAGGGCCTTCTGTAGAGCCGAGCCATGCTCGGCTGCCCTGTCTGGCACCGGACGGGAGAACCCGCGCTGCGCGCGAGCCGAGCATGGCTCGGCTCTACAAGGGTTCTCGATGGCCTCAGCAGCCCACCGTCTCCACCACTTCCAGGCCGTAGCCGGCCAGGCCGATCTGGCGGCGCGGGGTGCCCAGCACGCGCAGCTTGCCCAGGCCCAGGTCGGACAGGATCTGCGCGCCGGCACCGTTGCGGCGCCACTGGCTCACGTCCTTGTCCTTGCCCGGCACCACCGGCGCCGGCTGCTGGCGCAGGCGGGCCAGCAGAGATTCGCCATCACGCGGGGCCTGCAGCACCACCATCACGCCAGCGCCTTCGGCATCGATCGCACGCAGGGCATCGGTGGCGGCCACGCCGAAATCGTCACGGCGCCAGTGCAGCAGGTCGGCCAGCGGGTTTTCCACCTGCACGCGCACCAGGGTCGGGGTATCGGCATCCGGCGTGCCACGGACCAGAGCGAAATGCAGGTCGTGGGCGATGCGGTCGCGGTAAGTCACCAGCTTGAACGGACCGAATTCGGTGTCGATCTCGCGCTCGTCCACGCGTTCAACGGTCTTTTCGGTGGCCAGGCGGTAGGCGATCAGATCGGCGATGGAGCCCATCTTCAGCCCGTGCTCGCGCGCGAACACTTCCAGTTCCGGGCGGCGCGCCATGCTGCCGTCCGGGTTCAGGATCTCCACCAGCACGCCGGCCGGCTCCAGCCCGGCCAGCATGGCCATGTCCACCGCGGCTTCGGTGTGGCCGGCGCGGGTCAGCACGCCGCCCGGCTGGGCAATCAGCGGGAAGATGTGCCCCGGCTGGTGCAGGTCCGACGGCTTGGCGTTGGGCTTCACCGCAGTGCGGATCGTGTGGGCGCGGTCATGCGCCGAAATGCCGGTGGTGACGCCCTCGGCGGCCTCGATGCTGACCGTGAAGTTGGTCTGGAACTGCGCGGTATTGGCCTGCACCATCGGCGCCAGGCCCAGATCGGCAGCGCGGGTACGGTTCAGCGGCAGGCACACCAGGCCACGGCCGTGGGTGACCATGAAGTTGATGTCGCTGGCCTTGACCAGCTCGGCGGCCATGATCAGGTCGCCTTCGTTCTCGCGGTCCTCGTCATCGACGATGACCACCATGCGGCCCAGGCGGATGTCTTCCAGGATTTCCGGAATCGGGGCGAAATTCATGCGCGTGCTCCTTCGCCCAGCAGGCGTTCGACGTAACGGGCGACCAGGTCGATTTCAAGATTGACCGCACTGCCCACGCCCGAGGCGGAGAAGGCGGTGTTGGCCACGGTGTGCGGGATCAGGGCGACTTCAAAGCCTTCCTCGTCCACTTCGTTGACGGTGAGGCTGACGCCATCCACGCAGATCGAGCCCTTCTTGGCGATGTAGCGGCGCAGCGAGGCCGGCGCGGCGAAACGCCAGCGCTGGGCACGCGCGTCTTCGTGGATGGACAGCACCTGGCCCAGGCCATCGACGTGGCCGCTGACCAGATGGCCGCCGAGGCGGTCGGTCGGGCGCATGGCGCGCTCCAGGTTGATGACCGCACCCTCGCCCAGCTGGCCCAGCGTGGTCAGGCCCAGGGTCTCGGTGGAGGCATCGGCCTGGAAGCTGTTGGCGTCGAATGCGATGACGGTGAGGCAGACGCCGTTGATGGCAATGCTCTCGCCCATCTGCACGTTGTCGAACGGCAGATTCCCGACATTGAAGGTGAAGCGGACATCGCCGCCGATGGGGTCGCGTGCAGCCAGACGGCCGACGCCTTCGATGATTCCAGTAAACAAGTAACGTTCTCCGCGGAATGTGAGCGAAAAACGCCGCAAGGCAAACAGGCACGCACAGGGCATGCGCCCTGTGGCACCGTCTTCTTTCATCCGGACTATGACCGTCGGCTCCGGCATTGGACCGGATCTGCTGACCCCCGGCCGTGGGCCGGGGCGCTCGCGGGCTCGTGCTTGCGCACCTACCGCCGGTGGGGAATTGCACCCCGCCCTGAAGACGTTTGTGTACCGGCGAACCGGCGTAGCCAGTGTAACAGCCCGGGCTGAACGGGGTCGGATGCCACAGCTGTGACGGCCGTCGCTCGCAATTTGTAAAACTTTCATTAAAATCCTGCACCGGACGACATGATGTCGCCACGGGCAGCCGCAAGGGCAGGCCCGCCAATGGACTGAAATTCATAGGAATTCCCATGCGCAAGATCCTGATCGTGGCCGCCCTGCTGGCCGCCGCCCCGTTCACCGCGTCGGCCGACGCCCTGAGCTACACCTACGTTGAAGGTGGCTGGACGCAGGTCAAGGTTGACGACAACGCACTGGACGACCCGAAGGTCGACGGCGGCTACCTGCGTGGTTCGGTCGCGCTGGCCGAACAGGTCTACGTGTTCGGCGGCTGGTCGCGTACCAGCAAGACCCGCCATTACGGCGAAGATTCGCTGAAGCTGGAACTGAACCAGCCGGAGCTGGGCATTGGTTACCACATGCCGTGGACCGACCGCGTGGACTTCACCGCCGATGCCGCCTGGGTGCGCCAGAACGCCGAATCGACCCTGCGCTATGACGGCGTGCGTTACCACGGCAAGGACCACACCAACCTGGGCCGCGTCACCATGGGTATCCGCGGCAAGCCGTCGCGCATGACCGAAGCCTGGGCCAAGGCCGGCTACATGGATGGCGGCAACAACTTCAAGGGCACCTGGGTCGGCACCGTCGGCGGCCAGATCAACTTCACCAAGACCTGGGGCCTGGTGGGCGAGATCTCCGGCTACCGCGACGTCACCCAGTACTCGGTTGGCGTGCGCGCCAGCTTCTGATCCAACGATCGCTTCTCGTCGAGCGATCGAACGGGCCCCGCAAGGGGCCCGTTTTTTTGGCCGGAGTGCAACCGCCATGCGACCGCTGGTCGCCATCGAAAGTACGGCGGGATGCGCTAGGCTTGCGCGCCTCTGGAACAGGAAAACACCGTCATGAAGACCTTCACCCGTACCCTGCTGGCCAGCGCCCTGCTGTGCGCCCCGCTGATGGCCGGCGCTGCATCGGCCCAGCTGACCCCCGAGCAGGCGTTCGACCTGTACGCGCGTACCCTGCTGGAAGACGACGCGGCGGCTACCCGCACGCTCAACGATGCGCTGAAACCCGCCTTTGAAGGCCAGGACGCGGTGACCCCGACCCCGGGCGCATTGGCCAAGGCCCTGGCCGAACCGTGGCAGACCGTGCTGGCCAGCGCCGGTGACAAGACCGACGCTGCAGCCACCGAAGCGCTGTACGCCAAGGCCCTGCGCGATTCGAAGTGCCGCGCGACCAAGAGCGTGATCGAAGACAACGAATACGTTGAAGACCAGAAGCTGGCGCGCATCAGCTTCAGCTGCCAGGTGCCCGACCTGGGCAAGGTGCGCCCGCTGTTCGCCGCCAGCCTGGCCGCCGATGCCAGCCCGGCCTCGCGCAAGCAGTTCACCGATGCCTATACCCAGGCACTGCAGAGTGGTGCGCGCGTGCCGGTCAGCGGCACCTTCACCCTGTACCCGGCCAAGGACAACGGCTATTGGTACAGCGGCAATTTCGATGACCTGGTGGGCACCGTGACCGGTGCACTTGCACCGTTCGAAGACTGGATGCAGGACGTGCAGGCCGCCAGCGCACCGAAGGTGACCGGCGTACCGGGCTGCGACCTGCTGCTGCAGCAGCACCGCGCCTGCGTGGCGAAGATCGCGCCGGACCAGATCAGCGGCGTGGATGCGATGGCCGAGGAACTGAAGGCCAAGGCGCAGGTGCAGTCGGCCGAAGCGATGACGCAGGAGTGCAAGGCACTGCGCCCGATCGCCGAGATGATGTGGACTGACGAATGCGCGTAAGACGGTAAGTGGTAGCGCCGGGCCATGCCCGGCGGTTCCATCCCACGACATGCGCCGGACAATGCCCGGCGCATGTCATTGCGCTACGACCGCAGCAACAACCGGATGTCCTCACCCACCTGCCGCTGATCCACCACGCGCAGCCGGCGCTGCTGGTCCATCGCATCGATACCGAGGCCCGCCAGCAGCGGACGACCGTTGTCGCCCAGCAGCGTCGGTGCCTGGTACAGCAGCAACTCATCCACCCATCCGCCACGCAGCAGTGCACCGGCCAGGGTCGCGCCGGCTTCGGTATGCACTTCGTTGATGCCGCGTTCGGCCAGCAGGGCCAGCACCGCGCCCAGATCCAACCGTCCACCGGCACTGGGCACGCTGGCAAATTCGGCGTCGGCCGCATCCGGTGCGCTTACCGCTGCGTCATGCAGGTACAACGTCGGCGCCCCACCCTCACGCACACGGCTGCATTCCAGCGAACGCAGGCGCGAATCGAGCACCACGCGCAGCGGCGGCATCACCTCGGTATCGGCCAGGCGCACGGTCAGCATCGGGTCGTCGGCGAGGACGGTGTCGGCGCCGGTCAGGATCGCGCCGGCGCGGGCGCGCCAGTGCTGCACGTCTTCGCGCGCGGCCGGGCCGGTGATCCATTTGGAGCTGCCATCGGCCATCGCGGTGCGGCCATCGAGGCTGGCGGCCAGCTTCACCCGCAGCCAAGGACGGTTGCGCTCCACGCGTGACAGGAAGCCTTTGTTGAGCTCGCGCGCCTGCACGGCCATCAGGCCTTCGGCGACCTCGATGCCCGCATTGCGAAGGAGATCGAAGCCACCGCCGTCGACCTTCGGGAACGGGTCGCGCATCGCCGCGACCACGCGCGATACGCCGGCTTCGATCAGCGCCAGCGCGCACGGTGGCGTGCGCCCGTAGTGCGCGCAGGGTTCCAGGGTGACGTAGGCGGTGGCGCCGCGTGCTTCGCTGCCGGCCTCGCGCAGGGCGAACACTTCGGCATGCGGGCCACCGGCGCGCTGGTGCCAGCCCTGCCCGACCACGCGTTCGCCGTGGGCGATCACGCAGCCGACCATCGGGTTCGGGCGGGTGGTGTAAGCGGCGCGCTCGGCCAGGCGCAGCGCGTTGGCCATGTGCAGGTGGTCGAGGACGGAGAACGAGGTGCTCATGCCGCCATGGTACCTCCGCCGGTGGGGATGCACGCCATCGGTAGATCCACGCCATGCGTGGATGGAGCGTACGGCGCCAACCAAGGTTGGCATCCACCAGAGCAAAGGAGATCCATGCCATCAGTGCCAACCAAGGTTGGCACCCACCAAGACAGAGGCGGTCAGCCCTTCTTCTTCTTGGTCAGGGCAATCACGTCGCCCAGCAGCTGCAGCTGTTCGGTGCTGGACGGCAGGTCACGTTCCAGCTTCTCGATCTCCTCGCGGAAATCGGCCACGTCCTCGAAGCTGCGGTACACCGATGCAAAGCGCACATACCCCACGTGATCGAGCTTGCGCAGTTCGTTCATCACGAACTCGCCGACCTTGATCGAAGGCACTTCGCGCTCGCCGCTGATGCGCAGCTGGTGAACCACCGCGCGCACCGCCGCCTCGATCTTGTCTTCAGCCACGGCACGCTTCTGCAGCGCGCGGTCGAAACCCGCCCGCACCTTGCGCTGGTCGAACGCCTCGCGGGTGCCGTCGCTCTTGACGATGGCCGGCAGCTTCAGTTCAACCGTTTCCATGGTGCTGAAGCGCTCGCCGCAGGCTTCGCATTCACGCCGACGGCGGATCGTCGCGCCATCTTCAGAGACGCGCGAGTCGATGACCCGGGTATCGGCATGTTGGCAGAAGGGGCAATGCATGGAACGCCTGGCTCAGGGGGCAACCTAGATGCCACGGTCATGGCAGCGTCGCAAAGGTACCTGAGAAAGGGTCCAGCAGCAAATGCTGCCTGCGCGGATGTGCCTGCGCGAAAGCCGGAATGGGCGCCCGATGCGCGCTTTGGACCGCCACTCAGCCGGCCGGCCCCGACGCCGGAGTATTCCCGCCCCAGCGCAGCCACGCCAGGTGCCCCGCCATCACCAGCAACGGCGGGCCAAGCCCGAGGAAGCCCAGCGTCGTTATCTCACCATGCTTGAAGGTGAAATACAGCGTGGCGGCGACCACGCCCAGCGCGGCGAGGGTCCCCAGTAGCAGCCCAATCCAAGCGACAAGCGGGGATTGGCGCAGACCATCGCGGCCGCGCCACAGGAAGAGCCCGGTCAGCCACATCCATGACAACAGACCGAGAAGTCCGGCCAACGACCACAGCGCGATCACCGTAGACTCGTTGCCGGCCAGGTACTTGCCGTCCACCACGTATATCAGGCCCAGCACCGCCACGGTGCCTCCTGCCGCCGCGGTGGGCAGGCCCACCAGCAGGCCCGCTATCCCCATCCATCGTTTGTGCTGCTGCTCATCCATGCGTTCCATTCCCTTTGATTGGCCGCGTCAGGCGCGGCGCTTGAGCCACACCAGCATGGCGGCCGGTACCAGCATCGACGGCCCCAGCAGCAATAGTTCCAACGCGGCGCCCCCCTGCTGGAAGCCGAACCATGCGGTCATCCATAGAACCGGCAGCGCGGCCAGCCCACCGAGCAGCAGCAGCCACCACCAGATCGCGCGCACCTGCAGGCCGGCCCGGCCCTGCAGCAGGTAGCCGGCGCTGATCCACAGCCAGGCCAGGCAACCCGCCACGCCGGCCAGGCCCCACAGCAGTGGCGCCAGATCGGGGGAGCGGTTGCCGCCGAAGGATTGCAGGCCAACAACCAGGAACATCACCGCGACCGCGCCGCCCATCGCCAGGCTGGGCAGGCCAAGCAGTACCGCCAACGCGGCGTACAGGTATCTGAGGCGGCGCTCATCCATGCGCGGTTACTCCGATACCCGTGCTCGCACGGGCGGCACATCCACGGCATCGGCACGCGCACGCAGCAGCATCAGCATGCCGGTGGGCACCAGCAGCGACGGCCCAGCGAAGAGACCGCTCACCACCGCCGGGCCCAGCCCGGAGAAGGTATATATCGCCAATCCCAGCAACGGCAGGCCCGCCAGCACGCCCATGCCCAGCAACCACCACCAGCGTAGTGAGGCCGTGCGCAGGCCCTGCAGTCCATCACGCAACCAGATGACGCTGAGCGCGACCCAGGCCACCAGGCCGGCAAGCGCGGCCGTTCCCCAGACGCACATGACGGCAGCGAACCACAGCTTGTCAGCATCCAGCGAGACCAGGCCGATCACCCCCATGACCAGGGCGATGCAGGCACCGACGCCGCCCGCGAAAAGGCTGGGCAGGCCGAACAGCGCGGCCAGCACGGCGTACACATATTTGAGGCGGCGCTCATCCATGCGCGAACACTCCGATGCTGGGGTCAGAGCCCTTCCCTGCGGGAAGGGATCCGACCCCTGTTTCGATCAGCCGTAGACCGGGTACTTGCGGCACTGCGCGCTGACGGCGTCGCGCACGCGGGCGATGACAGCGTCGTCGTTCGGTGCGTCAAGCACGTCGGCGATCCAGTTGGCCAGGTCCACGCAGTCCTGTTCGACGTAGCCACGGGTGGTCACCGCCGGGGTGCCCAGGCGCAGGCCCGAAGTGACGAACGGCGAACGCGGGTCGTTCGGCACCGAGTTCTTGTTGACGGTGATGTGGGCCTTGCCCAGCGCTGCCTCCGCGTCCTTGCCGGACACGTCCTTGCCGATCATGTCGACCAGCATCAGGTGGTTCTGGGTACCACCGGAGACGATCTTGTAGCCGCGCGCGATCAGCGTGTTGGCCATCGCCTGGGCGTTCTTCACCACCTGCTGCTGATAGGCCTTGAAGCCCGGTTCCAGCGCTTCCTTGAAGGCCACGGCCTTGCCGGCGATGACGTGCATCAGCGGACCGCCCTGGATGCCCGGGAACACGATCGACTGCAGCTTCTTGACCAGGTCTTCGTCGGCGCCCTTGGCGACGATGATGCCGCCGCGCGGGCCGCGCAGGGTCTTGTGGGTGGTCGAGGTGACCACGTGGGCATGTTCCAGCGGGCTCGGGTAGACGCCGGCGGCGACCAGGCCGGCGACGTGGGCCATGTCGACGAACAGGTAGGCACCGACCTTGTCGGCGATGGCACGGAAGCGCGCCCAGTCGATCACCTGCGAGTAGGCCGAGAAACCAGCCACGACCATCTTCGGCTTGTGCTCCAGGGCCAAGCGCTCGACTTCGTCGTAATCGATCAGGCCCTGGTCGTTCACACCGTACTGCACAGCGTTGAACAGCTTGCCGGAGGCATTGACCTTGGCACCGTGGGTGAGGTGGCCGCCGTGGGCCAGGCTCATGCCGAGGATGGTGTCACCCGGCTGCAGCAGCGCGAAGTACACGGCCTGGTTGGCCTGCGAACCGCTGTGCGGCTGCACGTTGGCGTAGTCCGCGCCGAACAGCTGCTTGAGGCGGTCGATCGCCAGCTGCTCGGCGATGTCCACGTACTCGCAGCCACCGTAGTAGCGCTTGCCCGGGTAGCCTTCGGCGTACTTGTTGGTCAGCTGGCTGCCCTGGGCTTCCATCACCGCCGGGCTGGTGTAGTTCTCGCTGGCGATCAGCTCGACGTGGTCTTCCTGGCGCTGGGTTTCAGCGGCGATGGCCTTGGCCAGTTCGGGATCGTAGGATTCGATGCGGACGTCACGCGGGAACATCGGGTACTCCAGCAGGCAGGGAAAAGGGGTACGGCTCAGCCCCTGATTGTAGCCCCGCACCGACCTGCTGGGGCCGAAACAGACGGGGCCGGCATTCCCGCAGGAATCCGGCCCCGTATGGTTTCGCTTTGAAAGCCAGGGACTACGGCGTGCCCACGACCTCCAGCGTGTATCTCGTGGTCTCCACGTACTGGCCAGTCTGTGCCAGCGTCTTGCCGAGGGAGATGACCAGACGCCCCGGAGGCAGGCCCTCGACAGGCATGGACCAACGACCGTCGGCACCCGACATCGCGGTCAACCGGCGACCGTCCGGCAGCGTGATCTCAACCGGCACCTTGAACTGCGGGCTGGGGTCATACCCTTCAAGCGTTGTCGTCGACTGCACGCGCAGTGGCGAGGTCAGCTCCGGGCCGGCATACAGCACCGGCACCTTGATGCCATCCATGGGGTGATTCCCGCGGCTGGGAACGCTGATGGTGGCCGCCCGGGCGTGGAACGTTCCATCGATCCAGGCCACGTCGAGGAACAGATCTGCCGGGTAAGCCCCCTCATGACTCCAGCGCCCCTCGTCATCAGCGATCGCCAGGGTCGTCCAGTCGCGCCCCCTGTTGTAGTAGCGGATGTCGAAGTCGTCTGCATCCAGAGAAACGAATCCCTTCGCGATGAGACGATTTGCCTTGCCTGGAATGTCGATATAGGACACCAAGCGGTCAACCACCAGATTGCCAAACGGTGCCACCTGGACGTTCTGCCGGATCACCTCACCGGTGGAAGGAAGCGAAACGACAAGAGGCACGGTTCCGGGCACCGGGCTGGCCACATTCACGCCCCACCTGTGGTCACCACGGTTGACCGTGGCTTCGACGACCGGGCCATCGCCGACCTGCACCCGCACCGTGCCGCGCTCAGGCGAGGCAACACCCTGGACATTCATGATCCTGTCCACGCGTCCGCCAGGAGCCGGGGCGGTCACGGCGAGCGGCCGGATGATGTCAGCCTCGGCCTCGACACTCCGGGTCACCTCCACCGAATCGGGAAACGTGCCACGCAGGTCGACAACCCTGGCCCTTGCCACATGCGAACCTGCCGCGACATCGGAGAACGTGTGCGACCAACCACCTCCCGAGCCACTGGCCATGGTGGTGAACGTCTTGTCAGCAACGGCCAGCGCGACGCGCGCCCCCGGCAGCGCCTTGCCATGCAGGGTGACGGCCCGTCGGCTGCCTGTCGCCGACGTGATCTCGGGCGGCGGCAGGACGACGCGCTTCTGATAGACCACCCGGGGACCCGGTCGATAGCGGCCATCGTCCGACGGCGATGCGAAGAATGTCGCCACACCGTTCGGGACCAGGGCATTCAGCTCTACCCTCAGCGGGAAACCGAAGTCGCGGGCCCCCGCTCCGATACGGAACGGAGAAACCCTCCATCCCTCTTCATGGTTGATGCCGGGAAAACCAAACAGGTTGACCGGCTCGGTCCCATTGACGAAGCCTTTCACCTCTCCCTGCAAGGCCCCATCCAGCACCGAAAAATGCGTGGGCGTGATGGTCTCGATACGAACGGTGGACTGGGCAACGGCCGTTGCCGGCCAGCAGGCAACACCTGCCAGCATCACGGCAGCGAACAACGGAACAGCTCGCCCGAGCTGGAACGACTGCATGACGCAACTCCTGGAAGCGACGGGCCTGAACCGTAACCCGGCAACCCGGGGGCGAGATCAGGCCCGCGCCGTATGCGTCATGATTTGCAGAACAACGGGAAGCAACGCCGATCGCAGGTTGATGCAAGCCGTTGATGGTGCGGAGGAAAATCCGCACCGATCAACACCGCATCAACGACCGTTGATTACGAAGTCAGCGATGATTCCCGTGGCGATTGCGACCATCAGCATGTTGCCGCGGTCATCGCGGATCCACTGGTGCCCGTACGGCGGGCGGCGCAGGTGGTAGCGCGGGTAGTCGTTCACCACGTAGATCGGGCCACGGTAGTAGTCGCGGTAACGATGGCCGACCTTCCAGCCATAACCCGGGCCATAGGCCGGGCGGTACACCACGCGCGGCGGCGCTGGGCGGTAGTAGCGGTCATGGTCGCGGTGCCACTCGCGGCGATCCTGGCGGTAGTCGCGCCTGGCCTCGCGGCGGTCGCGCTCCCAGTCACGGCGGTCCTGGCGCCACTCACGACGATCCTCCCGCCACTCGCGGCGGTCATGGTCGCGACCACGGTGGTCGTTGTCGGCGAAGGCCGGGGCCACCGCGCCCAGCGCCAGCACAGAGGCCACGGCGCCGGCCATTACTCGATTGATGCGCATGTCAGACCTCTGCTTGGGTGGGTGGTGAGCCCATATTGCGCACCCGATCTGAACCGTTTCCGGCTGGAAACGCTTCCCGCGGCTGGACTGTGACGCAGTATTCAGCCCGCGGCCAGCCCGGCGGCCCCTGCCCGGCGCGGCCCGGAACCGGTTCCGGCTATAATTGGCGGTATTCCATTTCAGTCTGTGCCCGCTGCCGCAACGGGATGTTCCCGTGACGGGTCGGGTGCAGGGCCGCGCCTACGGAGACCGCATGTCCTCGCAATACATCTACACCATGAACCGCGTGTCCAAGGTGGTCCCGCCCAAGCGGCAGATCATCAAGGACATCTCGCTGTCCTTCTTCCCGGGCGCGAAGATCGGCCTGCTGGGCCTGAACGGCGCCGGCAAGTCCACCGTGCTGAAGATCATGGCCGGCGTGGATACCGATTTCGAGGGCGAAGCCCGCCCGCAGCCGGGCATCAAGGTCGGCTACCTGGCGCAGGAACCGGAGCTGGACCCGACCAAGACCGTGCGTGAAGCGGTCGAGGAAGGCGTGGGCGAAGTGCTGCAGGCACAGGCCGCGCTGGACGCGGTGTACCTGGCCTACGCCGAGGAAGGCGCCGACTTCGACGCGCTGGCCAAGGAACAGGAGCGCCTGGAGGCGATCCTCGCCGCCGGCGATGCACACACGCTGGAAAACCAGCTGGACGTGGCCGCCGATGCGCTGCGCCTGCCGCCGTGGGATGCCGTGGTCGGCAAGCTGTCCGGCGGTGAGAAGCGCCGCGTGGCGCTGTGCCGCCTGCTGCTGCAGAAGCCGGACATGCTGCTGCTCGACGAACCGACCAACCACCTCGACGCCGAGTCGGTGGAATGGCTGGAGCAGTTCCTGGCGCGCTACACCGGCACCGTGGTGGCCGTTACCCACGATCGCTACTTCCTGGACAACGCCGCCGAGTGGATCCTGGAACTGGACCGCGGCCGCGGCATTCCGTGGAAGGGCAACTACACCGACTGGCTGACCCAGAAGGACGAGCGCCTGAAGCAGGAAGACAACCAGGAAAAGGCTCGCCAGAAGGCGATCCAGAAGGAGCTGGAGTGGTCGCGCCAGAACGCCAAGGGTGGCCGCACCAAGGGCAAGGCCCGTCTGGCCCGCCTGGAAGAGCTGCAGTCGGTCGATTACCAGAAGCGCAACGAGACCAATGAAATCTTCATCCCGCCGGGCGAGCGCCTGGGCAATGCGGTGATGGAGTTCAAGAACGTCTCCAAGAAGTTCGGCGACCGCCTGCTGTTCGACAACCTGAGCTTCCTGGTGCCGGCCGGCGCCATCGTCGGCATCATCGGCCCGAACGGTGCCGGTAAGTCGACCCTGTTCAAGATGATCACCGGCCAGGAAAAGCCGGATACCGGCGAGATCGTGGTCGGCCCGACCGTGAAGCTGTCCTACGTGGACCAGAGCCGCGACGCGCTGGAAGGCAACCACAATGTCTTCCAGGAAATCGCCGGCGGCCTGGACATCCTCAACATCAACGGCATCGAGATCCAGTCGCGCGCCTACATCGGCCGCTTCAACTTCAAGGGCCAGGACCAGCAGAAGATGGTCGGTTCGCTGTCCGGTGGTGAGCGTGGCCGCCTGCACATGGCCAAGACCCTGCTGCAGGGTGGCAACGTGCTGCTGCTCGACGAACCGTCCAACGACCTGGACATCGAAACCCTGCGTGCGCTGGAAGATGCGCTGCTGGAGTTCCCGGGCAACACCTTCGTCATTTCGCATGACCGCTGGTTCCTGGATCGCATCGCGACCCACATCCTGGCGTTCGAAGGCGACTCGCACGTGGAGTTCTTCCAGGGCAACTACCGCGAGTACGAAGAAGACAAGCGCCGCCGCATGGGCGACGACGCGGCGCCGAAGCGCCTGCGCTTCAAGGCGCTGAAGTAAGGCAACCGGAAAGGCCGCGCTCGCGCGGCCTTTCTCCTTCTGTGGGTCGCCCGCTTGCTGGCGACACCTTCGCGAGAAGCCCCATGTCCCTGTTCGAACGCCTGTTCCAGCTGCAGCAGCACGGCACCACCGTGCGTACCGAGCTGCTGGCCGGTGTGACCACCTTCCTGACGATGTCCTACATC
Source organism: Stenotrophomonas sp. YJH_SMC_8 (assembly GCF_059371315.1). Lineage (NCBI taxonomy): Bacteria > Pseudomonadati > Pseudomonadota > Gammaproteobacteria > Lysobacterales > Lysobacteraceae > Stenotrophomonas > Stenotrophomonas sp. YJH_SMC_8. Next base: position 302,237 of record NZ_JCAFUL010000001.1, on the reverse strand, counting down.
GTCTTCGTGAACCCCGAGATCCTCGGCACCACCGGCATGGATGCAGGTGCGGTGTTCGTGGCCACCTGCCTGGCGGCGGCGCTGGGTTCGGCGGTGATGGCGCTGGCCGCCAACTTCCCGGTGGGCATGGCGCCGGGCATGGGCCTGAACGCGTTCTTCGCCTTCACCGTGGTCGGTGCCGCCGGCCTGCCCTGGCAGCAGGCGCTTGGTGCGGTGTTCATTTCCGGCCTGGTGTTCCTGGTGCTGTCGCTGACCGGTGTGCGCGCATGGCTGGTGTCGGGCATTCCCTCATCGCTGCGCTCGGCCATCGTGGCCGGTATCGGCCTGTTCCTGGCGATCATCGCGCTGCAGAAGTCCGGCGTGATCGTCGGCAATGAAGACACGCTGGTGGCACTGGGCCCGTTGAACACGGCGCCGCCGCTGCTGGCACTGGCCGGCTTCCTGCTGATCGCGGTGCTGGAAGCACGGCGCATCCGTGGTGCGATCCTGATCGGCATCCTGGCCGTGACCGGCGCGGGCTGGGCGCTGGGCGACGTGCAGTACCAGGGCCTGGTGTCGCTGCCGCCGAGCCTGGCCCCGACCTTCCTGCAGCTGGACCTGCCGGGCCTGCTGCACCACGACGGCGGCGCGCCGATCGCCGTGCTGCTGCAGGTGGTGCTGGTGTTCGTGCTGGTGGAAGTGTTCGATGCCACCGGCACCCTGTACGGCGTGGTCGGCCGCGCCGGCCTGCTGAAACTGCCGGGTGCGCAGAAGCGTTTCGGCCGCGCGCTGCTGGCCGACAGTACCGCGATTGTTGCAGGCTCGATGCTGGGCACCAGCAGCACCACCGCCTTCGCTGAAAGCGCCTCGGGCGTGCAGGTGGGCGGCCGCACCGGCCTGACCGCATTGGTGGTGTCGGCGCTGTTCCTGGCCGCACTGCTGTTCTCGCCGCTGGCAGCGATGGTGCCCAGCTATGCCACCGCGCCGGCGCTGTTGTTCGTGGCCGGCCTGATGCTGCGCGAGCTGGTGGAAGTGGACTGGAGCGACCTGACCGAATCGGTGCCGGCGGCGCTGTGTGCGCTGGCGATGCCGTTCACCTACTCGATTGCCAACGGCCTGGCGTTCGGCTTCATCGCCTATGCCGCGCTGAAGGCCGGTACCGGGCGCTGGCGCGAAGTGCATCCGGCGGTGTGGCTGGTGGCGGTGCTGTTCACCCTGCGCTACGCGCTGGAGTGACCGTTGAGTGGGGTCAGATCCCATTGCGATGCAACGGGATCCGACCCCCCAGCACTGCAGCTACCAGCGCGGCAGCAGGCGGCCGTCGGCGGCGAAACGCCAGCGTCCCTCGGCCCAGCCTCGACCGAACAGCGCCAGCATCTGCGAGTAATAGGCCGGTGCGTCAGCACGCTGCTGCTCCGCACTGGGCAGGCTGGCCAACAATGCATCGGCACGCTCCGCTTCGCCCTGCGCGATCAGATACGGCAGCAGTGCCGCGCGGAATCCGTAGTTGCCTTCGCCCTGCCCCTGGCCACTGCGGGTGTCGATCTTCTCCCACATCGGCGCACCACTGCGCAGGCGCTGCAGCGGCCCGGACAGGGCCGCCAGCTGCGCACGGAACAACGGATCGCGCGGTGCGGTCATGCCCGCCCAGGTGTAGCAGCGGATGGCATCGTAGCCGCCGACCGCACCGCGCACCGGATCGACGACGAAGCGATCGCCTTTCCACGCCGCCCAGTCCGGTGCGAACCCGTTTGGGCTGGTCTGCTGCAACAGCTGCACGCTGTTGCGCGCCAGCGCCTGCCACGGCCCGCTGCGATCCTCCACCGCAAAGCGGCGCAGCAGCGGCAGTGGCAGATAGCTGGGGTTGACCCGCGTGGCGTCCCCTTCGGTGAATCCCTGTGGGCCCGGCAACAGCATCGGGCCGAGCCCGGGCAGGTCCACGATCTCGCGTGCCCGCACCTGCGCGAGCATGCCCTCGGCGATGGCCTTCAACGCGGGACGGCGCCACAGCCGCGCACCTTCCAGCAGTGCATAGGCCAGCCACAGATCGGAGTCCGAGGCCGGGTTGTCATCCAGTACCCGCCAGCTTCCCTTGCCATCCCGCCCCCACAACCAGGCGGCCAGGCGCTTGCCCATGTCGCCTTCGGCGAGGTTGTCCTGGGTCCAGCCAAAGACGCGGTCGAACAGCGCCTGGTCGTTGTCGACCAGGGCGAAGAACAACGCATAGGACTGGCCTTCGGAGGTGCTGCGCTGATCGTCCTGGCTGCGATCGATCATGCGTCCATCGCGGCTCAGGCTGCTGTCCACCAGTACCTGCCACGCCGGCCAGCGCGGTGCGGGCGCGGCCTGCGCACTGCGCCAGCCAAGCAGCGGCAGCGTGGCGGCCACCTGCAGCAGGCGCCGGCGCTGCAGGTCAGCGGAACTCGCCATACGGCACCAGTGGCGATACGGGCAACGGCAGGTTTCCCTGCCAGGGCTTGAAGGTGTAGCGCAGGTAGAGCTGGAACGAATTCGGCGAGAAATCGCGGCTGCGCTGCAGGGTGCCGGCGGCACCCAGCACGAAGTGGTCGCCCAGGCGGCGCTCGACCGCGCCGTACAGGCGGTAGCCGGTGCCTGTGCTCCTGCTGTCGCCGATATACAGGCCGGCCTCGTCCAGCCGCAGCGGGCCATACTGCGGCTCCAGCTGTTCGATCACGCGCTCGATCAAGGCCTGGTCGGGGAAGCGGCTGATCGAGGACGTGCGCGCACTGGACACGCTGACCGAACCATCCACGCGCACCGACCATACGTCGTTGCGCCAGGCGAAGCTGACCGGCAGGCTCAGCGACGCATAGCGCTGCGGGCTGTAGTAGCCACCCTGGCCCAGCGAGTAGCCGCCCAGGTCCTTCTGGTAGCGCCAGTACATCGCGGTGGTGCCCACATCCAGCCGCATGTCGGGGCGCTGGATCAGCTTGTGGTACCAGCCCACCATCGCGCGTGCGCGGGTGTTGCCGACCACGTTGTGGCCGGTCAGCCGATGCCAGCTCCAGTTCGACCATACGCCATCGCGGCCGCCCTGGTCGTAGCCGAGGCTGAAGGTCACGCCGTTGGCGGTGACCCCGCCCCAGGCAATGCCACTGCGCGGATCAACGGCACCGGCCTGCGACAGCAGCGAATTGGTCATCGGCCGCCGCGACACCGTGGCCCCCCAGCCGAAGCGCCCGAGGTCACCATTGAGGGTGACACCGCCGAGCCAGTTACCGACCACGTAGTTGGACGGGGTGTGGCCGATATCGAAGTTCCAACGGTCATCCAGGGTGCGCCAGCCAACGGCGAAGCCGGCGCCGGACGTCCGCCGCTGATGGACGAAACGGGTGCAACCCGGTGCGCGCAGGCGGCTGTTGTCGGCCTGCAGCAGATCCAGGTCGCAGCTGCCGAAATCCTCGTCGTAGGCGCCGTTTCCGTCGGTCTGGAAGCGGCCCGCATCGAAGCTCACCTGCTCGATGCGCGCCCAGCCCAGGCCACCGGCGAACGGTGCGTCGAGGTGCGCGATGCGGGTATCACGCGACAGCCGCGAAATGCCCGGAGTTCCATCACTGCGGCGGCCGGTGTCCTGCATCACCGTCAGGGTGGGATTCTCCTGCTGGTACAGGGTTTCCACGTCGCTGCGCAGGCTGCGCCGCAACCAGTCATCGCCGGCCGTCTCGCGGCTGGCCAGGGTCAGCGCGCGGTTGTCGCGTGGCGTGGCCTGGCTGGAAGCCAACAGGCCGTTGTCGGCCATCGCCTGCGCGTACATGTCCAGCGCCTGCTGTGGATCATCGCGGCGCACCAGTCGTGCCGCGTCACGCCAGGACTGTGCATCGGGCCCGGTCTTGCGCGCCAGCAGCGCGCGCAGGATCGCCAGGGCCTTCCTGTCCTCGCGCAGGTCGGTCCAGATGGTGGCGAGCTGGCGCTGCTGGCCGATCTCGGCATCGTCCACTGCCGGCGGTGCGTCGTGCATCTGGCGGCGTGCGCTGGCCAGATCGCCGGTGCCGATCCAGGCCTGTACCTGACCCAGCTGCGCATCCACATTGTCCGGCTGTGCAGCAAGCACGCGCTGGTAGTAGTGCAGCGCCTGCGCATGATCGCCACGCAGGCGCGCCCATTCGGCCATCAGCAGATCGTTGTCGGTGCTGGGCGGTTGCTGCTGCAGCAGCGCGATGGCTTCGGCCTCCCTGCCCTGCGCACGCAGATCCCACAGATGATCGACCAGCTGCTGCCGCTGCAGGCGCGCCGACAGCGCGCGGATGTCATCGTCCCACTGCGCCTGCGGCAGCGCATCGAGCACCGCCAGCGCCTGCGGCAGCCGATCGGATCCCGACAGATAGAGCGCCTGCGCGTAGCGCGCTTCGGCACTGTTGTTGTGCATGGCCATGTCGGCCACCACCGCGTCGGCCTCGTCCTGCCGGCCGGCGGCGCGCAGCTCGTTGCCCAGCGCATAGGCCAGCCAGGCATCGCCCGGCAGTTCGCCGCGCAGCTGCTGTCCCAGCGTGATTGCAGTGGTTGCATCGCCGGCAGCCAACGCCTGCTCGCGGCGCTCACGCAGTCGACTGATCTGCAGCTGGCGCAGATCTTCGGCATACAGCCTGCGCTGGGCAGCGGGCAATGCGTTGATGAAGGCTTCCAACCGCTGCGGATCGGTTCGGCCGTACAGCTGCACCAGCTTGCGGATCACGTTGGCATCGTTGGGCGCCATCCGCCGGGCAACCTGCAACTGGCGTTCGGCTGCGGCGTCATCGCCGCGGGCCACGGCCACGTCGACCAGGCCCAGTGCAGCATTGACGTCGCGGGGCTGCTGGCGACGCGCCTGCGCATACAGGCGCTCGGCCTCGTCCAGCCGGCCGGCGGCCAGCGCCGCATCGGCCTGGTCCAGCTGCAGCCAGTAGCGGGTACTGGCAATCAGGTCACGCCACTTGTCGTTGCTGTCACCGGCCGGGGTGGCCTGCACCGCACGCTGGAAATAGTTGATGGCCTGCTCGCGGCGGCCCTGGCGCATCAGTGCCATGCCCAGCCCACCCAGCAGATCGGGCTCGCGCGGATAGCCGCGCAGCGCCTGCAGGAAAGCGCGCTCGGCCTCTTCATTGCGGCCTGCGTCGAGCAACTGCTGGCCACGCAGGCCGGCGCGCCACGCCGGGTCACTGACCCGCTTGTGCTGGTCGGTGTAGCGCTCGCGCACCAATGCGATGTCAGCAAACGTCGGGTTGCGGGTGATGAAGTCCTGCAGCCGGCGCACGCTGCGGTCGTCGGCCGGCTGATCCTTCAGGTAGGCCCACTCGGCGTCCGCCGCCATGCCGCGGGCTTCCGGATTACGCCCCATGCGCTGCAGCGCGGCCAGCGCCTCGGCATCGCGGCCGGCAGCGAACAGCATCTGTGACAGCGCCTGCAGCAATGGCACATTGCCGGGATAGCTGCGGTCCAGTTCGCCCAGCGCGCGGATCGCCTGTGCACGCCCATCCGCCTGGGCGCCGCGCAGGCGCCAGTACTCCAGGCCCAGCTGCAGGCCGGGTGGATCATCGTTGAACAGGCGCCGGTAGATCGCCAGCGCTTCGGCGCTGCGACCACCGGCAGCGAACAGCCGCGCCTGCTGCAGATCCTGCTGCAGGTCACCGCGATAGGCCTGCCAGAGGCGCTCGCCGGCGGCCAGTTCACGGGTGCCCGTGCCGATCTCGCGCAGGCGCTTCAGGGTCGCCTCGGCATCCTGCAGCTTCTGCTGCGACAGCTGCACTTCCAGGATCGCCACCAGCGTGCCGCGATCATCCGGCGCCAGCATGCGCAGCCGCGCCAGCGCGTCTTCGATCAGGCTCTGGCGACCGGTGGCCTCTCCGATGCGCACCTGCTGAAGCAGCCACTGGCGCTGCTCGGCGACGGTTCCGCCCGGTGTATCGGGCAGGGCCTGCGCCGCGCAGGGCCCGGCACCGGCCAGTCCCAACAGGACCAGGCCGGAAGCGGTGACCAGCGGATGCCGCGTACGTGCCATCAGTGCCCCGGGTCCAGGCGCTTGGCCGCGACCCAGCGCAGCGTGCGCCACAGCAGGAAAGCGACCATCAGCACCACCAGCGTCGCCAGCACCGCCAGCAGTGCCGGGTGGTCGGCCAGGTGGTACCACAGCAGCAGCCACCACGGCAGCGCGCCAACGTAGTAGTGATCGCCGACGAACTGGCTGTGGATGCCCGAGGTACGCAGGATCGCCACCGAACCGGCAATGGCTTCGCGCTTGCCGGTATCGCTGAGTGCATCGTCGAGCAGGCCGTAGTCGGCGGCATTGCTGGCGGCCAGCGAAACGATGCTGCGCTGCGCATGCTTCGGCGACTGCATGCCGATGATCGCGGCAAACGGTGCCTGCGCGCTCACTGCTACTTCGGTCACCGCCGGGTCGCCATCGCGGCTGCCACGGCGGGCCTGTTCCATCGCCTGCTGCGGCGACGGCGACTGGCCGTTGAGCAGGCGCGTGCGCTGGTCGTCGATCAGCAGCGACAGCTGCTGGCTGCCGCGCAGCTCCGCCGGCAAGGCGCCCAGCATCAGCAGGTCCGCATCCAGTGCGCTGGCCTGCTTCCAGTCATCGGACAGGCGCAGGCCATAGGCCGGGTAGCCACTCTGCACGCCCAGCCCACCGATCAGGTTCAGCAGCAGGCTGACCTGTGCTTCGCTGGCGCTGGGCGGCACCAGCACGACGGTCTCGGACAGATCGGCCATGCGGGTGAACGGGAAACCGCTGAGTGCGAATGCGGACAGGTCCGGCAGGCCCATGTAGTGATGGAACCCGGAGAAGTCGATGGTCGAGTCCTCTTCGATCGCTGCCTGCAGGTTGGGCGGCAGCACGGTCTGGCAGTGGTCGCGCTGCGCACTGCCCATCACGCTGGCGAAGTTGAAATCGAAGCGCAGCTGGTTGCGGTCGCCCAGCTTGAGCGCCGGAATCAGCAGACGCCCGTCGTCGGCACCGGCATCGCCGGCCAGCACCGGCAGGCGGATTTCCTCCAGGCCCTGCTTGCCGTTGCGGCGCACCAGCGGGAAGCTGGAGATGAACTGGTCGTTGATCGCCACGCCCAGCCGCGACTCATCGCTGCCGAACGGCGGCGTGTAGCGGTAGCGCAGGTTCAGCGGAATGCCCTGGTTGCGCCAGATGAACAGGTCCGGCGGCAGGTTGAGATTGACCGTGATCGGCTGCGGTGACACACCGTTGGCGTGCAACTGCTGCGGGTAGTCGAGCAGTTCGGCCAGGCGGACGGCGCGGTCGGTACGTACCCAGTTCGGCGCGTCGTACGGCTTGCGCGGGGCCAGTGGCTTGATCTCGTCGACGCTGACCTGGCGGCCGCGGAACAGCACGTTGCCGGCCGCCATCGCGGCCACCGCCTTCTGCAGGTCGTCATCGTTGCGGCCCAGCACCAGCAGCAGCTTGCGCTGCGGATCCTCCGGCAGCGACATCAGTTCGATCATCGGGCCCTTCACCGGGGCATGGTTGGCGATCACCGGCGGGAACCTGCCGTTGACCGCCAGCACCACCGCGTGGCCCTTGTCCGGCAGCGTGCCGAAGCTGACCGGGAAGCGCGCCTGGCGCCACCAGCCGGACAGGCTGCCGAAGTACGAGGACATCACCGCTGCCGCGCGCTGCTGCGCCAGGCTCGGTGCGGCGGCGAACACCACCGGCAGTTCCAGCCGTGCGGTATCGCGCGGATCGAAGAACGGCAGCGGGAAGTTGGCCAGGTCGTCCTGCATCGCCAGCGGCTGGCCACCCAGGCGCAGCGTGCTGTTGCTGGACAGGTTGACCCACAGCGAGCTGTGCGTCGGCTCTTCGCAGATGTCGGTGTAGTGGCCGACGAACTCCAGGCGGACCTGGTTGAAATCAGCAATCAGGCGTGCGTCCAGCGGCAGCTTGGCCTGCACCGGGCGGCCCAGCTGGTCGTTGCTGATCGGCACCACGCCCATCATCGCGTCGTTGAGGTAGACCCGCAGGTGCGACAGGGTCGGCAGCAGCGACGGTGACGGCGTGAAGCTCAGATCCAGTTCCGCATCGCGGACCAGGCGGTCGCGGCGGACCTGGAACTCGAAGGTGGTGGCATTGCGCACCCCCGACAGCAGCGTGTCCTGGCGCCGCCCCAGCTGAGCAAAGGTGTTCTGCCGCTGCCAGGGCCAGGCGCTGCCCGTCCAGGTCTGCGCCAGCGCGGGCTCGGTACCGGCGGCGGGAGTGGTGGCGGGTGCGGCCGGCACGCTCGGCACCGGCGGCGCGGCAGGCGCTGTGGTGGGAGGGGCGACCGGTGCCGGAGCAGGCGCGCTGTTGCCTGGCGCCACGGGCAGGGCCAGCAGGGGCAGCAGCAGCCAACGCAGAGAGGACGGAAGGGTCATGGACGAAGCCCTGGATCAGCGGCTGGGTCAGCCGGGTGGGAAGGAAGCGGACGTTGCGGAGCAAAGCTGGCCAGCCATCGCAGCAGGCGACGGTTCCAGTGTGCCGGGCGGTCAAGGTCGAACGGCGCGAAATCACCCATCCGCCGATAGCCGCGCCAGCCCAGGACCAGCACGCTCCACAGGCTGCGCGGCAGGCTCTTGGGTTGGTAACCGGCGTGCCAGTCGAGCCAGGCATCGGCGCGGGCGAAGGTGCACTGGGCGAACTCCACGCGCTGGCGTTCGTCCTCGAACAGCAGCAGCAGGCCCAGTCGCTGGCCGATCGTGCGCTGCACCCGCGCCGGGAACGCGAACTCGCGGCGGCCCCGCCCCAGCAGTACCTGCACGCGCTGGCCTTCGGCCAGCTGTGCGTCTTCGCCGAGTTCAACGCCTACGCCATCGTTGGAGTAGTCCTGCAGCACGCCGCGCAGGCGGCGGCCATCGGGCACCTGCAGCGCCATCGGCAGGTGGGTGGTGACGCGGTGCGTGCGCCGCACCTGCTGCACTTCAGCGGCCACCGCCAGCGCACCGCCGATGATCAGCAGGTTGTACAGCACCCACAACGAACTGACGACCACCGTGCCGCGTTCATCGAGCGGCCCGTGCATGAAGCGCCACACGGCAAAGCACAGGCCGAGCACGTTCAGCAGCGCCAGCACCAGATAGGGCTGCGCCACGCGCCAGTCGAATCGATCGCCGGCCTGGGTGCCGCCCTTGTCGGTGACGTTGAACTTGCCGCGGCCCGGACTGAACAGTGCCACGGTGGTGGGCCGTGCGATGTACCAGGCCAGCACCGTCTCGTACACCTCGCCCCAGAACGGCCGCCGGTACTTGCCCTGGATGCGTGCGTTGGTAAGGCTGGCGTGGGCCATGTGCGGCACCACGAACAGCAGGATGGCCAGCGCCGGCGCATAGATGATGTAGACGTGCAGCAGCAGGAACGCCAGCGGCGCGGTGAGGAACACCAGGCGCGGAATACCGGCCAGGAAATGCAGCATCGCGTTGGCGTAGCAGAAGCGCTGGAACAGGCTCAGGCCCTTGCCCAGCAGCGGGTTGTCGATGCGGAAGATCTGCACCATGCCGCGTGCCCAGCGGATGCGCTGGTTGACGTGCGCGCCGAGGCTGTCGGTGGCCAGGCCGGCCGCCTGCGGAATGCGCAGGTAGGCCGAGTTCCAGCCCTTGCGATGCAGGCGCAGCGCGGTGTGCGCATCTTCGGTGACGGTCTCGGTGGCAAACCCGCCGATGGCATCGATGGCCTCGCGCCGCAGTACCGCGCAGGAACCGCAGAAGAACGCCGCGTTCCACAGGTCGTTGCCGTCCTGCACCAGGCCGTAGAACAGCTCGCCTTCGTTGGGGTCGCTGCGGAACACCTGCAGGTTGCGTTCGAACGGATCGGCCGAGAAGAAGTGGTGCGGGGTCTGCACCAGCGCCAGTTTCGGGTCGCGCAGGAACCAGCCGCAGGTGATCTGCAGGAACGAACGCACCGGCAGGTGATCGCTGTCGAAGATGGCCACCAGCTCACCGTCGATCAGGGTCAGGGCGTGGTTGAGATTGCCGGCCTTGGCGTGATGGTTGTTCGAGCGGGTGATGTAGTTGACCCCGGCATGCTCGGCGAATGCGCGGAATTCTTCGCGCTTGCCATCATCGAGGATATGGATGCGCAGCTTGTCGGCCGGCCAGTCCAGGCCCATTGCTGCGTACACGGTGTGCCGCACCAGCGCCAGGTCTTCGTTGTAGGTGGGAATCAGCACATCCACCGTCGGCCACTGGCGGATGTCGGCCGGCAACGGCGCCGGGCGGCGACGCAGCGGCCAGGCCACCTGCACGTAGCCCAGCATCAGCACCAGCCACGAATAGGTTTCCGCCGCCAGCAGCACCACGCCACAGACCAGGTCGAAGGTACTGTTCCAGTTCAGCGTGGCGGTGTAGCGCCACCACAGGTAGCGGCAGGACACGGTGATCGACAGCACCACCAGCACCAGCGTCGCATAGCGCCCCTGCATGCGCCGCACCAGCAGCGCGATGACCCACAGCAGTACGACGAACACGAACTGCGCCAGATAGGTGAACGGCTGGGTGATGCACAGCGCCGCCAGCCCCAGCGTGGCCAACCCGACCAGCAGGGTCAGCAGGTGCCGCGAACGTGGCGACAGGCTGCCCATCTTCCGGCCGAACCAGGCCGCCACGCGGCTGTTCCAGAATTCACTGGGCGCATCGCGCATGGCGCGCAGATAGCGCAGGCGGCCACGACCGGCCGCGCCACGCAGTTCGGCAATGCGTTCGCGCCGGGCCTGGGCCAACCGCTGCCGCCTCAGCGAAGGCTGCGGTACCAACCGCACCACCGACAGCCACATGGCCTGGATCAGCAACCGCAGCGGATCGCCCGGGCGCCAGCGACGGTCGCCCTGGATCTGCGGGAAGGCGTTGCGCAGGCGCGGGGCCTGCGCCTGCCACGCCGGCCCTTCCAGGCGCAGGAACGCCCAGCCCACGCACTGCAGCAGCCACAGCAGCGACCGTGTCGGCCAGGACGCATGCACGCGTTCGCGCAGGCGCCCCCAGCCCAGGTAGTAGACGCGGGCGCCCATCAGCGTGCCCCCGCCGTGGCCTGGCGCCGTGCGGCCTCCGCCAGGCACCACAGCACCAGGCCATCGACATCGGCAGCAGCCAGCGAATCGGTCGCATAGCGGCCCAGTGGCTGCTTGCTGGCCAATGCGGAGGGTACCCGCGCATCCTCGTGCAGCGGCTGCGGCACCAGCCGCGCGCCGTGCGCGTGCAGCCACAGCTGCATCAGGTCGCGCTGCACCGGAATGACCGGGTCATAGCGGTTGGCCAGCAGCAGGCGGGTGTCATCCGGCTGCCGTTGCAGGAACACATGGCTGACCGGATCGACACAGGCCAGGCGCAGCGGCAGCGTGCAGCGTGCGTGCTGGTTGATGGCCGCAGCGTGCGCCGGCAGGCGCTGCGGCAGATCGAACAGGATCCAGTCGAACTGGGCCTCCAGCAGTGGAATGCGTTCGGCCCAGGTGGCCGGTGCCTGCTGCAGCTGCTGTTCGATGTGCATCGCGGCCTCGGCGTCGACACGACCGTAGGGCAGCACCGCGAGTCCTGCTGCGATGGCGTAGGCGGCATCACGCCAATCCGTACCGTCCAGCTGCGCGCGCGCCCAACCGTTGTCCACGTCGGCAGGCAGGCCCAGGTGCAGGCCGAGCATCTGGTCCGGGCTGCATTCGACCAGCAGCACGCGCTGCCCCTGGGCGTGCAGGCCCTGGCCCAGCGCGGCAAGCACCGTAGTGACGCCGGTTCCGCCATGGATGCCCTGCAGCGACAACATGGTGCTCATCGGCGCGGCTCCAGTTCGGCCAGCAACGGCCAGCAACGGCCAGCGCGCCAGCGCCCGTGCACGTTCCTGCTGGGCCGAGAAGTCCACGTAGGGCAACCCCGGCATGCCCAGGCTGCGGCGCAGCAGGTCGATGTCATCCTCTTCCACGGACAGCGTGACCGGCACGGCAAGAATGTCGGCAGGCATCAGCGCGCCTCCTCCGGGTAGGGGCTCCAGGTCTGGCTGCCCTGCAGCTGCAGCCAGGGCTTGCCGGCGTACTCGATGACCTTGGCGCCTTCGTTCTCCGATACCGACGGTGTCTGCGGCAACCCCTTCAGCAGGCTGTCCCAGTTGCGCTCGCTCGGCGGCGACTGGGCATTGAGCGCGTACACGCGCGACACCAGCTCGGACACCGCCAGGTAGCTGCTCGGCTCGGGGACATGACGTGGGCCGCCGGCCGCCGGCGCGCCCATGCCGATCAGCTTCACGCCCACCGGCACGTGGGTGATCGACGGGCTGGGGATCTCACGCATGCCCGGAATCTGCATGCGGTCGCCATGCAGGGCCGCGCCATGCTCGGGCACCACCACGATCATCGCGCGGCGACCACTCTTCTCCACCGCATCGACGAAACCGGCCATGTCGCCCAGCACCATTTCCGCACGTGCCTTGTAGTCGGCGGCATTCGAACGGCCATCGGCGCCGACGATGCGGTTGCCATCGTGCAGCGAGATCGTGTTGTAGAACAGCGCCACCTGCTGGCTGGACCCGGCCAGCCGCTGTTTCCACCACGCCATCAGCACATCGCCATCGCGGCGCAGCGGCGACTTGTCGAACGCCACCAGCGCTTTGGGAAATGCGCTGATGTCCATCGGCTGCGCCTGCAGCCCGCCGAACTGGTGCAGTTCACCGATGAAATCGTCGAAGTGACCGTCATGGTTCATCGCCAGCTCGCTCTGGAAGCCAAGATGCTGAAGGTTCGAAAACAGCTGGCATTCGGCCGGCACCGGATCGAACAGCGCGGTATGCGAGGTCTGGCCACAGCTGGCGCGCAGCAGGCGGATCGCCGCCGGGCCGCTGTAGGCGGTTGCCGAGTTGAAGTCGTCGAACACCACGTCCATGTGATCGAGCAGGTTGTTCTGGCGCAGCCCCACTTCATCCAGATCGCTCCATGCCAGCGAGCAGATGTTGAGGATGATGACGTCGAACGGCGCGCCGCTGCCCGGTGCCGGGAAGCTGGTCTTGAGGCTGGCCTGCTGCTGGTAGAAGCTGGCCAGCCATGCATTGAGCGTCTCGTTGTTGGCCGGCGGCAGGCCGCCACCCGAGGTGCCTGCGGCGCTGGCGGTGGCCGCGGTGGCGGTATCCTGCCCCCAGTTCCAGCCCGCCGGCATCGGTATCGCCATCACAGCCAGGCCAAGCATGCCCAGCACGCTCAGGGTGGTGATGCGCAGCCACGGCTTGAGCAGTACGTAGGCCAGCACCAGCATCGCCAGCACCGCCACCATCTGCCAGTTGATGAAGCGCTGGGCCAGCTCGAGCCAGTAGTCCGCCGAGAAGTCGAGCACGCCAGGCTGCACCAACAGGCGCCGGAACGGCGGCCACCAGGTGTCCTGGTAGTACAGGGCCACGCCCACCGGTATCGCGACGACGGTGCGCGCGATGCGTGCCCAGCGCCAGCGCAGTGGAATCAGCAGTGCGCCAAGGAACAGCAGGTTGGGCAGGATCTTCAGATCCAGCGCGCCCATCCAGGCCAGTACCACCTTGGACAGGAAATACAGGTTCCAGCCGCGCAGGTCGGCCCAGGCGAAGGGAGATGCGGGTGCCATCTGTGGACTCATGCAGCCCTCCGCGGCGCACGCTGGCGTACACCGGCGCGGCGCAGATGGCGGGGTGGCAGCCAGCGCGCGACACGGCGGCGCAGCCCGCGCCACAGCGTGCCGAGCATGGCTCCGAAGGGAATCATCACCAGCGCGCAGGCGACGATCAGGGTCCAGAGTTGCTGGTCGGTGGTCATGCGCGATCTCCCAGTCGCAGCGGCTTCGGGGCGGTGAAAACAGGCGCCTCGAGCGCCGGGGCCACGGCCGGCAGGGTCGCGGGTGCTTCGGGCAGTACCTCGGCCTCCGGATCGCTGCTGCGGGCGTTCATCGCTGCAATGTCGTACTCGGCCAGGCGCTGGTAGCCATCGAACAGCTCGCGCCAGGGCAGGCGGAACAGATTGCCCAGGGCCTGCTCGACCGCATCACGCCGGCAACCAAACAGGAACAGGCGTACCTGCCCGCGGTAGACACAGGCCAGATCGCCCTGGCGGCGGATGCGCAGCTGCTGCAGGGTCTGCTCGGCACGCAGGCCGGCCACCGGCTGCAGCGCCAGCACGGCGCTTTCCACCGCACTGCCGTCCTGGTCGATGCGATCACCTGCGATCTGGCGGAAGCGTGCGGCGCTGACCAGGCCACTCACCGATGGCGGTCGATGCGAACGGATCAGCGGCTCTGGTTCTTCCGCCAGCTGGCCCTGCCAACGCTGCCGCTGCACGGTTTCCAGCAGGGTCAGCAGTCGCGGCAAAGGCGTCGCTGACGGCACCACCAGGCTGCAACCGCACTGCATCAGCAGCCGCTCATCGGCGTAGCGCAGGCAGGGCTGCAGCTCGCGCACCACCAGCTTCAGCGCATTGCCACGTTCTCGACGCAGGCGGTGCAGCAGGCGGGCCAGTGCATCCACCTTGGCATTCTCGTCGATGGCCAGCACCACGGTGGCCTCGCGCGCCTGCAGCGCGGCCGGCAGCAATCCGGCCCAGCCGTCATACAGGCGCCAGGCCGCCGACAACGGCGGCGCACCTTCCAGTACTTCGGCCTGGGCCAGGAAGACATCGCGGTCGCTGCCACTGGTCGCATCGATCCCAGTCTCGGCGGCATCGGCCTCGGCCAGGTGGCGCAGCCCGCGGCTTTCCTGCTCGACGCCGAATGATCGCTGGGCCACCACGCCATGGCTGTTGGACCAGTAATGCAGCAGCAGCTGCAGGGCACCACGATGCGGATGCAGCTGGGCCACACCGGCGCAGTTCCGGCTCAGTGACAACAGGCGCGGGGCCAGGGTCGCCACTTCGCCGTGGCACAGCAACAGCAGCACCTGCTGCGCCTGCCCGGCCCATTCCTGCAGCTGCTGGCACCAGCGTGCCAGCCGGGCATCATCCCAGCCGTCCAGCGCCGCCACCGGGAACTGCACCAGGCTGAGCCGGGTGCGCGCCGAGGCGGTGCGCGGCAGATCGCCGGTCAGCCCGCGCAACGCCTGCTGCATGCCGTGGTGCGAGCGCTGGAACAGCCGCAGGCGGGCCGGCCCCTGGTCGGCAGGCAGCAGCGCCAGCATCGATTCGGCCCCGCGCCCCAGCGTGACCAGCACGGCCTCGTCCAGTGCCTCGGCCGTTGCCAGCACGCCGGCGCCGAGCAGGTCCGTCGGCGCGCTGCCGGCAGCCACCACCCAGTACAGGCCTCCGCTGCGCATCTCGACGAACTCGGCGGGCAATCCGGCAATGGCAAGGTGGGTCGCAGGCACGCCGGATCCTTTCATTGCCCCTCAACCGGGCGGAAAGCCCGGCAGTGGAGGCGCTGCGGTGAAAAGGAGGTCACTTTCATGACGTACATCACATTCATGTTTCTGTACGGCAATGATAGCCCTGATCTTCACGTTTGCGGGATCAAGACGCAGTCAACGCCGCCCGCGGAACGGGCGACGTGAGGCTCGAAACTCAGCAATGGAAAGCGCGTACTACTCGTACTGGATCGTGAACGTCGCCTGCCCGTTGGCGGTGCCGGCACCGACGGTGCCGGCCTGGGTCTGCACATAGCGGGCCCGCAGCGGCAGGCTCATGACACTGGTACCGGTAGTGGTCGTGCCGACACTGATGGTCTGGCCGAAGCGCACCTCGCGTTCGGTGCTGCCGTCGCGCTGGACCATCTGGATGCCGATGCGGGTGGCGCTGTTGGTGGCTGCGCTCAGCTTCAGCACGCCGGGCATGTTCGAGCTGTCCTGATCGGCATCCAGGCGGATGCCGATCTTGCTCTGGTAGGCGGCCACGTTGCTGCCCTGGCAGTTCAGGCGGATCTCGAAGTCACGGTCGACCGCGCGCGAGCCGACGCCGGTGAAGGTGGTGTTGGCCACGCTGCCGAAATCGACCGCGATGTTGCGGCTGCCGGCCTGCACTTCGCAGGTCGGGCTGACCACGGTGGTGCCCGAGCCCCTGAAGGTCGAGGTCAGTACCGGGCGGCTGGGACCATCCCCATCGAAGTAATAGGTAGTGAAGCGGCCATTGGGTGCGATCACCCCCGAACCGGTCTGCGCGGCGGTCTTGATCAGCTGGATGCGGAACTGGCCACCGATCAGCGAGATGGTGGAGTTGGCACCGAAGTTGATGGAATGCGGGTAGTAGGTCTGGATCGCGCCGGAGTCGCGGAACAGTCGGATACCCACGCCTGCAACACCGGTCTCGTAGACGTTGGCAAAGCCGGCCACTGGCCGCTTCTGCGGGGCATTGACATACTCGCCGGTCGAGCTGCCGCCATACCAATAGTCGCAGCGGGCGACGCTGTTCTGCTGGTTGATCGGCACACTGATTTCCTTGATCACGCCACCCACCGGGGTGCTCGGCAGAATCACGATCTGGCCCATGTCCATCTGCACATCCTGGGCAACGAAACCGTTGATCTGGATGCGGCAGGCCGCGCTGGCCTGCTGCGCCATCAACACACTGCCCAGCAGTGCCATTGCGGCCAGCACTTTGCGACCACGGGAAGAAATCATCGGCATGCTGCCTCCAGCGGGATGAAGCCGGTCTTGGACGCATCGGCGTCCGCCGGAACCTGGTAATCGACGGTGCAGCGCTGGTCGGCACCTGCGCCCCACTCCACCAGCAGGCGGCCCTGGTTCTTTTCACTGCGCACGTACAGGCGGCCGCCCTGGCTGACCATGCCCACCGGCTGGCCCTGCTCGTCCTTGACCTGTGCACCGAACGGCATGGTGCGGCCATCAGGGTTGCGTACCTGGATCAGCAGCGCGTTGCCCTTGCGGGTATCGAAGCGCAGGTAGCTGATGGCACCGGCGAACGGCGCGATCGCCTGGCTGGTGCTCTCCAGTTCGACGTCGTGGGCCATGCCCTGCGGGTCGAGGGTGACGGTGTTGAGGCGGTACGGCGACACGTACGGGACCACCGCGTAGCCGCGGCCATCGACACGCAGGCCCGGTGCGTTGCTGACGATGGCATCGCGCGCGCCCGGCGCTTCCACCAGCACCATGGTGTCGCCACGCTGCGGGGTGAAGGTGAAGCCACCCGGATGCACGACCACGCTGCCGTTGGCACCGACGGAGGCCTGGCGGAAATCACGCGAGTGGCTGTAGGTGGCGTTCAACGCGGAGTAGCGGCTGCGGTATTCGACGTTGCCGACCGCGGTGGTGCCACCCTCGCGCGAGTCGGACAGGGCTGCGCCATAGCTGAAGTTGTTGTCGACGCCGGCCGAACCGGTGATGCCGACGCGGCTGTTGTCGTAGCCATCGCGGTCGCGCACGCCGAGGTCGGCGCTGAACGACACCGGGTGGGTGCCACGGCCCAGCGGCACGCTCATCGACAGCAGGTACTGGGTATCGGAACGGCCCAGCACGCCCTCTTCGGTACGCAGCGCGGAGAAGCCGTAGTTCACCGAGCGCCAGGCGTTGTTGTAGCCAACCTGGTACTGCTTGGAGGTGCCGGGACGATCGTAGAAGTCGCGCACCGAACCGGTCAGGTACAGCGCGCCGCCGCGACGACCCAGCGGCTGGTTCAGCGTCACCTGGAACTGGCTGCGCTGGCGGCCGCGGGTGGTCGGATCGATGCCACGCTTGTCCGAATCACGACCGTACAGTGCGTCCTGCAGGCTGTAGAAACCCTCGGTCGAGTAGCGGTAGGCGGCCAGGGTCAGGTTGGTCCCGGTCTCGCCGATCATGTTGCTGTAGCTCAGGCGCACACTGGCACCGGTGTGGTTGCCGTAGTGGTCGAACGAGGTACGCGCATGGGTGACGTCGGCGGCGAACGCGCCGACCGGCGTGGACAGGCCGACGCCGTACAGCAGCGACAGGTAGCCATCACTCAGTGCACTGCCGCCGTACAGGGTCAGCTGGTTGCCGATACCGCGCTGGTAGGTGCCCTGCACCAGCCACGGCTCATCGGCCAGCAGCTTGTTGCGCACCTGGCCTGCGGTCAGCGAGTAGCGCGACACGCCTTCGCGCAGCATCTGCGGCACCGAACCGAACGGCACCTTGAACTCGCGGCGACGGCCATCGGCCTCGATCACGCTTACTTCCAGGTCGCCGCCATAGCCGGTCGGATAAAGATCGTCGATGACGAAGCTGCCCGGCGATACGGTCGAGGAATAGATCAGCTGCTGGTTCTGGCGCACTTCGATGCGCGCGTTGGTCTCGGCGATGCCGCGCACGACCGGCGCGTAACCGCGCAGCGAATCGGGCAGCATGCGGTCGTCGCTGGCCAGGCTGGCGCCGCGGTAACCGATCGAATCGAACAGCTCGCCGGTGGTGTAGGCCTCACCAATGGTGAGCATGCCGCGCACCTGCGGGATGCCGCGCTGCGCATAGGTGGCGATGCTCTGCCAATGGCGGCCGTCGCCCTCGGACCAGGTCAGGTTCGAGTCGTGGCGGAACTGCCAACCGCCCAGGTTGAGGCCCGCGTTGAGGCCCAGGTAGGCACTGCGGTTGCGCTGGCCGCCTTCGACGCGGCTGTCGCTGTCGATGGCATTGAAGCTGTAGCCGACGAAGCCGGCATTGATGCCACGGTCCCACAGTGCCGGGTTGACGTAGCCACGCGCCTCGCGGCGCAGGAACACCTGCGGGATGCTGAGGTCGTAGCGCAGGTTGCCGCTGTCGTAGACACCATAGGCATTGGCCATGCGCTGCTGGACCGGCACGCAAGTGGTCTTGTCGGTCGGCACGGACGGGTCCTGCTGCAACAGCACGGCCTCGCTGTCCACGCCCATTTCTTCCAGCATCGGCAGCGGCAGGCAGGCGTCTACGCGGCCCTGCGCATCGGCCTTGAACTGCAGGTCGCGGCGGCCCTGCCAGGCTCCGTTGACGTAGACGTCGACACGGTAGTTGCCGGCCACCATCGGGTTGCCGTTGCTGAAGGCCGCCAGATCGACCTGCTTGGCCTGGCCAGACAGGAAGCTGGAGTTGAACTGGGCCGATTCCGGGGCACGCGCATTGGCCGCACCACTCTGCGCCATCAGCGCCTGTTCGCCGAGATTGGCCGGAGCAGCCAGCGCCCATCCTGGGCAGGCCACGCCAGCAACCAGCAGGCAAAGCGCCTGATGGATCGACAATGTCAATCTGTTTCCGATCACACTGACATTCCTTCAGTTCGCCGCACGGCGGCGGTGGCGGGATGCGCGGGCCGTGGGCCAGCGCGGCGCGTTCAGCCCCCGGTGCTGCCGAGGCGGATCGTGTGTTCCACCCGGCCGCCGTAGTCGTTGATGGTGATGAAGCGGACCTGGTCGGTGCCCGCCGGTGCGGCGAACTCCAGGCTCTGCTTCGGCGCGACCATTGCGCCCTTGTCCTCGACAGCCTTTTCAGTGCTGCCGGTCACGGCATGCACTTCGGCCAGGGTGACGTGGAAGGGGCTTGGGTTTTCCACCCGCAGACGGTCGCCCGAACGGGTCCAGCGCAGCGCTGCCGGCGCGTCGTTGGCGACGCCCTTCAGGCCCTGCGGCCGGTAGAAAAGCTTCAGGCGCGAACGGAACGCGACCTGCAGGTAGTTCTGGTCGCCACTGTCGGCGTTGTCCGGCGACGGCGGCACGTCCAGCACGTTGAGCCAGAACACCGACTCGCGGTCGGTCGGCAGCTGCGCGCCGGAGAAGATCACGCGCAGCGCCTGGCTGCGGCCCGGTTCGACGCGCGCGATCGGCGGCGTCAGTACGAACGGGGCGTCGCTGGTATCGGCGGTCTGGTTGGCGTCGCCACTGTCGATCCAGGCCTGGACCAGGGCGGGCGAGTCGCCGACGTTGTCGACCTGCACGGTGACTTCGCGCGCCTGCGCCGGGTAGATCACCCGCGTGCCATTGACCACCACGCCGGCCAGAGCGTTCTGGCAGAAGGGCAGCGTGAACGCTGCCAGCAGCAGCGCCCGGGGAAAGAATGCTTTCATCGGAAGTACTACGCTCGAGGTATGGGGCCAGAGGCCGCGAGGCACTGGCCGGCGCGTACGCCGGCCAATGCGGGTACGGCTGCGATCAGTTGTAGATGATCGTGTACTTGACGCTGCTGGTGACGTCGCCCGGGGTGGCGGCGGCAGTGGCGTAGTACTCGGCGTAGTAGTTCAGGTCGGCCGAGCCGTCGGTGCCGACGGTGACCCACTGCGAGTTGGTCTGGGCCTGGCCAGCGCCTGCAGCCTTGATCGGCAGGACCTGGTTGTTCGAGCCCAGCAGCTGCAGCTGCACGTTGGTGGCAGCGTTGGCCGAGGCCTGGTTCAGCAGGCGGCCGGTGTTGAAGTCAACGGTCGAACCCGGCTCGAAGTAGGTAGCGACGTTGCCGGCGCTGCACTTGGTCAGGTTGATCGCGAACGGGGTACGGCCCGCAACGTTGCCGGCGGCGGCCAGCGTGTTCTTCGACACGGTCGGCAGGTTGACGGCGAAGTCCTTGCCGCCCGGGGTCGAGATGGTGCAGGTCTTGTCGGTCACCTTGCCGGTGAAGGTGATGGTGCCGTCGGCGGCGTTGGCGGCCAGCGGAGCGGCGGCCAGCATCAGAGCGGCGATGAGGTTGATCTTGTGCATTCGCTTTTACCTAACCCTACTGAAGAGATGGAAGTAGAGGAGGAAGCAAGGAGCACTGCCGGGCGAACAAGACCCATCCTTGCGTCTCACCTGTGGCCGGATTCGGACATACGTTCCCCTGAATCCGTGACGCAAGTATATGCACAAGTGTGATGAAAGTCTCATTATTTTTCTGAACGCCAATTCATTGACGCTACAAATGTGACGTGTTAGGCGAAATGATGGCCTCAAAGGTGCGGGGATTTGACGGTCGCCGGATCAGGTCGGAAACGACCTTGGATGACGCTTCGGGTGGCGCGTTCGGCATGCACGGAAACAGGCCTTTTTCAGGTGGAAATCGGCTTCTTTGATGCGCATCACTCTTTCTTGGTGATGGGCCTAGCAGATTCGGAATCGTCCTATTAAAGGCTGATCGAAGCTGTCGCTAACTAGGACACACCGAACCAGAGAACGTGCCATGAGAACCTCCCTTCTGCTGTGCGTGGCCCTGATGTCCATCAGTGCCGTGGCCCAGGCCAGCAGCGGCAGCATCCGCTTCAGCGGCCGCATCGTCGAACCGGGCTGCACGACCAACCTGTCCCAGGGCGAGCTGAGCCTGGCGGCCTGCCCGCCATCCGCCAAGGGCTCGACGGTGGCTGTGACGGCGCTGGCCGATGGCCAGGCCGCAACGCTGCGCGATGGCAAGCGCCAGGGGCAGAAGCTGTCGGTGTCGGCCAGCGCGATGCGCGCCGGCGATATCGCCTTCTCCGAGCGCTACAGCGTGCAGGCCTCGAAGCAGCAGCCGTTGCAGGGCGCCTACCTGGTCGTTGTCGACTACCTGTAAGCAGCACTGAAGGCCGGCGCGGTTACGCCGGCTGCGGCAGCTCGAAGACCTGGCGCAGGTAAGCCAGGTAACCGGGGTCGTCGCACATGCTCTTGCCCGGCGAATCGCTGAGCTTGGCCACCGGCTGGCCGTTGCAGCGGACCATCTTGATGACGATGTTGAGCGGCGTCGGGCCCAGATCATTGGTCAGGTGGGTGCCGACGCCGAACGCGACCTGGCAGCGACCACGGAAGTAGTCGTACAGGCGCATGACCTTGGCGATGTCCAGGCCGTCGCTGAAGACCAGGACCTTGCTGCGCGGGTCGACCCGGCGCTGCTGGAAGTGCGCCAGCATGCGGTCGCCCCAGTCGAACGGATCGCCGGAGTCATGGCGCACACCGTCGAACAGCTTGCAGAAATACATGTCGAAGTCGCGCAGGAACGCGTCCAGGCCGACCACGTCGGACAGCGCGATCCCCAGGTCGCCCCGGTACTCGCGCGCCCACGATTCCAGTGCCGCCACCTGCGAATCACGCAGGCGCGGGCCCAGCGCCTGGAACGCCTGCAGGTACTCGTGCGCCATCGTGCCGTGCGGGGTCATGCCATAGAGGCGGGCGAAGTGCACGTTGCTGGTGCCCACCAGCTGCGGGCCGAGTGCATCACGCAGCAATGGCAGCAGGCGCGCGTGCCAGTCGCGCGAGTAGCGGCGGCGGCTGCCGTAGTCGGCAATGCGGCACTGTTCGAAACCGGGGGTATCGCGCAGCAGCGCGGCCTTGGCCTGCAGGCGGCGTTCGCCCTCGGCGAAGTCAGGCGTGGTGGTGTTGCGGAACCAGACTTCGTTGATGATCGCCAGCAGCGGCACCTCGAACAGGATGGTGTGCAGCCAGGGACCGGTGATGTCCAGTTCAATCTCGCCCGGCACGGTTTTCGACGCACGCAGCTGGATGTACTTGCGGTCCAGGTGGAACAGGCCGAGGAAATCGGCGAAGTCGGGCTTCACGAAGCGCAGCCCACGCATGTAGTCCAGTTCCGCGCTGCTGAAACGCAGGCTGCACAGGTGGTCGATCTCTTCGTCGATCTGGTCGATGTAGCGGGCCAGGTCGATGCCGGGGGTGCGGCACTTGAACCGGTACTGCACCTGGGCGCCGGGGTGCTGGTGCAGCACCGCCTGCATCATGGTGAACTTGTACAGGTCGGTGTCGAGCAGGGACTGGATGATAGCCATGGGGCGGATTATGCGCCCGGCGGAGTGAACCGTGGGCGCCACCAGTGGATCCACTCCATGCATGGATGACCCATCCATGCAGCCGGGCGCGGGCTCGGCGCTACCGATCGGGCACCCCATCCACGCATGGCGTGGATCTACCGACGGATCTGGTGTGGCCGAGCGCGGGCTCGGCTCTACAGGGACCGGCGCAGCAGGCGCGGCACCAGCATCACGGCGTGGGCCCAGATCGCGCCCCATACCGCGGCACGCACCGGCAGCGAACGCTGCTTCGCTTCGAACTTCTGGAAATAGCGCCACAGGCCCTTGTGCTTGTGCCATTCAACGAAGAACGGTCGTGAGCGGCTGGAGACACCACGCACATGGGTGACCTGCAGGTCGTTGGCGATCGCCACCACCGCGCCAGCCTCACGTGCGCGCCGGCACAGGTCCAGGTCTTCGGCGTGCAGGCGGTAGCCAGCGTCCCAGCCACCGATGCGGTCGAACAGCGCACGCGGCATCATCAGCAGCGCACCGGACAGTGCCGGCACCCGCTGCAGCGGCTGCTGGGGGTCGCGCGGGACCGCCAGCTTCGAGCCTCTACCCGGCGAACGCAGCATCAACAGGAAATCCGGATCACGACGGCGCACCGCCTCGTCGGCATGGCCATGCTCGTCCAGCTGCTCGACACCCAGCAGGCAATCACCCACCCCTTCGGCACGGCTGCGCAGCTCAGCCAGGGTATCGGGCTCCACCATCAGGTCCGGGTTGATGAAGGCCAGCCAAGGGCTGTGCGAATCTGCCACCCCTTGGTTGTTGGCAGCGGCAAAGCCTGGATTGTCAGGATTGCCGACAAAACGCACACGGGGATCGTGGCTGGCATGCCGTTGCACGATGTCCAGCGTGCCATCCAGCGAGCCGTTGTCGACCACCCGGATCTCGGCCACGTCCTGCGCCTGGCGCAGGCGCGAGAGGCAGGCATCGATGGTGCTGCCACTCTGGTAAGTGACGACGATGGCGGCGATGGCAACATTCAAGCGGGTGACTCCGGCGCGGAAGGAACGAACAGGTCGCCCTGTTCCTTCGGCATTATCGCCTGCCGCATGCGCTGCTGCAGGTCGGCGCGCAGCCCGTGCAATGGATCGTGCATCAGGAAATCGGCCAGGCGCGGCACCCAGCCAGGCCAGCGCGCAGCCAGCGCCTCAAGGTCGCCATCGCGGCTGACCGCCTCGCCCGCACGGCTGACAAAGGCGGTCTCGCACAGCACGTTGCGCCAGCCCAGGCCGGCCATGCGCAGGCTGAGATCGACCAGGGCCGCGTTCCAGCCGGCGTAGCTGTCCACATCCAGGCCACCGGCGCGACGGCGTGCGTTGCCACGCACCAGCACCGCATGGGTGACCGCCGATGGCAGTTCCGGGTGCAGCGTCGGCAAGGCAGCGCAGGTCTGTGCCAGCAGCGCCGCATCCTCGGGCTCGGGATTGATCTCGCCCAACCGTGGCCACGCGGCGGTTTCGCCAGCATTGCACCACGGGGTTGCCGTCGCGATGGCGGCATCGCGGGCGAAAGCGTCCTGCAGTTGCTGCAGCCAACCGGGTGCCGGCACGCTGTCCGGAGCCAGCACGGCCACGTCCAGGCCATCGCAGGCGCGCAGCATCTCATCCAGATGCGCCACTTCACCCAGCGGCCGCGCGCGGCGGGTGTATTCGGCCTGCAGCGGCGTATGCGCCAGCCAGTGTTCCACCACCGCCTGCGCACGCGGACCGGTCTGCGCATCGTCGGCCAACCAGACTGCGGTGCCCGGCGCGGTGCCGGCATCCAGTGCGGCCAGGCAGCGATCGAGCGCAGCATCGTCCACGCACAGCGGCAACAACACGATCGCCCCCATCCCGCCTCCGTGGTTGTCGGTGGCCACAGCCTAGCACTGGGAGGGTATCGGCCGGGTTGCACCCGGCCCCCGCTTCAGGCCGGAGCAACAGCAACAGCCGAAGCAGAAGCTGGGTTCCTGGGGTTGGCGAGGTGGGTCCGGTTGCGGGGGACGCCGTAAACCCATCCTTGGGGGCTTGGCCGCGGCATCCATGCCGCGGACACCCCCGCAACCGGACCCACCCCGCCTTCGACAGATTTCTGCGATCTGCCGGGCCTTGCATTCTGTAGAGCCGAGCCGTGCTCGGCTCAGATATCACAGATATCTAAATATTCGATTTCGATGGAGATTCATCCACGCATGGCGTGGATCTACCGTGTCGACCAAGGTCGACACCTACCAACGGCCGCGGGAATCTGTCGAAGGCGGGGCACTGTGGGTTTGCGGGGTGTGAGCCGCATGGATGCGGCGACCAAGCCCCCATGGATGGGTTCACGGCGTCCCCGCAAACCCACAGTGCCCCGCCATCCCTCAGAAGATCCGCTTGTTGCTGTTGCTGTTGCTGTTGCTGTTGCTCGAGCCTCTGCGGGTGCCGGGCGCAGCCCGGCCGATACCCCTTACTTCTTCGCGCGCGGCTGGTTCAGCGGTTCCATCGCGCGGAAGCGCTGGCTGTACTCGTCGGTCAGCGTGCGTGCTTCCTGGCCGTTGCGCACGATGCTCGGGGTCAACAGCACGATCACTTCCGAACGACGGCTGGTGCGCGTCTTCTGCCCGAACAGGGCGCCCACCACCGGAATCCGGCTCAGGCCGGGAATGCCGCTGCTGCCATCGGTCGCCGAATCGGTGATCAGGCCGGCCAGCATGATGGTGTCGCCGCTCTGCACCGCCGCTTCTGTCGACAGCTTCTTGGTGGAGATGCGCGGGTTGCAGTTGCGTTCCTGTGGGTTGCAGTTCTCCGGCACCTCGGAGGCGCTGCTCACTTCCTGCACGATGTCCAGGAACACCGTGCCGTCGCGGGTCACGCGCGGGCGCACCTTCAGGATCACGCCAGTGTCGATGTACTGCACCGAGCTGTAGCTGCTGGTGCCAATGCCGGTGTTCACCGTGGTGGTGTTGATCGGCACCTTGTCACCCACGTTGAGCGTGGCCTCGGCGTTGTTGCGCACGAACACCGAAGGCGTCTGCAGCAGGCGCACATCCGTGACCTTGTCCAGCGCACTCACCACCGCCGCGCCGTTGTGCCCGGTGAACGCCCAGCCCAGGCCTTCGCCACCGGTCACTGCACCGGCGAAGCTGCTCCAGGAACCGCCAGCAGCGGCAGGCAGGGTCACGCCGCCCAGGGCGCCGGTCAGCTTCTGCCCGAGCACGGCATTGTCGAAGAACCAGTTGACGCCGTACTTCAGGTCTCCGGTCAGCGCGACTTCGGCTACCTGCGCTTCGATGTGCACCTGCAACGGCATCACATCCAGCTTCTCGATCACTTCCCGGATCGAGCGCCAGGCCTGCGGGGTCGAGCGCACCAGCAGGGTGTTGGTTTCCTCCACCGCCGACACGCCCACGCGGTCGCCTTCCACTTCCAGGCTGACGCTGACGTTGCCGGACTGGCGCTGCGGCAGGTTCATGCTGCCGCTGTTGCCGCTGCCGGAGCTGCTGCCCGGGGTCGAACCGAAGCTGCTGCTGTTGTTGCTGTCCATGCCGCGCTCGCCGTCGCTGCCCAGCTGCGATGGAATCGCGGCGGGTGCCAGCGATGCGGGGCTGGAGCCGCCACGATTGCCGCTGCTGGCGAAGGCTTCACTGAGGCGCTCGGCCAGGTCGCGCGCCTTGATGTAACGCAGCTCGTAGGAGAACAGGCGGGCGCTGCCACCGGCGGTATCGATACGGTCCAGCCACTGCTGGATCTGGTCCAGGTAACGCACCTGCGGGGTGATCACCAGGACCGCGTTGGCGTTTTCCAGCGGCAGGAAACGGAACATGCCAGCGCTGGGGGTCTTGCTCTCCTCGCCGAACACCTTCTCCAGATCGGCAGCGACCTGCTCGGCCTTGCCCGACTGGATCGGGAACACGCCCACCGACATGCCCGACAGCCAGTCGACGTCGAAGATCTCGACGGTGCGCATGTAGTTTTCCAGCTCGGCGCGGGTGCCACCGAGGGTGATCACGTTGCGGCCGCTGTCGACGTTGACGATGGCGTTGGGCCGCGCATACGGCTCCAGCACCTTCTTCATTTCCGTGGCGGAGATGAACTGCAGCGGGATCACCCGCACTTCGAAGCCACGCGCGCTGGCCGCCGGTGCGGTACTCGGCGCGACGGTGCCGGCCAGGGCCTGGTCGGCGGCGACGATGTTGTAGCGGCCGCCGCTGTAGACCATGCGGGCGTTGTTCCAGCCCAGCACCATTTCCAGCAGGTTCAACGCCTGTGCCGGCGACACCGGCTTGGGCGTGGCCAGGGTCACCGTGCCCTGCACGCCCGGTGCGATCACGTAGTTCTGGCCCAGCATGTCACCCAGGATGGCCTTGACCACCGCATGCACGGATTCGCCTTCGAAGTTGAAGGTGGCCTCGCCGGTGCTGGCGCCATGCAGTGCCGGTGCCGGTGCGCGTGCGGCTTCGCGGTTGATCATGGTGCCGGTACCGCGGCGGATCACGGCCTGCGGAGCACCCTGGGCGTCACGGGCGGCATCGGCGGCGACCTCGGCCGCCTGGCCGGCCTCGGCAGTGGGCGACAGGTTGCCCTTGCGTTGCACATGCGGCGCGGACACGGTGCTGCAGCCGACCAGCAGCGCGAGGGCAAAGGACCAGGGAAGAAAACGCAAGCTCATGCATTCACTCTATCGGTTGGTGCCATCGCCCGGGGGCGGCGACGGTTGTTGCTGCTGTTGTTGCTGCAGCTGGCGGCGACGGGCCTGGATGCGTTCGCGGATGGCCTGCATCTGCGCTTCGCTGGGGCCGTTGTTGTTGGCAGGCGGTGCCGCGGCGGCGGCTGATGGCACGCTGCTGGCGGGCTGCGGCTGCGCGGTTGCGGCTGCAGCTGCCGGAGGTGGGGGTGGCATCGGCGGTGCGCCCGCCGGCGGCGGCACAACGACCGCACCCGCTGGCGGCGCGCCATTGGCACCGCGCAGTACAGTGGGTGGCTCGCCGCCCTGGCCGTTGAACACGGCCAGTTCCAGCACCTGGCTGCCACTTGGGCCGATCACCGTGGCCTGGCGCGGTGCCAGCCCCACCAGTTGCCAGCCGTCCACCGCTTCGCCATTGAGGCGCAGCCGCAGCGAACGATTCTGTTCGGTGGTGAAGGTGGCCATGCCGAAGTCGCCGGTCAGCAGCACGCCGGTCAAGCGCAGCGCGGCGCTGGCGGCAGGCTCGCTGCCACCGAGCAGGTAGGGCTTCGGCGTGCGGTCCTCGGCGAAAAGTGGTCGCTCACCAATCGCGCTGTAGCTGTCGGCGCTGGGCATGCGTTCTGCGGCCAACGGCGGCAGCACCGGCAGCGAAGGCGCCGCATCGGCATCGCCGTCGGCACCTGGTAGCTGGCTGCCAAGACCGAAACCGGCGGCCAACCAGACCGCCGCGGCCCAACCGGTCAGGGCCAGCAGGAAACCGGTGCGCAGGCTGATCTGCTCAAGTTTCATCAGCCACCTCCTGTCCCTCGACCGGCACAGCCGGTGCGGGGGCGGGCGCCGCTGAAGGCGGCTGCGGCGCGGACACCGGTTCGGCGGCAGGGGCCGGGGCACTGCCATCGGCAGCGGCACCGGGCAGCAGGTAACCGGCCAGTTCGAACGACACGTCCAGGCCGAGCCCGGATTCATTCGGCGACTGCTGGAAGCGCTGTGCGATCAGGTTGAGGTTGTCGACGAACAAACGCGGGCTGCCGGTTTCCAGGCTGTGCAGCACCGTGGCCAGTTCGGCCACGCCACAGCGCAGGCGTACCTGCATGGCAACGCGCACGAACTCGGCGTCGCGCCGGTTGTCGGTGAGCGGCGTGCGGTTGCTGATGGTGCAGCTGCGGTTGCCCGGGCTGGCCATCGCCACCGCGTCCTGCAGCTTCGCACCCAGTGCGGCGGCGGCGGCCTCGGCAGTGGCCTCACGCAGGAAGCCCGGCCGTTGCTGCAGGGCTTCGCGGGTGGCTCGCAGGCGCTGCTCGATCTGCGGCTTCTGCCGCAGCTGTGCCTGCACGCGCGACTCGCGCTCGCGCAGCGCGGCGACATCGGCATCGATCTCGCGCAGCGGCTGGGTGAACCACGGGTGCACCAGCAGCAGATAGGCCAGGCCCAGCACCGCCAGCAGCAGTGCCAGCGCCAGCCAGCGGTCACGGCGTGCGCTTGGCATCGGCATCGGCCGCCTCCCGGGTCGGGGCTGCCGTCGGCAACGGCTGCAGTTCAGCGGTCATGGTGAAGCGGTCGCGGCCGCTGGCGGCACCATCGGCCTGCAGCACGCCGGTCAGGTTCACTTTGCGCCACTGCGGCGCATCCTGCAGCAGCTGCACCAGCTGCGATGCCTCGCGGCTGAGCCCGATCAGCTGCAGGTTGTTGTTCTCGATGGCCAGTTTTTCCAGGTACGTCCCCTCCGGCAGGCGCCGGGTCAGTTCGTTCCAGATCTCCACCGTACCGGCGCGCTGGCTGCGCTGCTTTTCCAGGAATGCAGCACCGTCGATCAGCGCCTGCAGCTGGGCACGTTCGCTGGCCACGCCACGCGCACTGCGCGCACTGCGCTCGACTTCGGCACGCAGTTCATCAGCTGCCGCGCGGCGGTTGTCGAGCAGTTGCAGGCCAGCCAGCACCAGCATCACCACTGCGGCCACCGCCAGCAGAAGGTTCCAGCGCCGCATCGGGTCGGCCTGCAGCTGACGCTGCGCGGGCGGCAGCAGGTTCACCTGCAGGATGTTGCCCTGCGCATCGATGGCATCGACACCGGACAGTGCATCGGCCCATTGGCCCACGTTGCTGCGCCAGGCCTCGAGCTGCCGCAACGGCCAGGCCACCAGTTCGACCTGCAGCTGGCCCTCGCCCGCCGCGCCACGTTCACGCACGTCATAGCTGACCTGGCTGGATTCGAACGGCGTCTGCCGGTCGATCTCGAAGCCGACCACCGCACGCAGGCGGTCAGCCGCCGCCGCTGGCAGGCGCAGCTGCCGGCGCAGCACATCGCCGGCCGGCAGCAGCCACACCCGCGGCAAGCTGCGCAGGCGGGCTTCCAGCACGCGATCCAGTTCGGCCGGTGACAGCGGCCACGGCAGCCGCACCACCGGTTCGCGGCGCTCCCCCGCCTCACGCCAGACCTGAAGGTGGTCGCCTTCGCGCTGCAGCAGCAAGCGGGCCTGCGCCCAGCCCAGCGCCCACTGCCAACGGGCCGGCACCCACGCCAGCAGCGATTGCCGCCACCAGCGCAGGAAACGGCCGGCACCGGGGCCGATCCGGCCCTGCACCTGCCGCACACTGTCCTGCCAAGCCGTCATCTTGCTGTCATTCCCTGCTCCCAGCGAAGCACTGTGTAGGACCGCCCGGGAACCCCGCCCGAGCCATTGCGTACCACTGCCTGCACTACCGACCGGCGTCCACTGCCGTCCGTTGCACGAGACTCGATACTATAGGTGCCGCTGCTGCTGGCAAGCGTTGTCGTACCGCCAGCGGCATCTGCATCACGCTCCTGCTGGGCGCGCTGCGCCAGCACGGTGTCCGCATCCATGCCCAGTGCGGTCAGCACCGGCGCGCTGGCGAACTGCGGATCCGGCCGCGCCTGCCGGCTGTACAGGGTCAAGTGCGGCAGCATGGCCTGGTACAGCGGCCCGCGCATGCCGAGTACCCGCTGCAGCTCGCCCAGCGTCTCGAAACGCTTGTTGCGGGGGCCATAGGGCAGGCCTGCTGCGGCATAGTCGGGCGCTTCGGCACCACCGCCGGGCTGCAGCAGGCTGTCCTCGTCACGCCAGTCGACGATCGCGCCGGCCAGCTGGCGGGCCTGCGTTTCGTCTTCACCCAGCGCCTTGAGGAAGGCGCTCAGCAGGGCCACGTCGGCCAGGTTCAGGTTGATCTTGCCGTTCTCGTCCAGCACCTTGATCTCGATGCTGGCGTCATCGAACTGCCAGCGATAGACACGGCCATCGGCGCGCCAGGGCGCTCGCTGCGGATCGGCGGACAGGCGCGTCAGCGCGTACTCCAGTCCCGCCCGTGCACGCTCCTGGCCATGTGCATCATCGTCCAGCACCCGCTGCTGCAGATGCTCGACCCGCGCGCTCAACGTGAACGCCCCCACCAGCGCCGTCATCAGCGCGATCAGCCACAGCACCAGTACCAGCGCCGCCCCTCGCGCCCGGCTCATCGCGCACCTCCACTGCCACCGGCGCGCGGAGCGACCACCAGTGCCGGCCAGGGGGCGCCCTTGGCCGGCACGATCTGGATCTCCACCAGCATCGGCAGGCGCCGGGTGTCATCCCAGCGCGGCATCCACTCAGTCACCTGGCCGGTGCTGGCATCGATTCCGCGATAGCGCAGCTGCACCGATTTCAGGTTCTCCACCAGCACCTCCGGCGGGCGCGGCGGATTCTCGGCAATGCGCTCGCCTTCCTGCAGCAGTACCAGGTCGAGCAGAAGGCGTTGCTGGCCGCTGCGGCCATCCACCTGCAATGCGTGCAGGTAGGCACCGCCACGGCCCAGGTAGCCCGGCAGATCAGCCGCGAACAGCATGCGTTGCTCTTCGCCCTGGAAGAAGATCGGTTCGCGGGTGGGATCGGGCACTTCCAGCGGCGTGCGCAGCGCACCCGCCAGTTGTCGCCGCAGCAGGGTTTCAACCGCACGCATGCGTTCGCTCTCGGCGGCAATCTGCTCGCCACGCTGGCTCACCGCCATCGCCGAGCGCACGCTGGCGAACGCCAACGCCAGGCCACCGGCCAACAGCACCGTGGCCAGCATCACTTCCACCAGGGTGAAGCCTGCGGCGCGTCGCTTCATCGCGCGCTCTCCAGGTCCGGTGGCAGCAGGCGCAGGCTGCGCCAGCGCAGTTGTTCGCGTTCGCTGTCGCCCCAGCGCACCTGAAGCTGCAGCTCGGCCAGCCAGGGAGCCCCCGGCGATTGCGCCTGTACCTGTGCCGCGTTGCCGGCACGCGGCTCGACCCATGGTTGCACCTGCAGCTCCCAATGGTATCGGCCCTGTTCCCAGTCGCCCTGCTGGCTGCCGACCTGCAATGGCGAGGCGACACCGGCTTCGGCCAGCAACGACTGCGCATGCAGCACCGCACGCGTGCGCAACTCGGCCTCGCGGACCTGTCTCGCGCCACCTGACAGGCTGCCCAGCAGCAGTGTCAGCGCAAGGCCCAGCAGGGCGAAGGCGATGATCACTTCCAGCAGGGTGAAACCACGCGCCCGCCGCTTCATGGCGCCTGCCACGGGCCGGAGCGGACCTCGCCGGTCAGCCAGCCGACATCGATGCGCCATTCGGCGCCCTCACGCTGCAGCCGGATGCGACCACCACTGGAGCCGCCATCGGGATGGAACTCGATCACGCCCTGCCCGGGCGCGGTGGCCAGCTGCGCGGCGCCTTCGAACTGCACCTGCAGCTGCGCCGGGACGTCACCCTGGCGCTGGTTCGCACCTTGCCAGTGGCGTCGCGCCGGCTCGATCACGAAGCGCTGCGGCTCGCCGCGGGCGATGGCCTGCGCGCGCACCATGCGCAGCTGGTTGGCGATGTCCTTGCCGGCGCTGCGCAGCTGCATGCCGGCAAAGCCGCGCGACAGACCCGCGGCGGTGATCAGGCCGATCGCGGCGATCAGCGCGATCACCAGCAGCATTTCCAGCAGCGACAGGCCCGCTGCGCGCCTGCCGTGCAGGCGCGGGCGAGGCAGCCGGCGCGGCAGGAAATGCGTCATGCCCGGTTACGGCTGGTAGCGGATGTCAGCGTCGACGCTGCTGCCACCGGCCTTGCCATCCTTGCCCAGGCTGATCAGTTCATACGGCTGGCCTTCGCCCGGCGCGCGGTACTCCAGCGCGTGGCCCCACGGGTCATTCAGGTCGGCCGGCTTGGCGTACGGGCCCAGCCAGCCGCCGACACCGGCCGGTGCGGTCACCAGATCGTTGAGCGAGCCCGGCAGCTTGCCGGTATCGATCTGGTAGTTGTCGACCTTGGAGGCAACGGTCTGCACCTGGGCCTTGGCGATGTTCGCCTTGCCACGATCGGCGCCGCCCAGCACGCGGCTGGCGACCAGGGTCAGCACCGCGCCGATCAGCACGATGACGATGATGATCTCCAGCAGGCTCATGCCCGACTGGTTGCGCGCGGCGGTGAAGGAAAGGCGGATCGGTCGACGGGAAGCAATCATGGTCGGTCCTTTCAGTTGCGGAGTGTCGAGGTTGCGTAGGGAGCCATCATCAGCCGATGGCATTGGTCAGGTCGTACAACGGCACCAGCACGGCCACGATCACCGCACCGACCACCGAGGCCAGCACCAGGGTGATCGCCGGCACCATCGCCGCCAGCAGACGGTCGATGCGACGGGCGCTGTCCTGTTCAAACGTGTCGGCAGCTTTCAGCAGCATGGTATCGAGTGCACCGGATTCTTCGCCGACCTGGATCATCTGCAGCGCCAGGCGCGGGAAGCGCTTGCCGCGCGACAGCGCCAGCGACAGGCCGGCACCGTTCTTCACTTCGTCGGCTGCCGCTTCCACGTCGGCAGCCAAGGCGCGGTTGCCCAGCACGTTGCGTGCGATGCCCAGCGCACCGAGCAGCGGCACGCCGTTGCGCAGCAGGGTGCCCAGCGTGCGCGCAAGCCGTGCGGTTTCCAGTTCGCCCAGCAGACGGCCGATGCCGCGACGCTGCAGCAGCCATCCATCCAGCGCCAGCCGGAACGCCGGCTGCCGTACCTTGCGCTCGAAGAACAGCGCCAGCAACCCCGGCACTACCAGCAGCAGTACCCACCAGTCGCGCACGAACAGGCCCAGCTGCAGCACCGCGTTGGTGAACCACGGCAGCGCCACGTCCAGGCTTTCGTACATCTGCGCGAACTGCGGCACCACGTAGCCGAGCAGGAACAGCAGCGCGCCGCCCACCACCACCAGCAGGATGGCCGGATAGACCAGTGCGTTGATCACCTTGCCCTGCAGCGCGCGGCTGCGTTCGAGGTAGTCGGCCAGCCGCTGCAGGGTCTCGTGCAGGCTGCCACCCGCCTCGCCGGCACGCACCATGTTCACGTACAGGCGCGAGAACAGGCCGTGCTGGCGTTCCAGCGCGGTCGACAGCGGCGCACCGCCGCGCACCACGTCGCGGATGTCGGTGATCGCACGCCGCGAGCGTTCGTCTTCCGGCAGGCCCAGCAGGATCGACAGTGCACGGTCCAGCGGCTGGCCGGCGCCAAGCAGGGTCGCCAGCTGCTGGGTGAACTGCAGCAGCGCCGCGCCCTGCAACGGGCGCTGGCGCAGCAGCGTGCGCCAGCTGCTGCCGCCGACCACGCCGCCATCGGCCAGCTGGGTCTCCATCGGCAGGTGGCCCTGATCCTGCAGGCGCGCGACCAGTTCGGCCTCGCTGGCTGCTTCCATCTGCCCGTCGAAGATCTCGCCGTGCGGATTGAGCGCCTTGTAGCGGTAGTTCGGCATGTCAGCCCCGGCGTCCTGCGCGCATCAGCTTTCCTCGGTCACGCGCAGCACTTCCTCGATGGTGGTCTGCCCGCTCAGCGCCTTGGACAGACCATCCTCGTACATCGTGCGCATGCCGGCTTCACGGGCGATGCGTTCGATCTCGCCCATGCCATCGCGGCGCATCACCGCGCGGCGCAGCGCATCGTTCATCACCAGGAATTCCATGATGGTGGTGCGGCCCAGGTAGCCGGTCGGCGCCAGTGCCGAAGGCTTCGGGCGGTATAGATGGATCGGCCCTTCCGGTTGCAGACGGCGCAGCTCGAAGCGCTCGATCTCCTCCGGCGAGGCTTCATAGCGCTCGGCGTGGGTCGGCTCCAACCGGCGCACCAGGCGCTGCGCCAGGATGCCGTTGATGGTGGAGGTGAGCAGATAGTCCTCCACGCCCATGTCGAGCAGGCGGGTGATGCCGCCGGCCGCATTGTTGGTGTGCAGGGTGGACAGCACCAGGTGGCCGGTCAGCGCCGACTGGATCGCGATGCGCGCGGTTTCCAGGTCGCGCATTTCGCCGATCATGATGATGTCCGGGTCCTGGCGGACGATGCTGCGCAGTGCGTTGGCGAAATCCAGGCCGATCTGCGGCTTGGCCTGGATCTGGTTGATGCCCTCGATCTGGTACTCGACCGGATCTTCCACCGTGATGATCTTGACGTCGGCGGTGTTGAGCTGGCTAAGCGCGGTGTACAGCGTGGTGGTCTTGCCCGAACCGGTCGGGCCGGTGACCAGCAGGATGCCATGCGGTTGTTCCAGCACCTTGCGGAACTGCGGAAGGAACGCATCGGTAAAGCCGAGCCGATGGAAATCGAACACCACCGTTTCGCGGTCGAGCAGGCGCATCACCACGCTCTCGCCGTGCGCGGTCGGCACCGTGCTCACGCGCAGGTCCAGCTCCTTGCCCTGCACGCGCAGCATGATGCGGCCATCCTGCGGCAGGCGGCGCTCGGCGATGTTGAGGCGGGCCATGATCTTGATGCGGCTGATCACCGCTGCGGTGAGGTTGGCCGGCGGGCTTTCGCCCTCCACCAGCACGCCATCGACGCGGTAACGCACCTTCAGCCGGCTCTCGAACGGCTCGACATGGATGTCCGAAGCGCGCAGCTCCACCGCACGCTGGATCACCAGGTTGACCAGGCGGATCACCGGCGCTTCCGAGGCGAGGTCGCGCAGGTGCTCGATATCGTCGACCGCGCCG
Source organism: Stenotrophomonas sp. YJH_SMC_8 (assembly GCF_059371315.1). Taxonomy (NCBI): domain Bacteria; kingdom Pseudomonadati; phylum Pseudomonadota; class Gammaproteobacteria; order Lysobacterales; family Lysobacteraceae; genus Stenotrophomonas; species Stenotrophomonas sp. YJH_SMC_8. The sequence goes on along the minus strand of NZ_JCAFUL010000001.1, from coordinate 267,075 downwards.
CCCTCGCCGTCTGCGGTTTCAACGATCGCGCCCATCGCGCTGCGGCCCTGGCCGAACCAGCGCTCGACCAGATCATCGATCTCCGCACGCATGCCCAGCACCGGCGTCACCGGTACGCCCAGCGCCAGCTGCACAGCCTGCTGCGGATAGGGATCGTGGGCATCGGCCAGCCACAGCCGTACACCCTGTTCATCCAGTGCCAGCGGGCATACATGGAACTGCTTGAGGAAACGCAGGGACAGCGGCAGGCCCTCGGCCAGGCCCTGGGGCGGTGAATCCGGCAACTGCTTGCCATCCAGCAGCGGCAGACCCAGCACCTCGGCGCTGGCCTGCGCCTGGTCACGTTCGGATACCAGCCCCAGCCGCACCAGCAGGCCGAGCAGGCTGCCGCCCGCCTCCGCGTGCAGCGGCCGAGCCCTTGCAAGATCGCCCTCCTTGAGGCGGCCACGCGCCAGCAACGCATCCAGGATGCGACCTTCGGCGTCGTCGGCGGCGGTTGCAGCAAGCGCGTTCACGTGACTCTCCTGTCAATCGGCTCGACTTTAGCAGTTACGCCGTGATTTCCGTCGCCCCGCCGCCCGCTTTCGTAAAAAGACGAAGCCCGTCACATGCGGGTGACGGGCTTCGGCCATTCAACTACCGAACTGCGCGCTTACTGCGTGGCGAGAATGCTCACGCCGCTGTATGCCGCCTCGCCCACCACCTTGATGTAGTAGGTGCCGGCGGTCGCTGCAGTCACGCGCACCGTTTCCGAGGTGCCCGGGCGGGTCGAGCGCGCATCGTTGTCGGTGGCACTCGGCTCGCGGCCCTTGGCCAGGTAGACCGACACATTGCCGGTGCCACCATAGGTGATGACGCTGAGCTGCTTGCCTGCCGCGGCCTCGAAGCTGTAGAGCACGCTGCTGCCGGCGGCACCACTCAACCCGCCGATGGCCACCTTGTTGGTCAGCGGCTTGGCCACCGGACCGCAGTTCTCGGTGCACGGCTCTTCCAGCGCCTTGTCCAGCGCGGCCTTGGCGTCGACGATGCCGGTGCCGATCGGGGTGGCGGACGGAATGCTGACCGGGAACGGACGTGCCGTTTCCTTCAGCAGGGTCCGCATGCCTGCCGGTGCGAGCGGGTCGCGGTTGGCGGCGATCAGCGCGCTCTGCACCAGCGCGGCGACGGCAGCCACATGCGGTGCCGCCATCGAGGTGCCGGCCTTGCCGCCCAGGGTGTAGCCCTCGGTGGAACCGGCTGCCGGCGGCGACGTCTTGCTGCTGGACACCGCCTGCCAGACATAGCCGTTCGGATTGCCGTCGGTGACGCCACCGCCCGGACCGGACAGATCGATGCGGGTACCGAAGTTGGAGTAGTAGGCCATGGCACCGGTGATGCCGGTCGCGCCGACCGAGACCACGCCATCGCAGTTGGCCGGGCGGGCATTGGCGACATTCATCGAGTCGTTGCCGGCTGCCACCACCACCAGGGTACCTCGGTTGGTGGCACCGGTGATGGCCGCCTGGTAGGCCGGATCACAGCTGCCGGAGCCGCCCAGGCTCATGTTGATGATCTCGGCCGGATTCTGGTTGGCAGGAATGCCGGCCACGGTACCGCCCGAAGCCCAGGTGATGGCGTCGGTGATGTCCGACAGGGTGCCACCGCAGTAGCCGAGCACGCGCACCGGCAGCACCTTGGCCTTGTAGGCCAGGCCGGCGGTATGCAGGCCGTTGTTGGTGGCCTCGGCGATGGTGCCGGTCACATGGGTACCGTGCCAGCTGCTGTCACGTACCGGCGAACCGTCGTAGCAGGCATTGGCGGTGGGCATCCAGTCACCGTAGTCGAGCGCACCCGGCACGCGGCCGTCGGCGGCACGGCGCGAGCGGCTGGCCTGGCTGATGAAGTCGTAGCCCTCCAGCAGGGTGCCGGCGGCAAAATCCGGGTGCTCGGGCAGGATGCCGGTATCGAGCACGGCCACCACGATGCCCTCGCCCTGCGAGACGTCCCATGCGGCCGGTGCGTTGACGCCGCCGACCGGGTTGTGGAAGTGCCAGTTGTGGCTCTGGTAGTACGGATCGTTGGGCACGAAGTTGGGCGACGCATCGGACTTCGCGACGGCGTCCGCGCGCGGCGACGACGCGGCATCGATCGGATACATGACGGCGTCGGCCACCGCATATTCGACGGTCGGGTCAGCCTTCAGTTCGCCCAGCACCTTGTCCAGCTCGGCGCGCGCGATCCCTCCCTGCAGGCGGATCAGATCGGCACCGATGCCGAGCCTGCGGGCCACCTGCGGGCGCAGCGCGGCACTGCGCGCAGCCGCGTTGGTGCCTGCCGGCACGGCACGCGCGATGGCCGAGTTGACCACGGCCAGCTTGGCGTTTGCATCGGCAGCTGCGGCGCTGCCAGCGCGGTACTTCACGATGATGCCATCAACCTGCTGCGTCTTCGGGCCGGACAACGGCGCATTTGCTTTCAGGTCGGCGGCCTGTGCCAGGCCAACACCGGTCAGCGACAGCACGGCGGCTGCCAACACATTGATGCGAAGGTTCTGCTTCTTGATCACGTCGAATTCCTCTTCTGGGTCATGGATCGAACCAACACTGCGGCCATCATTCCTTGACGACTCCCGGCCGGCCCAGCCGGGATTGCCGTGACCTCCCCCCAGGCCCTCGTTGCAGGTGCTGCGCCGGCGTGGGTGGCCGCCGGCGCGATGGAGTGGCTTACCAGCCGAAGCCGGCGCCGACGCCGACCGAGCTGTCGTCGCTGCTGAAGGCACCGCCGACCGTCACCGTGGCGCGATCGCTGATCGCACGCTGGTAACCCAGCGACAGTGCCGATTCGCCGCCCTGGAAGCCGATGCCGACGCCGACCCGGTTCTGGGTGCGGATACCGGCAGCACTGGTGGCCATGTTGAGCATCGCCGCGCTCATCGCGCCCTGGCGGTCGATGCGGCGATCCATGTGCCGCAGGCGCCCGTCGACCTCGCCCTTGAACACATCGAAGCTGTCGGCGACGGCCTGCACGCGGCTGTCGGTGTAGCTGTTGGCGGTGGCCATGCCACGATCGAGCTGGCCCTTGTTGACCGCATCGGTGGCGGTGGTACCGGCTGCCACGTTGGTGACCTGGCGCTCGTTGCCTTCGCTGCCCACCGACACCGTATTGGCACGATCGGCAACCGAGCCCTGGCCGAGCGCCACAGCGTTGGCAGCGGTGGCACTTGCACCCTGGCCGATGGCGGTGGAGGAAGCGCCGCTGGCCACTGCGCCGTCGCCCATGGCGACCGCGTTGAGACCCGATGCCGGGGTGCCCACCGGGATGCCCGCACCCGCCGCCGCAGCGGTCGGCGTGCCCTGCACGCGTGCGGTGCTGGCCGGTGCAGCATCGGCCGCCGCCGGTGCTTCGGCAACGCTGGCCAGTGCGCTTTCATCCAGCGAGGCACTCATCGAACGCAGGCTGGCCGTTCCCGAACGCGTACCACCGGCGGTGCGGCGGTCGATCTCGCTGACCTTGCGGTCCAACGCACCCAGCGCATCACCGACGTTGCTGTAGGTGGCGCCCTGGATCACGTAGTTCGGCGCCACGAACACGCCCTGCATGCCGACGCTGGCGCCGCCCCCCAGGAAGCTGGCGGCATCGCTGAGCGACTGGAACAGCTGGCCGCCATTGATCGCCTGGCGGCTGCCGGCGGCGATGCTGCCGGCACCGACGTTGTCGATGGTGGTGCCCTGGAAGCCGGACAGGGTCAGGCGGTCACGGCTGGCGTCGTCGTAGCCGACTGCACTGGCCGCCGTGGTCTCCACCGTGGCGATGCGCGAATCGAAATCACCGACGCGGGTTTCCACTGCGCCCACGCGCTGGTTGGTGACATTGAGCTGGGAGCCGGTCACCGCGTCACTGCTGCCGGCAGCGACGCGGCCATCAGCCACGTTGACGATGCGGCGCGTGGCCGGGCCATCGGTGCCGTTGCCACCGCCGACCGACACCACGTTGGCATCGAGTGCGCGCGAGCCCGCACCCAGTGCCACCGAGTTCGCGCCGGTCGCACCGGCACTGCTGCCCAGCGCCAGCGCGCCATTGCCGATGGCCGCCGCGTTGGCACCGAATGCGTTGCCGCGCGCGCCACTGGCGCTGGCTCCCGAACCGAGCGCTGCCGCGTCACTGCCGCTGGCACTGGCGGTGCCGGTACCGCTGGCCTTGACGTAGCGCGCCGTGCCATCGGCGGTTGCAGCAACCGCGTCAAGCTGGCCGCGGTTGACCGCGTCGGTGCGCTCGGTGCCGGCCGCAACCCGGGTGATCTGGCGATCGCTGGTGGTGCTGCCCACCGAGACGGTGTTGGCACGATCAGCCACCGAGCCCGAACCCAACGCCACGCTGCCTGCGGCGCTGGCGGTGGCACTGACGCCCACCGCCGTGGCGTTGGCGGCGGTGGCCTTGCTGCCGTAGCCGACCGCAGTGCCGAGGCGACCGCTGGCATCGGCGTAGCTGCCGATGGCCGAAGCGCCGTCAGCCGAAGCATTGGCGCGGAAACCACTGGCCTGCGCCTGCGTGCCGGTGGCCGTGGCCTGCGCACCGCTGGCGGTGCTGTAGGGGCCCTTGGCCTGGGCACCGGCACCGGTGGCGCTGGCGCCGGTTTCGCTGGCGCTGGCACCGCTGCCTACCGCCACGCTGTCGACACCGGCCGCCTGCGCGGCGTTGCCCAGTGCGGCGGCGTTGCTGCCGGTGGCGAGTGCATCGAAGCCGACCGCCGTGGCATTGGCGGCCATGGCGTTGGCGCCGCTGCCCAGCGCGGTCGCACCGTTGCCGATCGCATTGGCCGCATTGCCGGCCGCAAGCGCATTTTCACCATCGACCAGTGCACCGGCCTCGCCATCGGCATTGCCGCTGGCCTGGAACTGGCGGCTGGTCTTGTCGGCGACACTGGCAACGGCATCGAGCTGGCCCTTGTTCACCGCATCGGTGGCTTCGGTACCGGCGGCAACGTTGGTGACCTGGCGTTCGCTGCCGGCCTTGCCAACGGCCACCGTGTTGTCGCGGTCAGCCTTGGAACCGGCACCGAGCGCAACGCTGTTGCTGCCATTGGCGGTGGCGTTGGCACCCAGCGCCGTGGCGTTGGTACCTGCCGACCAGGCATTCCAGCCAATGGCCGTAGCGTAATCCTCGGTGGCCCACGCACCGGCACCGAATGCGGCCGCACCGGTGCCACTGGCGCGCGACGGAACCAGGCCGAAGAAGGTGCTGCCGCCGATCGCCACGCTTTCCGCACCGCTGGCTTCACTCGACTGACCCACCGCAACCGCGCCGGTGCCCGCCGCCGCTGCCCCGAAGCCCACCGCCGTGGTGTTGGCGCCGCTGGCAGCCGAGCCGTAGCCGAGTGCGGTGCCGAGGCGACCGGTCGCTTCGGCATAGCCACCCACCGCTGTGGTGCCATCGGCGGAGGCCGCGCTGCGGAAGCCGCTGGCAAGGGACTGTGCGCCACTGGCGTTGGATTCAGTACCGTTGGCGGTGCTGTAGACACCGCTTGCCTGTGCACGCGCGCCCACTGCGCTTGTCCCCACTTCGCTGGCGCTGGCGCCGCTGCCCAGGGCCAGGCTGTCCTCGCCGGTGGCCTGTGCCGTGCTGCCCAGTGCCGCCGCGTTGTTGCCGGTCGCCAGCGCATCGATGCCGACTGCGGTGGCGTTGGCGGCCAGCGCATTGGCACCACTGCCCAACGCGGTAGCGCCGTTGCCGATGGCGTTGGCCGCATCACCGGCGGCCAGCGCATTGTCGCCCTCCACCAGCGCTCCGGTTTCACCATCGGCATTGCCGCTGGCCTGGAACTGCCTGCTGGTCTTTTCCGCGGCGGCGGCTACGGCATCGAGCTGGTTCTTGTTGACCGCATCGTTGCCCTGCGTGCCATCGGCCACGTTGGTGATCTGGCGGGTGTTGCCGCCGCCGCCCACCGACACGGTGTTGTCGCGGTCCGCAATCGAATCCGCACCGAGCGCCACGCTGTTGGCCGCGCGCGATTCCGCCGCATTGCCCAGTGCGGTGCTGTTGATGCCTCCCGACCAGGCGCCACCGCCCACCGCCGTGGAGTAGTTGCCCGAGGCTTCGGTGGCCAGCGTGCCGAACAGCGAACCACCAATGGCGACGCTGTTGGTGCCGGTGGCCAGGCTGCCCTGGCCGGTGGCGGTGCTGTAGGCGCCGGACGCCTGCGAATCGCCGCCCAGCGCCACGCTGTTGGAACCCGAGGCGTTGGCGAAGTTGCCAAAAGCGGTGGCATTGAAGGCCGAAGCCTGTGCATAGCCGCCGATGGCGGTGCTGTAACCACCGGTGGCTTCGGCACCGATACCGAACGCTGCCGCAGCCGTGCCGCTGGCCACGCTCTCGCTGCCGACCGCGGTGGCACCACTACCACTGGCGTTGCTGAAGTAGCCCACGGCTACGGCTTCTTCGCCGGAGGCTTCGGACAAGGCACCGCTGGCGGTGCTGCCCGCGCCGCTGGCGATGCTGGCCGCGCCGAACGCCGCACTCTGCTCACCGCTGGCTTCGCTTTCCGCACCCTGCGCAGTGGCGTATTCGCCGGTGGCCTGTGCATTGGCGCCTACGGCACTGGCATTGGCGGCGGTCGCCAGCGCGTTGAAGCCGATCGCCTGCGCATTGCCGGCCAGCGCATTGGCACCGCTGCCGAGCGCGGTGGCGCCATTGCCGATGGCGTTGGCCGCATCACCTGCGGCCAGCGCGTTGTCGCCCTCCACCAGCGCACCCGCCACATCGTCGCCGTTGCCGCTGGCCTGGAAGAAGCGGCTGGTGGTTGTGGCGGTGCTTGCCACCGCGTCCAGCTGTGCCTTGTTCACCGCATCGGTGGCCTGGGTACCGGCGGCGACGTTGGTGACCTGGCGCTCGTTGCCGCTGCTGCCCACCGACACCGTGCGTGCGCGGTTGGCGACCGAGCCCGCGCCGAGTGCGACGGCATTGCTGGCACTGGCATTGCTGCCCGCGCCCAGCGCGATTGCACTTTCGCCGCCGGCCACCGTGTTGGTGCCGATGGCGATGCTGTTGATGCTGTTGCCCAGCGCCTGGAAGCCCAGCGCCACGCTGTTGTCGCCATAGCCGAAGGCACCACGGCCGACTGCGGTGGCGCTGGTGCCGTTGGCCCAGCTGTTGTAGCCGATCGACGTGGCGCCAGCGCCGCTGGCCCATGCTGCATTGCCGAACGCCGAGGCGTTGGTGGCGGTCGCCCACGCACCGGAACCAAAGGCGCTGGCGCCGCTGGCGGTGGCCCAGCTGTAGCCGCCCACCGCGGTGCTGTCATCGCTGCTGGCGAACGCACTGTCACCCACCGCCACCGCATACGCGCCGGTGGCGCGCGACTTGCCGCCGGCGGCGAAGCTGTTGTCACCGCTGGCCTTGGCCGCATTGCCGAAGGCGCTGCTGGCAGCACCGGTGGCCTGCGCAGCGCTGCCGACCGCCGTGGCATCGGCCACGGCCGTGGTACCCACCTGCTGCGCCTTGCCATCGGCACCGATGATCGGCTGGTTGAACTCGTCGTAGGCCTGGCCCAGGCCACCAATGGCGACACCGCCATTGCCGGTGGCCGTGCTGTTTCGGCCCACCGCCACGCTGTCATCGCCGATTGCCGACGCGGCCGCGCCATGCGCAACCGCGCCAGCACCGATCGCATTGCTCGACGAACCGGCCGCGATGGCCCCCTCGCCTTCCGCCAACGCACCGGCATCACTGCCAGCTTCCGGCTGTGCCTGGAAGAAGCGCGCGGTGCTGTCGGCGGTGCTGGCCACCGCATCCAGCTGCGCCTTGTTCACCGCATCGGTGGCTTCACTGCCGGCTGCGACGCTGGTGATCTGCCGCTCGTTGCCGGCACTGCCGACGGCCACGCTGTTGGCACGCACCGCTTCGGAGTTCGCGCCCAGCGCGACGCTGTTGGCGCCGCGTGCAGTGGCGTAGTAGCCCACCGCAGTGCTCTGCGCACCACTCGCCCAGGTCTGCGCGCCGAGCGCACTGGCGTTCTCGCCCGGCGCATAAGCGAAGTAGCCCACTGCGGTGGCTTCGGCACCGGAGGCTTCGCTGAGGCTGCCGTTGGCCACGGCACGGTCGCCGCTGGCGATGGCGCCTGCGCCGACCGCAGTCGCCGATTCACCGCTGGCCTGTGTCTGCACGAAGAAGCCCAGGCCGGGAATCAGGTCGGCAGGGCCGCCGATGGCAACGCTGCTGGTGCCCGTGGCATTGCTCTGCGTACCCAGTGCCGTGGAGTAGTCACCGATGGCATTGGAAACCGCACCGAACGCCGACGCCTGCGCGCCGGACGCATAGGCCCCCACGCCATAGGACGATGCAGCAAAGCCGCTGGCATCGGCACTTGCGCCGACGGCCGTACCACCCACGCCGGCACTGGTGGCGCCGGTGACCACCGGCACGCCACCACTGGTGATCAGCGGGTTGCCGTTGGCATCCACCGCAGCGCCTCCGACGGCCACGCTGCCCGGTCCGTTGGCCTGCGCGTTGTTGCCGAATGCTGCGCTGTTCTGGCCAGAGGCCAGCGCGTTGTTGCCCACCGCGGTCGCGTTCTGCGCAACGGCGGTGGCACCGGCACCGACCGCCGTGGTGCCATTGCCGATGGCATTGGCGGCCTCGCCGGCGGCCAGCGCGTCGTCACCTTCAGCCAGGGCACCGGCATCGCTGTTGCTGCTGCCGGTGGCCTGGAAGCGCTTGGCGGTGGCATCGGCCACCGCTGCAACGCCCTTCAACTGGCCGACGTTGACCGCATCGGTATCTTCGGTGCCGGCGGCAACGCTGGTGATCTGGCGGGTCAGCCCGTATTCGGCGGCACCGACGGACACGGTATCGACACGGTCGGCCAGCGAACCGGCGCCCAGCGCCACGCTGCCGGTAGCGACTGCGGCGGAATTGGAGCCCAGGGCCGTGCTGTATTCACCGACGGCCGTGCTGAACGCACCGACGGCGATCGAGGCTTCGTTGGCGGCGGTGGCGCCGCGACCGAGCGCAGTGCTGCCCGGGCCCATCGCCACGGCACCGCCACCGACGGCGGTCGCACCATCGGCGGTGGCTTCGGACAGTGCACCCAGTGCCGTTGCTGCACCGTTCTCGCTGGCGGCATACGCACTGGCGCCGACGGCGGTATCGCCAAGACCGAAGGCTGCTGCGCTCTGCCCGACCACTACGCTGGCATCACCGATCGCCAACGCACCCTGGCCGAACGCGCTGGCGCCGATGCCCGCAGCTATGGCCTGGGTACCGATGGCAGTGGTGGCGTTGGCCAGCGACTGCGCACCGGCGCCGGCGGCCAGTGCACCCTCGCCCTGGATCTTCGCCGCGTCGCTGTCATCACCTGCGCCGTCGGCCTTGAAATAGCGGTTCCCGTCTGCGGCAACGTTGGCCAGCGCGGCCTGCGTGGCGCGCGCCTGCGCATCCAGCTGCGCCTTGTTCACTGCGTCGGTCGCCTGCGTGCCTGCGGCGACGTTGGTGACCTGCCGTTCCTTGCCGGCATCACCGACGGAGACGGTGTTGGCGCGCGTGGCCCTGGAGCCCGCGCCCAGCGCCACGCTGTTGGCCGCACTGGCACTGCTGTTGCTGCCGATCGCCACCGCATTGCTGCCCTTGGCCGTGGCCGAGCCTTCGATCAGGCACTTTTCGAGCAGCTTGCCGCTGAATGCCACGCAGGTGGCGCTACCGCCGATCTGCACCGACTGTGCGGTGGCAGAGCCACTCATGCCCAATCCCAATACCAGGCCCAGTGCCACCGCCAGCAGTGCGGGCGTGGCCTGTGTCGCATCGCGGCGCTGGTCGACGACCCCACCACTGCTGCTGTCGGAGGAAGCCAGTTCCGAGGCCACCACCAACTGACCCAATGCTTTGTTCCAGACCTTGCGATAAATCCGATTCATCGGTACGGCTCCTGATTGGACTGGTTTTGGGCAAAGCAACGCCACCGCTGGGCTTTCCGGCCCAACGTCCCCTGGGGGCGTTTATTCGCGTGATTTACTGCGGGGTATTGCCGAACGGCGCGCAGCGACAGAAAACCGAGCGCGTGCGCCAACCGGTTACTGCGAAATGAATGATTCTGAAACGGGGTTCAAGTGTTAACGGCAACTTTGCAGATCGTCAAGACTTTGACACGACAAATCCTGTTGCCGTGAAGTAGTTCACTTTTTCGCCTGTTTATAAAAGGATTTTGTTAGCGATGCGTGACGATACTTTGTCGCCTGAAAATCCATGTAACTAGCGGGCGCATCAGGATTTTCACGCGCGCAAAGAAAAAACCCGCCGATCAACGGCGGGTTTTTCCATACGCGGCGGCATTGATGCCTGCGCGATGTGGTGCGATCAGCCGCACCACACCCGCGCGTTGCGGAACATGCGCATCCACGGCGAATCACCCTGCCACTCGGCCGGGGCCCAGCTCATGTTGAGCGCACGCGGGGTGCGTTCCGGGTGCGGCATCATGATGGTCACGCGGCCGTCGCTGCTGGTCAGGCCGGTGATGCCGTCCGGCGAACCGTTCGGATTCAGCGGGTACTGGCTGGCCACGTTGCCGTGGCCATCGATGTAGCGCAGCGAAACACGGGCCGCGGCCTGGTCGACCGCGTTGTCGAACACCGCCTGGCCTTCGCCATGCGCCACTGCCACCTGCAGGCGCGAACCGGCCATGCCACGCAGCAGGATCGATGGAGACTCCACCACTTCCAGCAGCGCGGTACGGGCTTCGAACTGCTCGCTGGCGTTGCGGCGGAACTGCGGCCAGTGTTCGGCACCGGGAATGATGTCCTTCAGCTGGCTCATCATCTGGCAGCCGTTGCACACGCCCAGGGCGAAGCTGTCCTCGCGCGCGAAGAACGCGGCAAAGGCATCGCGCAGCGCGCTGCGCTCCAGGATCGAAGTCGCCCAGCCACGGCCAGCGCCAAGCACGTCGCCGTAGCTGAAGCCGCCGCAGGCGACCAGACCGGTGAACTCCTGCAGCGCCACGCGGCCTTCGATCAGGTCGCTCATGTGCACATCGAAGGGGCGGAAGCCGGCACGTTCGAAGATGTTCGCCATTTCGATCTGGCCGTTGACGCCCTGCTCGCGCAGCACCGCCACGCGCGGACGCGCACCGGTGCTGATGAACGGGGCAGCCACGTCTTCATTGATGTCGAAGCTGAGCTTGGGCTTCAGGCCCGGTGCGTTGAAGGCACGGGCGATCTCACGCTCGGCATCGGCGTTGGCCGGGTTGTCGCGGCGCTTCTGCATGGCGTGGGTGACCGACCACCAGGCGTCGAACAGCGCTTCCCAGCGCCATTCGGCCAGATTCTCGCCAGCCAGCGACACACGCACCACCGGTGCGGTGGTCGGCTTGGCGATGCGCTGCGCGCACTCGGTCAGTGCATGGCGCTCGACCAGATCGGCAAATGCCGCGCGGTCTTCGCGCGCGATCTGCACCACCGCGCCCAGTTCTTCGTTGAACAGGCTGCGGAACGGATCGTCGCCCCAGGCGTCGAGGGTGATGTCCAGGCCCAGCCGCGAGGTGAAGGCCATTTCGCACAGCGCGGCGAAGGCACCGCCGTCGCTGCGGTCGTGGTAGGCCAGCAGCAGGCCGGCCTGGCGCGCATCGCGGATCAGTTCGAAGAAACCGCGCAGGCGCTGCGGGTCGTCCAGATCCGGGGCGGCACCGGCGAAGGCCGGCAGGTCACCGTGGTCGGCATGCACCTGGGCCAGGATCGAACCGCCCAGGCGCTGCTTGCCGGCGCCGAGGCCGATCAGCCACAGCTCGCTTTCGACGTCGCGGTCGAGCAGCGGGGTCAGCTGCTGGCGCACGTCGGCGACCGGCGCGAAGGCGGAGATCACCAGCGACACCGGCGACACGCTCTTGTGCGCTTCGCCCTGGTCGTGCCACTGCGCCTGCATCGACAGCGAGTCCTTGCCCACCGGAATGCTGATGTCCAGCTGCGGGCACAGTTCCATGCCCACGGCCTTCACCGCGTCGTACAGCAGCGCGTCCTCGCCCGGGTGGCCGGCCGCGGCCATCCAGTTCGCCGACAGCTTGATCTCATCCAGCGCATCGACCGGGGCCGCGCACAGGTTGGTCAGCGCTTCGCCCACCGCCATGCGTGCCGAAGCTGCCGCATCGAGCAGGGCCAGCGGGGTGCGCTCGCCAATCGACATCGCTTCACCGGCCACGCCATCGAAGTCGGCCACGGTGATGGCCACATCGGCCACCGGCAGCTGCCACGGGCCAACCATCTGTTCGCGTGCGGTCAGGCCGCCGACGCTGCGGTCACCGATGGTGACCAGGAAGTTCTTCGAGGCCACCGTCGGGTGCGCAAGCACGCGCAGGCCCGCTTCCTGCAGATCCAGACCCGCAGTCTTCAGCGCCGGCCAGCGCGGTGCCGGCGGATGCGCGGTATCGCGGTGCATCTTCGGCGGCTTGCCGAACAGCACGTCCATCGGCAGGTCGATCGGCGCATCGGCCGGGGTGTGGCCCGGCACGGCACCGTAAGCCACCACCAGGTGTTCCTCGGCGGTGGCCACGCCGACCGCAGCGAACGGGCAGCGCTCGCGGGCGCACAGCGCGGCGAACTCGGCCAGGCGCTCCTGGGCCACGCCCAGCACGTAGCGTTCCTGCGATTCGTTGCACCACAGCTGCATCGGCGACAGCGACGGATCATCGGTGGGCACCTTGCCCAGATCGATCACTCCACCGACCTTGGAGTCGTGCAGCAGTTCGGGGATGGCATTGGACAGGCCACCGGCGCCGACGTCGTGGAAGAACTTGATCGGGTTGTTGGCGCCCATCGCTACGCAGCGGTCGATGACCTCCTGGCAGCGGCGTTCCATTTCCGGGTTGTCGCGCTGCACGCTGGCGAAGTCCAGGTCCTCGGCGCTTTCGCCGGAGGCCACCGAGCTGGCGGCACCGCCGCCCAGGCCGATCAGCATTGCCGGGCCACCGAGCACGATGACCGCATCACCGGCCTGCAGCTGGATCTTGTCGACCTGGATGCGGTCGATGGCGCCGAGGCCACCGGCCAGCATGATCGGCTTGTCGTAGGCGCGAACCAGGTCGGCGCCTTCAGGCAGCTCGAAGCTGCGGAAGTAGCCGAGCAGGTTCGGGCGGCCGAACTCGTTGTTGAACGCGGCGCCGCCGAGCGGGCCATCGGTCATGATTTCCAGCGCCGGCGCCATGCGCGGGTTCAGCGCGCGCGGCGCTTCCCACGGCTGCGGCAGCTCGGGAATGCGCAGGTGCGAGACCGAGAACCCGGTCAGGCCCGCCTTCGGCTTGCCGCCGCGGCCGGTCGCGCCTTCATCGCGGATTTCACCACCGGCGCCGGTCGAGGCGCCCGGGAACGGTGCGATGGCGGTCGGGTGGTTGTGGGTCTCCACCTTGATCTGGAACGCGCTGGGCACCTGCGGTTCACGACGGTACTCGCCGCTGGCCGGATCCGGGCGGTAGCGCGAGGCCGGATGGCCTTCGATCACCGCAGCGTTGTCGCTGTACGCGCTGAGCGTGTGCTGCGGGGTCTGCTGGTGGGTGTTCTTGATCATCCGGAACAGCGAGCGGTCCTGCTCCTGGCCGTCGATGGTCCAGCTGGCGTTGAAGATCTTGTGCCGGCAGTGCTCGGAATTGGCCTGCGCGAACATCATCAGTTCGACGTCCGACGGCGCGCGGCCCAGCGCGGTGAAGCGTTCGCGCAGGTAATCGATCTCGTCCTGGGCCATGGCCAGGCCGAGGCGCTCGTTGGCGGCCTCCAGCTGGTCCACCGGCACGCGTTCCAGTTCGCCACGGGCCGGCGCCGAGAACAGTGCCTGGCCCTGCTGCACGGTCTCCAGCACCGACTGCGTCATCGGGTCGTGCAACGCCTTGACCAGCGCCTGCTGCACGTCGGCATCGGCCGGCCAGCCCTGCACGTCGATGCGCAGGCCTCGCTCGACCCGGCTCACCGGCTGGCCGGCACCGCGCACCAGTTCGGTGGCCTTGCTCGACCACGGCGACAGCGTACCCAGGCGCGGCACCACGATGCGGCTGACCGCGCCGTCGGCCACGGCTTCTGCCTGCGGCGCAGCCTCGAGGATGCGGCACAGGGTGGCGAGGTCGGGAGCGGCGCTGCCTTCGGGCTGCACGAAGTAGACGTGCCAGGCACCGCTGATGCGCAGGGAGGGAGCGATGGACTGCAGGCGGGATTCAAGACGTTCGCGGCGGAACGGCGACAGGGCGGGCGCGCCCTCGAGGACCATCATGTCCGGGGAACCGTAGTTGGGAAACGGGCCCGACATTGTACCGGAAGCGGGGGAAGGGCTTTGGCCGGGCGGCGCCCGGCACCCGCCGAGGCCAGGGCAACGGCAACGGCCGGAGCAAAAGCTGGCTTCCCGTGGGATGGCGGGGTGGGTCCGGTGGCGGGGGACGCCGTAAACCCGTCCTTGGGGGCTTGGCCGCGGCATCCATGCCGCGGACACCCCCGCCACCGGACCCACCCCGCCTTCGACAGATCTCCGCGATCTGCGGTAGATCCACGCCATGCGTGGATGTTCCCGGTAGTGCCGGCCGCCGGCCGGCAACCAGAGGAAGTCAGAAATCAAGCATGAAGAGCGAAGCGACCGGCTTTTGCTTTTGATTTTTTGTTCTGTCTTCCGTGGCTGGCCGCGCAGGAACCTGTCCGTGGCCGGGTGGGTGGGCATCGCGGGGGTGTCCGCGGCATGGATGCCGCGGCCAAGCCCCCAAGGACGGGTTTACGGCGTCCCCTGCGATGCCCACCCACCCGGCCAAACCCATGAAATCGCGCTGCGACCCGCCACGAGGGGCTCCGCCGATGGCCGCCGACTGCGCGCAGCGCCGCTTTCCGCCTGAATCCCGGAACCATGCGCTTGCTCACGGATTGACCACACAATTGATGACAACGTTGTCCCCACCTGGTGCCGGACTCTCTCCCCGGCCTCCCAGGTACCCCGTCCGCCCCCTCCGTCGCCTTCCCGGGCGATGCCCGGACCTGCGTCACGCGCGGCGCCATCGGGGCCCGCGCGCCCTTTGATCGGAGACTTACCCATGTACGACCCGATTGTGCGCAGTGCCGAACGTGCGACCCGAAGCTGTCGTCCCCGCCGCCTGGCCTGGCTGCTTGCCCTTGCCGCCGGTACCGCCGCCCTGCCCGGCCTGGCGCAGGCCGCCAGCTGTGCCGGCGTGGCCCAGTGGGACCAGGCCAAGATCTACCGGGCCGGCGATACCCTGCAGAAAGGAGGCGTCCTCTATCGGGCGAACCAGGACATCTGGAACGCGCCGCCGGACCATCCGGCCGGTGCGCCCTACTACACCAACCTCGGTGCCTGCGATGGCAGCGGCAGCAACCAGCCGCCGGTGGTCACCCTGACCTCGCCGGCCAACGGCGCCACCTTCAGCGCCGGCAGCACGGTCAACGTCACCGCCAACGCCAGCGACCCGGACGGCAGCGTCGCCAAGGTCGAGTTCTTCCGCGACGGCGCCTCGCTGGGCATCGCCACCAGTGCGCCGTATGCGGCCAGCTGGGCCAACGCCAGCGCCGGCAGCCACACCCTGCGGGCGGTGGCCACCGACAACAACAACGCCACCAGCAGCACGCCGACCATCACCATCACCGTCAACGCCGCCGGTGGCGATACCACCGCGCCGAGCGTGCCCGGTGGACTGGCAGTGGGCACGCGCACCGCCAACAGCATCGCGCTCAGCTGGAGCCCGTCCACCGACAATACCGGTGGCAGCGGCGTCGCCGGCTATGACGTGTACCGCAACGGCAGCCTGGTCGGTTCGCCGTCCAGCGCCAGCTATGTCGATGGCGGGCTTACTGCATCCACCACCTACCGCTACCGTGTGCGCGCCCGCGACAACGCCGGCAACGCGTCGGCACAGGGCACCGAGATCAGCGCCACCACGCTGGCCGGTGACGGCGGCACCACCGGCAAGCGGGTCATCGGCTACTTCACCCAGTGGGGCATCTACGGCCGCAACTACCGGGTGAAGAACATCGACAGCAGTGGCTCCGCCGCGCGCCTGACTCACATCAACTACGCCTTCGGCAACGTGCGCAACAACCGCTGCGAAGTGGGCATCACCCAGCCGTCGGATCCGAACAGCGGTGCCGGTGGCGATGCCTTCGCCGATTACACCAAGGCGTTCAGTGCCGCCGAGAGCGTCAGCGGCAGCGCCGACACCTGGGACCAGCCGCTGCGCGGCAACTGGAACCAGCTCAAGCAGCTCAAGGCCAAGTACCCGGGCATGAAGGTGCTGATCTCGCTGGGTGGCTGGACCTGGTCGCGCGGCTTCTCCAGCGCGGCGCGCCCGGAAAACCGCCAGGCCTTCGTCGCCTCCTGCATCGACGCCTACATCAAGGGCAACCTGCCGGTGACCGACGGTGCCGGTGGCGCCGGTGCCGCGCTGGGCGTGTTCGACGGCATCGACATCGACTGGGAATACCCGGTGGCGTGCGGCATCGAATGCGGCAAGCCGGAAGACAACGCCAACTTCACCGCGCTGATGGCCGAGTTCCGCCGCCAGCTCGATGCGGTGCGTCCGGGCCTGTTGCTGACGGTGGCGGTGGGTGCCGGCATCGACAAGATCCGCGTCACCGATCCGGCCGCGTACCACCCGTACCTGGACTACATCAACGTGATGACCTACGACTTCCACGGCGCGTGGGATGCGAAGACCAATCACCAGTCGGCACTGTTCGATTCGCCGAATGATCCGTCCACCGGCGACCAGAAGCTGTACAACAGCAACGACGCCATCGAGGCCTTCATCAGCCGCGGCGTGCCTGCCGCCAAGCTCAACCTCGGCATCGGTTACTACGGGCGTGGCTGGACCGGCGTGGCCAACGCCAACAACGGCCTGTACCAGACCGCGACCGGCGCCGCGCCGGGCACGTATGAGGCCGGCATCGAAGACTGGAAGGTGCTGAAGAACCTGGCGTGGCCGGGCTACACCGACAACACTGCCGGTGCCACCTGGATCTACAACGGCAGCACGCTGTGGAGCTTCGATACCCCGGCCAACATCACCCGCAAGATGGGCTACGTGAAGACCCAGGGCCTGGGCGGCGCGTTCGTCTGGGAGTTCAGTGGTGACGATGCACAGGGCACGCTGACCAAGGCGGTCAGTGACGGCCTGAAGTAAGGAAAAAGCCGGGGATGCGACACGCATCCCCGGCTTCGTTCGAATGATGCATCCGCCGGGCATGGCCCGGCGCTACCCGCCCACCCTCGGTAGCGCCGGGCCATGCCCGGCGGCATTCCCGGTCAGCGCTTGGCCGACAGCTTTTCCAGCGCCGCGCGCAGCTGTGCCGGCGGCAGGTAGCCGCCCAGCTGGGTGCCGTCCGGGGCGAAGATCGCCGGCGTGCCGTTCACGCCCAGCTGCTGGCCCAGTGCGTACTGCATCGCCACCGGGTTGGTGCAGTTCTTGGCCGGCACGCTGCCACCGCGCTTGGCGTTGGTCAGTGCCTGGCGACGATCTGCCGCACACCAGACCGAGATCATGTCGGTGTAGTCCTTGCTGCCCAGGCCCATGCGCGGGAACGCCAGGTACTCGACGGAGATGCCGTTGCGGTTCAGTTCGGCGATGTCCTGGTGCAGCTTGCGGCAGTAACCGCATTCGATGTCGGTGAACACGCTGATGGTGTACTTGGCGTTCGGCGCGGCGAACACGATGCGGTCGCCATGGTTGGCCTTGGCCAGCAGATCGCGGCGGTAGCCGAGCAGGCCTTCGCTGTTGGCCGGGCCCTTGGCACGGGTGTCGTACGGCTGCGACTGGAACAGGTAACGGCCGTCGTCGGAGACGTACAGCAGCTGGCCCGACACCACCACCTCGCGGAAGCCTGGGAACGGCGCGGCACCAATGTAGTCGATCTGGAAACCGGGATTCAGCGCGGTCAACGCGGCACGCACGGCCTGGTCGGCCGGCGCGTTGGCGGCCGGGCCGGCCTTGGCAGCAGCGGCAGCAGGTGCCTTGGCGGCTGGCGGGGCCGGCTGGGCGCAGGCAGTCAGGCTGAGCGCACCGAACACGGCGGCGATGGCAAATCGGAGCATGGAACGGTCCGCGACAGAAGAAGACCCCGGATTCTGACACAGCCATCGGCACCGGGCCGCGACGCCGCGCACCGCCCGGGGCCAGGGTTCAGGCCGCGGCTCAGCCGCGCGGATGATGCCGGGCGTGCAGCTTCTGCAGGTGTTCGCGCGCCACCAGGGTGTAGATCTGGGTGGTGGACAGCGAACTGTGGCCGAGCAGCATCTGCAGCGCGCGCAGATCGGCGCCGCGATTGAGCAGGTGGGTGGCGAAGCTGTGGCGCAGGCCATGCGGGCTGATCCGCGCCGGGTCGATGCCGGCAATCTGCGCATGGCGCTTGACCAGGTGCCAGAACGCCTGCCGGGTCAGCGCATGCAGCGTCGGCTCGACGAACAATGGCGTCTGCCCATCCGCCAGTGCCTGCACCCTGCCCTTGCCGACCAGCAGTGGGCGTGACTGCTGCAGATAGCGTTCCAGCCAGTGCTGCGACTCCTCGCCCAGCGGCACCAGCCGTTCCTTGCTGCCCTTGCCGGTGACCCGCAGCACGCCCTGGCGCAGGTTGACGGCGGTGGCCGGCAACAGCACCAGTTCGCTCACGCGCAGGCCGGCGGCATACATCAGCTCCAGCATGGCGCGATCGCGCAGGCCCAGCGGGCTGTCGACATCCGGTGCCGCCAGCAGCGCGTCGATCTGGCTCTCGGCCAGTGCCTTGGGCAGCAGCCTAGGCAACCTGGGTGGGTCCAGCAGCGCGCTGGGGTCTTCGCTGCGATCGCCCCGGCGCACGCCATCGGCGAAGAACGCGCGCAACGCCGACAACAGGCGGGCATTGCTTCGTGGCGACCAGCCATGCCGGGTGCGCCAGGCCAGGTAGTCGAACAATCCCGGACGTTCAATGCCGGCCAGGCCACCGTCGCGCCCGTCCATCCAGCGTGCCAACCCTTCCAGGTCGCGCCGGTAGCTGTCGAGGGTGGCGCGGGCCAGGCCGTTCTCGGCCCAGATCGCATCGAGGAAACGCTGGATGCGCGCACTGTCATCGGCACGCAGTTCCGGCAGTTGCTGCACCAGCTGGCGGCGTTCGGCGGGGGTGGAAACAGAGGCCATGCGTGCAGGATACGAGGGCCACTGCGGATGCGGCCAGCATTGCGTATGCTCGGCGCATGTCCCGCCCCGCCATTGATACGGCCCCTGCGGCCGCTACCGAGCTGCCCCGCCCGCGCGCATTGCTGCTGTGGCGCGCGCTGGCGATGGTCTACGACGCGCTGCCGGTGCTGGCGCTGTGGATGCTGGCCGGCACCCTGTTCACCCTTGCCTACACCTTCAGCGGCCACGCCCAGCGCGAGAACATCGCACCGTTCAGCGCCTGGCAGTGGCTGCTGTGGGCAGTGTGCTGGCTCATCACGGGGTGGTATGCCACGGCCAGCTGGCGCCGCGGCGGGCAGACGCTGGGCATGCGGCCGTGGCGGTTGAAGCTGGAATCGAGTGATGGCGCGCCCCTGCGACGCACGCAGCTTTGGCTGCGCTTCGCAGTGGGCACGCTGTCGCTGCTGCTGGGCGGCCTGGGATTCTGGTGGGCGTGGATCGACCGCCAGCGGCTGACCTGGCACGACCGCGCCAGCGGCACCCGCCTGTTGCGGATGCCGAAGCGCTGATGCACGACCTGTAGAGCCGAGCCTACGGTCGGCTGCGTTTCGCGATGCACTCGATAGCCGGGCATGGGCTCGGCTCTACACGATCAACGAAACGATCAGCCTGCGGGTGCCGCATCCGGCAGGATCACCGCTGGCTGCGCCCATATGTCGAAGAACGCCGAAGCAAACGCGTTTGCCTGCACGTCATCGGCCACGGGCACCTGGCCGCTCAACTGCGCGCGGGCCTTCACGAACTCCTGCCACAGCTTCAGGCTTCCCTTCTTCAATCGTTCCTGCTCGCCCGCATCGGAGGCCGCCAGGTACTGCGCGTACAGCTCGCGCATCGGCTTGGCCTGGGCCTCATAGGCGGCGGGAAGCGACGGCAGCTGGGCGGGGGTGAAAGCCACCGATGCCGCCGGCGCCCGGTAGCCGTCCGGCCCGAAAGCCTCCTTCAACTCGTCCCCGGCATCCAGGTAATCGAAGAAGCCGGGCACGTTGTAGAGCTTGGTCCGGTAGTCGGACGACGTATCCGGGCTGTTGGACACCACCATGTCCGGCAGCTCGCCGAGCAGGCCCACATCCCAGCGGCGTGGAATCAGCAGGCCTGTCGCCTTCACATACGGACCTTCGATCTCCACATCATTCAACTCGACTTTCGACACCAGGCCACCGGAGTTGGTCTTGCTGGTGACGTACTGCTCGGTGACGATCACGTACTCGCCCAGCGTCGGGTTGATCAGGCCGCCATTGCCACCGGCATAGACCACCATGCGCACCCTGCCGATCTTCTCGCTCTGCAGACGGTAGTGGCCTGGCTGCAGGCTGATCGACACCGCAGTGTGCGGCGCGAGGACGTGCTGCTGATCATCGATCGACAGGGTGACCGGCGTATCAGTCGGGTTGTCGATCTCGAAGTCGACGGGCGATCGGCTGCAGCCGGCCGAAAGCAGCACAGCCGCAATGCACGGCAGAAGGCGGTAGAGGGTCATGTTCATCCTTGAAGTGAAGCGTCCTTGAAGTGAAGCGGAAACAGCCGGGCATGAGCCCGGCCCTGCAACAATCACGATCAGCCCGATTTCCGCCGGAACAGCAATCCCGATACCGCCAGCATCACGATCGGCGGCAACGCATAGGCAATGCGGTAATCGAACTTCAACGCGCCGGCCATGCGGCCGAAGAACAGCTGCAGCAGCCAGAAGCCCAGCGCGAACAGGATACCGAGGAACAGGCGCTTGCCCATGCCACCACTGCGCAGCGAGCCGAACGCGAACGGCACCGCCGCCAGGCACAGCGCCAGCACGTTCACCGGGTAGAACCAGCGGCTCCAGTACACATCTTCGTAGTCGCGCGCATCCAGACCGTTGCGCTCGCGGTATTCGATGCTGGTGCGCAGTTCGGCCACGCTGAGGTTGCGCGGCTTGGCGATGCCGGTGGCCAGCGCGCCGGCGTCCAGCTTGGAGTTCCATGGCTCGCGCGCCACTTCCTCGCGCGTGGCCGAACGTTCACCGAAGGTATCGCGGCGCACGCCGGTCAGCACCCAGCCGTCACGGTCATGCTCGGCCGTGTCCGCATGGGTCAGCGAGGCGATCCCACCATCCTCGGCGATGCGATACAGGCGCACGTCACGCAGGATCAGCCGCGTGCCCTTGTCGCCCACCAGCTGCTCTTCGCCACCGGCGGCGCTGAGGAAGGTATCGCCCTCGCGCGCCCACAGGCCGGAATAACGGGTGGTGGAGATGTCACGGCCCCATTTGGCACTGGACTTCAGCGCGTCGGCCCGGTCCTGGCCCCAGGGGCCCAGCGTCTCGGCGCTGAGCACCATCACTGCGGTCAGCAGCGACAGGGCGATGGCCACCGATACGCTCAGGCGCTTGCGCGACAGGCCCAGTGCACGCAGTGCGGTCAGCTCAGAGGTCGCGGCCAGCTGGCCCAGGCCCATCAGCGCACCGATCACCGCAGCGGTGGGGAACATGGTGTAGGCACGGCGTGGCACCGTGTACAGCACCCAGGCGGCAGCGTGCCCCAGGGTGTAGCCGTTCTTGCCGATGTCCTTGAACTCGCCGGAGAACGCCATCACCACGTCCAGGCCCACCAGCACGGCCCAGGTCAGCAGCACCGTGGTGAACACCGACTGGCCGAGATACAGGTCGAAACGCATCGGGCGCAGCCTCATGCGCGGGCTCCCTTCGGGCGGCCCAGGCGGCCATCACGTGCATACATCCAGATCGCCAGCGCCAGCAGCGGCAGGGTCAGCCACCAGAGGCCGAGCGCAGGCGGAATCTTGCCGTTGGCAATCCAGCCGCTGCCGATGAACATCAGGTTGGTGCCCACCATGTAGGCCATCAGCGCCAGCATCATCCGCCCGTAGCGCTGCTGGCGCGGCGAACTGCGGCCCAGCGGCACGGTCAGCAGCGCAAACGCCAGTGCGATCAACGGCGGGGCAAGGCGGCGATGCAGCTGTGCCTGCGCCTCGGGCCGGTCATCGCCGAACAGCTGCGTGGTCGGCATCAGTTCCGGATCATCCCCGGTACGGGTCTGCGCACCGTCGGGCAGGGCCACATCGTTGCGGGCGAAGGTGGCCAGACGGTAATCCAGACCCCCTGCCACCGGTCCTTCCACCTGGTGGCCATCATCCAGTTCCAGGAAGCGCTGGCGGGCGCCTTCGAAGAACATGCGCCCCCCTGCGGCGGACACTACTTCCAGGCGGTCGTCCTTCTGCCGCTGCAGGAAGACCCGGCCCAGCTGGGTACCATCGGGCGAGATCGAGGACAGGTAGACCACGCCTCCATTGGGCAGCTGGGTGAAGCGGCCCGGCTCCAGGCCCGCCATCAGCACGCTGCGGTTGGCCTCGATGATCATCTGCTCGGCCACCCGGCCGGCCCACGGGCCCAGCCACAGCGAGCAGGCGCCGACCAGCAGCACCACCGGCACCACCAGCATCAGCAGCGGCCGCAGCAGGCGCTTGGGGCCCACGCCAATGGCAGTGATGACGGCCATTTCCGAGTCGCGGTACAGGCGGGCCACCGCCAGCAGCAGGCCCAGCATCAGCGCCAGCGGCAGGATCAGCGGCAGGTAGGCGATGAACTGCAGGCCCAGCTGGGAGAACAGCAGCTTGGCCGGCAGGCGCCCGTCGGCGATGTTGCCGAGGATGTCCACCAGCACGCCGCCCACGCTGACCACCAGCAGGACGATCAGGGTAGCCAGGAAACTCTGGACGAAATCGCCCAGCAGGTATCGGTCGAGCTTCAACATGGGGCGGTGGTTTAAACTCTGGGGTTCGTTCGCGGTGCCGCCCAGTCTACTGTCTGGGCGTAAACGGTCCGCGATTGTACGGACTTGCCAATGGAATCTGCTCAATGGCCCTCGAATTCACCCTGAACCACGTTGCTCCGGCCGCCGCCACCGTTGATTGCCTGGTGGTCGGCGCGTATGCCGACCATACCCTGACCCCGGCCGCACAGGCCCTGGACGCCGCCAGCGGCGGCCGCCTGGCCTCGCTGGCCCAGCGCGGCGACCTGTCCGGCAAGACCGGCGCCACCACCCTGCTGCACGACCTGCCGGGCGTGTCCGCCCCGCGCGTGCTGGTGGTCGGCCTCGGCGACGCCGCCCGCTTCGGTGTGCCGCAGTACCTGAAGGCCGTTGGCGACGCCGTGCGCGCGCTGAAGGCCGGCGCTGCCCGCAGCGCACTGTTCACCCTGTCCGAAGTGGCCATCAAGGACCGCGACGTGGCCTGGGCGATCCGCCAGGCGGTGATCGCCGCCGATCACGCCGCCTACCGCTACACCGCCACCCTGGGCAAGAAGAAGGCCGACGACGCCGGCCTGGCCCAGCTGGCCGTCGCCGGTGACGACGCCCAGGCCCTGGCCCAGGGCCAGGCCATCGCCGCCGGTGTCGAGTTCGCCCGCGAGCTGGGCAACCTGCCGCCGAACTACTGCACCCCGGCCTACCTGGCCGAGGTGGGCGTGAAGTTCGCCGGTGAGCACGACGGTGCCGAGGCCGAGATCCTTGACGAGCACCAGATGGAAGCGCTGGGCATGGGCTCGCTGCTGGCCGTGGCCCGTGGTTCGGCCAACCGCCCGCGCCTGGTCGTGCTGAAGTGGACCGGCGCCGGCGACGCCAAGCCGTACGTGCTGGTCGGCAAGGGCATCACCTTCGATACCGGTGGCGTCAACCTGAAGACCCAGGGCGGCATCGAGGAGATGAAGTACGACATGTGCGGTGGCGCCAACGTCATCGGCACCTTCGTCGCCGCGGTCAAGGCCAAGCTGCCGCTGAACCTGG
The DNA here is from genome assembly GCF_059371315.1 of Stenotrophomonas sp. YJH_SMC_8. Classification (NCBI taxonomy): domain Bacteria; kingdom Pseudomonadati; phylum Pseudomonadota; class Gammaproteobacteria; order Lysobacterales; family Lysobacteraceae; genus Stenotrophomonas; species Stenotrophomonas sp. YJH_SMC_8. The sequence goes on along the minus strand of NZ_JCAFUL010000001.1, from coordinate 243,171 downwards.
TGGTGGTGGTGCCGGCAGTGGAGAACGCCATCGACGGCAACGCCTACCGTCCGTCCGACGTGATCACCTCGATGTCGGGCAAGACCATCGAAGTGGGCAACACCGACGCCGAAGGCCGCCTGATCCTGTGCGATGCGCTGACCTACGCGCAGCGCTTCGAGCCGGCCGCGCTGGTCGACGTCGCCACCCTGACCGGTGCCTGCATGGTCGCCCTGGGCCACCAGACCGCCGGCCTGATGAGCAAGCACGACGACCTGGCCAACGAGCTGCTGGCCGCCGGCGAACACGTGTTCGACCGCGCCTGGCGCCTGCCGCTGTGGGACGAGTACCAGCCAATGCTGGATTCGACCTTCGCCGACGTCTACAACATCGGCGGCCGCTGGGCCGGCGCGATCACCGCTGGCTGCTTCCTGTCGCGCTTCGCTGAAGGCCAGCGCTGGGCGCACCTGGACATCGCCGGCGTGGCCAGCGATGAAGGCAAGCGTGGCATGGCCACCGGCCGCCCGGTCGGCCTGCTGAGCCAGTGGCTGCTGGACCAGGCCGCCCGCGCCTGATGCCGTACCCGACCCTGGCCGGCCCCCGCCGGCCAGGGCCTCGCCCGGCACGACCGGGCCCCTGCCTGACCCGGACCCTGCCATGCCCCGCGCCGACTTCTACCTGATCGCCAAGCCCCGTTTCCTGACCGAGCCGCTACGCCTGGTCTGCGAACTGGCGCGCAAGGCCAACGACGCCGGGTTGTTCACCCTGGTGCTGGCCCGCGACCAGGCCCAGGCCGAGGAGCTGGACGAGCTGCTGTGGGCGTTCGACAACGATGCCTACATCCCGCACCAGATCGCCGGCGAAGACATGGACGAGGAAGAGGCGCTGGTGCTGATCGCCGTGCCCGGCACCGAGGCGCCGGCGCGCCCGCTGGTGATCAACCTGCGCGATGAACCCTGGCTGGGCCAGTGCGAACGCGTGCTGGAAGTGGTCCCGGCCGATCCGGAAGCGCGCGAACCGCTGCGCGAGCGCTGGCGCCAGTACAAGGCCGCCGGTTACGACCTGAACAAGCACGACATGTAGGCGCGCCCCGGCCCCCTTGATGGGCCGCCGCCGCGCCCTGATCCTTCAACGATTACCTCCTGGTTCCCCCGCATGACCCAACTCGCCTCCAGCTACGACCCGAAGTCCTTCGAGACCGACCTCTACGAGGCCTGGGAGAAGGCCGGCCACTTCAAGCCGTCCGGCACGGGCGAGCCGTACACCATCCTGCTGCCGCCGCCGAACGTGACCGGCACCCTGCACATGGGCCATGCGTTCCAGCAGACGCTGATGGATGCGCTGGTGCGCTACCACCGCATGCGCGGCTACGACACGCTGTGGCAGGTCGGTACCGATCACGCCGGCATCGCCACCGAAATGGTGGTCAGCCGCAACCTGGCGCTGGAAGGCAAGGGCGAGACCCGCGATTCGCTGGGCCGCGAAGGCTTCATCGGCAAGGTCTGGGAGTGGAAGCAGCAGTCCGGCGACACCATCGAGCGCCAGATGCGCCGCCTCGGCACCTCCGCCGACTGGTCGCGCAGCACCTTCACCATGGATCCGCAGCCGTCGGCGGCGGTGAACGAAGCCTTCGTGCGCTGGTACGAGCAGGGCCTGATCTACCGCGGCCAGCGCCTGGTCAACTGGGACCCGGTGCTGAAGACCGCCATTTCCGACCTGGAAGTGGAGAGCGCCGAGGAAGACGGCTTCCTGTGGTCGATCGCCTACACGCTGGATGAAGGCCTGAGCTACGAGCACGTCGAGCGCGATGCCGACGGCGTGGAAACCCTGCGCGAAACCCGCGACTACCTGGTGGTCGCCACCACGCGCCCGGAAACCCTGCTGGGCGATACCGCGGTGATGGTGCACCCGGAAGATGAGCGCTATGCCCACCTGATCGGCAAGAGCGTGGTGCTGCCGCTGACCGGCCGCCGCGTGCCGGTGATCGCCGACGACTACGTGGACCGTGCGTTCGGCACCGGCGTGGTCAAGGTCACCCCGGCGCACGATTTCAACGACTATGAAGTGGGCGTGCGCCACAGCCTGCCGATGATCAACCTGTTCACCCCGGTGGCGGCGCTGAATGAAAACGCACCGGAGCGTTTCCAGGGCCTGGACCGCTACGCAGCGCGCAAGGCCGTGCTGGCCGAACTGGAAGACCTCGGCATCCTGGTCGAGACCAAGGCGCACAAGCTGCAGGTGCCGCGCGGCGACCGTACCGGCCAGGTGATCGAGCCGTACCTGACCGACCAGTGGTTCGTGAAGATGGATGACCTGGCCAAGCGTGGCCTGGAACTGGTCGAAGACGGAACCATCGCCTTCGTGCCGCCGAACTGGATCAACACCTACCGCCACTGGATGAACAACATCCAGGACTGGTGCATCAGCCGCCAGCTGTGGTGGGGCCACCGCATCCCGGCGTGGTTCGACGAAGCCACCGGCAGCTGCTACGTCGGTCGCAGCGAAGAGGAAGTGCGGGCAAAGAACAACCTCGGCAGCGACGTGGTGCTGAACCAGGAAAGCGACGTGCTGGAGACCTGGTTCTCCTCGCAGCTGTGGCCGTTCTCCACCCTGGGCTGGCCGAACGAGCAGGCCATGGCCGAGCGTGGCTTCGACCGCTACCTGCCGTCGTCGGTGCTGATCACCGGCTTCGACATCATCTTCTTCTGGGTGGCGCGCATGATCATGGCCACCGACAACCTGGTCGGGAAGATCCCGTTCAAGGACGTCTACTTCACCGGCCTGATCCGCGACGGCCAGGGCCAGAAGATGTCCAAGAGCAAGGGCAACGTGCTCGACCCGCTGGACATCATCGACGGCATCACCATCGACGACCTGGTCGCCAAGCGCACCGGCGGCCTGATGCAGCCGAAGATGGTGGAGAAGATCGAGAAGGCCACCCGCAAGGAATTCCCGGACGGCATCGCCGCCCATGGTGCCGATGCGCTGCGCTTCACCATCGCCGCGCTGGCCACCCACGGCCGCGACATCAAGTTCGACATGAACCGCGCCGAGGGCTACAAGAACTTCTGCAACAAGCTGTGGAACGCCAGCCGCTTCGCGCTGATGAACACTGAGGGCGCTGCGTTCACCGGCGTGCCCAAGCCGCGCACCGATGCCGAGCGCTGGATCCTCGCGCGCCTGGCCGCCACCACCGCCGAAGCGCAGGGCCATTTCGCCGCCTACCGCTTCGACCTGCTGGCGCAGTGCCTGTACGAGTTCGCATGGAACGCGTTCTGCGACTGGTTCCTGGAACTGAGCAAGCCGGCGCTGAACGGTGCCGACGCCGCCGATGCCGAAAGCACCCGCCACACCCTGCTGTACGTGCTGGAAGCGCTGCTGCGCCTGCTGCACCCGCTGACCCCGTTCATCACCGAACAGCTGTGGCAGCAGTTGGCGCCGCGCCTGGGCCTGGCCGAGACCACGCTGTCGCTGCGCCCGTACCCGACCGCCGCCGAGTTCGAAGGCGATTTCGCCCAGGCCGAGGCCGACGTGGAATGGCTGAAGGCGGTGATCAGCGCGGTGCGTCGCGTGCGCAGCGAACTGAACGTTGCCCCGTCCAAGCTGGTGCCGCTGCGCCTGCAGGCCGGGCTGGCGCAGGACCGCGTGCGCATCGAACGCTTCAGTGCCTCGCTGTCGTTCCTGCTGAAGCTGGACAGCATCCAGTGGCTGGCCGAAGGCGAAAGCGCACCGCCAGCCGCCGCCGCGATCGTCGGTGAACTGAAGCTGCTGGTACCGCTGGAAGGCCTGGTCGATCTCGATGCCGAGCGCGTGCGCCTGGACAAGGAAATCGCCCGCGTCGATGCCGAAAAGGAAAAGAGCGAGACCAAGCTGGCCAGGTTCACCGACAAGGTGCCGCCGGCGGTGGTCGAGCAGGAACGCGTGCGCCTGGCCGACTGGAATACCCAGCTGGCCGGCCTGCGCGAGCAGCGCGCGAAGCTGTAAGCGCCGCGCTCTGGTGCGTGCCAACCAAGGTTGGCACCTACCCTGCCTCCACTCTGGTGGGTGCGGACCTTGCTCCGCACTGAGCGATGTGCCAACCAAGGTTGGCACCCACCAAATCCGGAACGTTTCGCCGGCATGGCATCATCGCCCGATGCCTCTTTCCATCTTCCTGCTGGTCCTCGCCGCAGCGGCCCTGCACGCCAGCTGGAATGCAATCGTCAAACGCGGGCCGGACAAGTTCCTCGGCACCGTGCTGGTCACCGGCAGCGCCGCGCTGCTGTCGGCGGCCGCCCTGCCCTTCCTGCCGTTCCCGGCCGCGCACAGCTGGCCCTGGCTGGCTGCATCCGTGCTGCTGCAGGTGACCTACTACGGCCTGGTGGCACGCTGCTACCAGCAGGTCGACATGAGCCTGGCCTATCCGCTGATGCGTGGCAGCGCGCCGATCCTGGTCGCGCTGGCCGGCACCCTGCTGGGCGAGCAACTGCCCCCTCCCGCGTGGCTGGGCGTGGTGCTGGTGAGCACCGGCATCCTGTGCATGGCACTGGCTGCACGTGGCGGCCAACTGCGCCTGCCACTGCTGACCGCGGCAATGATCGCCACCTACACCCTGGTCGATGCGCAGGGCGCGCGACAATCCGGCAGCGCGCTCGGTTACACGCTGTGGCTGTTCCTGCTGTCGGGCATTCCACTGCCCCTGTGGGCGCTGTACACCCGGCGCGGCGCGGTGTTGGCCTATGCGCGCCAGCACTGGCCCCTGGGCCTGGCCGGCGGCGTCGGCACCACGGCGTCCTATGCGATGGCCTTGTGGGCGATGACCCAGGCCCCAGTGGCGATGGTCTCGGCGTTGCGTGAATCATCGATCCTGTTCGCGCTGTTGATCTCGGTGTTCCTGCTGCGCGAGCGGATCCCGCGTGCGCGCTGGCTGGCAGCGGCGCTCATCGTCTGCGGTGTATTGGCCTTGCGGCTGGCGTGAGCAATGCGTGCCAACCAAGGTTGGCACCTACCGAAGCGGACAATGTGTGCCAGCCAGGGTTGGCCGCCGCCGGTAGCGCCGGGCCGCGCCCGGCGAGCGCGGTAGTGCCGGCCGCTGGCCGGCACCCCTTCTCCCTTACAACGGCGGCATCGCCTGCAGGTCGCCGTCGACCAGTTCGATGGCCATCACCACCGCATCCTCGCGGCCCTGTGCCGCCGGGTAGTAGCGTGGACGGCGGCCGATCTCGTTGAAACCTTCGCTGTGGTACAGGGCCAGCGCGGGTGTATTGGAGGGACGCACTTCCAGGAACACGCGGTGCGCACCCCGGTTGCCCGCCAGCTGCACCAGTGCGCGCAGCAGTTGGCGACCCAGCCCTCGCGACTGCGCCAGCGGATCGATGCAGATGTTCAACACATGTGCCTCGTCGGCGGCAATGCTGAGCACGCCGTAGCCGATCAGCTGGCCATCGCGCTCCATCGCCAGGCCGGGATAACCGGCACGCAGGCAATCGACGAAGATGCCGCGGGTCCAGGGGAACGGATAGCCACGCACTTCGATCGCCATCACCGCATTGAGGTCGCTCTCGCGCAATGCGCGCAGGCTGACCGGGCCGGGCTGGCTGACCGCGCTCATGCACTGCCCCGCTTGCGCAGGGCACGCAACTGCGGCCACAACGCGCGCTTGGCGGCCGGATCCTGGCGCAGCTGGTCCAGCGGCCAACTGTCCATCAGCGCCTGCGTGGCGGGATCATTGGGATTGCAGCCAGAGGCACGCAGCAATGCGATCTGCAGGCGATCCGGGAGCCGCACCACCGGCTGCCGTGCATTGCCGCCCGGCAGCGGACGGGCCGGTGCCGGCGCGGTATCCGGTGCGGTGACGGGGCTCTCGCGACGCGGCGGTGCCGGGCGTCCCTGGTGAGGGGCGGCTGCGGCTTCGGCAGGGTGTTCCCGCATGGAGGCCGAACCCGCCCGCACTGGTTCCGCCGAAGCCGCTGCGGCCGCGTCGGCTTCGACCACGCTCAACTGCAGCGCGGCGTCCAGTTCGGCGGCCAGCTGGCCGTCGTGATACACGGTAAAGCCCATGGCCTGCAGCCAGGCCTGCTGGGCCGGTGACCACAGCACGGGCAGGTCCTGGCTCACGCGGCCTCGGGCTTCTTGCGGAGGCGCTGCACGGCCCACATCACCGGGCCGGACAAGGCGTACAGGATGCCCACCGCGAACAGCACGCGCGGCAGATCGATGACCGCGATGGCGATCGCCACCGGTACCAGTGCCAGCACCAGGAACGGCACACGGTCGGAACGGCTGCCCTTGGCGGCACCGCCCTTGAAGCTCCAGAAGCGGATGCGACTGACCATCAGCAACGCCGCGACGATCGTCACCGCCAGCGCCACGTAGCGCAGCTGGTTGCCGTCCCATCCCAGGTTGCCATCGGCGAAGGCCCAGACGAAGGACATCATCAGGCCGGCCGCAGCCGGGCTGGCCAGGCCGACGAACCAGCGCTTGTCGACCACCGCCACCTGGGTGTTGAAGCGGGCCAGGCGCAGTGCCGCGCAGGCGGCATACAGGAACGCCACCGCCCAGCCGACCCGCCCGAGCAGCGGGTCGTCGAACTTCAGCCACGACAGCGACCAGTGGTACATCACCAGCGCCGGGGCCATGCCGAAGCTGACCAGGTCGGCCAGCGAGTCGTACTGGACGCCGAACTCGCTGCTGGTACCGGTCAGGCGCGCCACGCGCCCGTCCAGGCCGTCCATCACCGCCGCCACAAACACGGCGATGCTGGCGTTGACGAAATCCCCGTTGGCCGCGGCGATGATCGCGTAGAAGCCGGCGAACAGGCCGGCGGTGGTGAACAGGTTGGGCAGCAGGTAAATCGTGCGCGAGCGCGGCGGCGGTGTGATCGGGTCCATGGAATCCAGTTTAATCGACTTGCCAGTGCTCGGCGCCAATGCTGCAATCGGCGTTCTACGCCCATTCCATGGAGTTTGCCATGCGTGCCCTGTCCTGCCTTGGATGCCTGCTGCTGTTGGCCAGTGCCAACGCCGTGGCCGGCCCGGTCTATAAATGGAAGGACGCCAATGGCGTGACCCAGTACTCGGAGACCCCGCCGGCCGGCAAGAAATTCGAGACCCGCGAGCAGGCCCGCAGCCCGCAGGCCGCGGCCAGTGCCGAGACCCCGGCCACACCCGTGCCGGAGCAGTGCAGTACCGCCCGTGCCAACCTGGCCCTGCTGGAAGGCTCCGGCCAAGTGATGCAGGACACAAATGGCGACGGCAAGGCTGATACCGCGTTGACCCCGGAACAGCGCAGCGCGCAGAAGGGATTGGCGGAAGCCGCCATCAAGGCCTACTGCCCAGCGGAGTGAGGGTACCGGCAGGGCTGCGCCCTGCACCCGCAGAGGCAACAGCAAGGGCAACAGCCGGCTCTGGGCTTTCTGTAGGTTTGGCGGGGCGGTGTCGGATTGCGGGGACGCCGTAAACCCGTCCATGGGGGCTTGGCCGCGGCATCCATGCCGCGGACACCCCGCAATCCGACACCGCCCCGCCTTCGACAGTTTCCCGGTGACGGTGGTAGATCCACGCCATGCGTGGATGAAATCTGTCAGATATCGAATTTAATCCGGGGTCAGATCCGTTTTCCTCCGGAAAACGGATCTGACCCCCATCGGCATGTCCAACAGATCGCGGAGATCTGTCGAAGGCGGGGTGGGTCCGGTTGCGGGGGTGTCAGCCGCATGGATGCGGCTGCCAAGCCCCCAGGGATGGGTTTACGGCGCCCCCCGCAACCGGACCCACCCCGCCATCTCCCAGGAAACCCGTTCTTGCTGTTGCCGTTGCAGTTGACGTTGCTTCAGACGGGTGCAGGGCGCAGCCCTGCCGATACCCCTCCCCCCGGCCGGGCTGGCAGAATAGGCGTCTCTGCCGTTATCCGAAGCCGACGATGCGCCTCTCCCAGTTCCACCTGCACACCACCAAGGAAACCCCCAGCGACGCCGAGCTGACCAGCCACCGGCTGATGCTGCGCGCCGGCATGATCCGCAAGCTGGCATCGGGCCTGTACACCTGGTCGCCGCTGGGCCTGCGCGTGCTGCGCAAGGTCGAGCGCATCGTGCGCGAGGAAATGGACCGTGCCGGTGCGGTGGAATTCCAGATCCCGACCATCCAGCCGAAGGAACTGTGGGAGCAGACCGGTCGCTGGCAGAAGTTCGGCCCGCAGCTGCTGAAGATCAAGGACCGCAAGGACCAGGTGTTCTGCTACAGCCCGACCGCCGAAGAAGCCGCCTGCGACTTCGCGCGCAGCGAGCTGTCCAGCTACAAGCAGCTGCCGGTGAACTTCTACCAGGTGCAGACCAAGTTCCGCGACGAGATCCGCCCGCGCTTCGGCGTGATGCGCTCGCGCGAGTTCCTGATGAAGGATGCCTACTCGTTCCACCTGCACGATGAGTGCCTGGTGCGCGAGTACGAGAACATGAAGTCGGCGTACAGCCGCATCTTCACCCGCCTCGGCCTGGATTTCCGCATGGTGCAGGCCGATTCCGGTGCGATCGGCGGCGATGCGTCGCAGGAATTCCACGTGATCGCCGATTCCGGCGAAGACGCGCTGGTGTTCTCCACCGGCTCGGATTACGCAGCCAACATGGAAGCGGCGATCAGCGCCGATCCGGCGCCGCGTGCGGCCGCCGCTGAAGCGATGCGCAAGGTCGACACGCCCACCCAGAAGACCTGCGAGGACGTCGCCGCCCTGCTCGGCATCGAGCTGCAGCGCACGGTGAAGTCGGTGGCGCTGATCGCTGGTGAAGGCAAGGCACAGCAGTTCGTGCTGGTGCTGGTACGCGGCGACCACGAGGTCAACGAGATCAAGCTGGCCAAGGTCGCCGGCCTGGACGAGCAGCGCTTCGCCAGCGAAGCGGAAATCGCCGAGCACCTGGCCAGCGTGCCGGGCTTCCTCGGCCCGGTCGCGCCGGCCAAGGCCATCCGCGTGGTCGCCGATCGCGAAGTGGCGGCGATGTCCGACTTCGTGGTCGGTGCCAACGAGGCCGGTTTCCATCTGGCCGGCGTCAACTGGGGCCGCGACCTGCCGGAACCGGAAGTGGCCGACATCCGCAACGTGCGTGCGGGCGACCGTGCGCTGGACGGCGGTGAACTGAAGATCGCCCGTGGCATCGAAGTCGGCCATGTGTTCCAGCTCGGCCGCAAGTACGCCGAAGCACTCGACGCCACCGTGCTGGACGAGAACGGCAAGGCGGCGGTGATGGCGATGGGCTGCTACGGCATCGGCATCTCGCGCGTGGTGGCTGCGGCGATCGAACAGAACCATGACGATGCCGGCATCATCTGGCCGGACGCGATGGCGCCGTGGCAGGTGGTGGTGTGCGTGATCAACCCGAAGGGCGACGCTGCCGTCGCCGACGCCGCTGCCAATCTGCTGCAGGAACTTCGCGACGCCGGCCTCGACGCCGCGCTGGACGACCGTGGCCTGCGCCCGGGCGCGATGTTCGCCGACATGGAACTGATCGGCATCCCGCACCGCGTGGTGGTGAGCGAGCGCGGCCTGGCCGCCGGTACCTACGAGTACCGCTCGCGCCGCGCCAGCGAAGCGGAAAGCCTGGACAAGGCCACCCTGCTGCAGCGACTGCAGGGCTGATTGCAGAAAGACCGGGGCATGCCCCGGTCTTTTTTTGCGTTCCCGCCACGTCACCGATATTGCAGCGGACATAATCCGGTCAAAATCGACGCGATGCAGCCGGCATGCCGCCAAGCCCTGTCCCGTCTGCATTTGTGCTTGGAATAATTCATCTCTATTCTGTGCTGCGACGCCATGGACTGGCTCGTCCCGTCCACACATTAGTTTCCGGAGTAACCGTAAATGAGCATTGACCTGACCGGCCTGTCGGCACGCGAACTGGGCGCCCTGATCCGCACCGCCAAGAAGCAGCAGACCATCGTCGCCAAGCGCCGGCCGATCACCAAGGTCCGGGCCCAGCTGACCAAGCTGGCCAAGACCGAGGGTTACACCATCGAAGAACTGTTCGGCGGCGCCCCGGCCCCGCGCGCGCGCAAGGCCGCCCCGGCAGCCAAGGCACCGTCCAAGACCGCCGGCCGCAAGCTGGGCAAGGTTGCGCCGAAGTACCGCAACCCGGCCAACCCGAAGGAAACCTGGACCGGCCGTGGCAAGCAGCCGCGCTGGATGGCCGAGCTGACCGCCAAGGGCAACAAGAAGCCGGAAGATTTCCTGATCAAGAAGGCCTGAGGCCTAATTGGAAAGCCATGAAAAACGCCGGCGAAAGCCGGCGTTTTCTTTGGGTAGCGCCGGGCCATGCCCGGCGAGCGCAGCGGTTGGCTTCCCGATCCGCCGGGCACGGCCCGGCGCTACCGTCCTTCGATCACAACGTCTTGCGCGCCGGCATCAGCAGGTTGCCGAACAGCAGGCCGGCCACCAGCGCCATCACCACGTTGAGCACGGTGAGGAACACGCTCTGGCCAGCGCCGACATCCTGCTGCTGGACCAGGGTCAGCACGCCGCGCAGGCTGGTGCTGCCGGGCACCATCATGATGATGCCCGGCAGGCGGATGATCGCGCCCGGGCGGCCAACCAGGCGGCCAAACAGATTGCCACCGGCGGTCAGCAGCATCGCCGACAGGAAGATGCCGGCCGGCGCACCCCAGGCATGGCCGCCGAACTTGGAGATCGCATAACCGGCCACCGAGGCGGCGATCACCCAGGGATAGTCGCGGCGGTTGGCCTTGAACAACATCGCGAACGCGAACGCCGCGGTCAGCAGCGAGCCCCACTCCACCCACGGCCCCTGCGGCCGCGTGGCACGGATCACCGGGTCCAGGCCAAGTACATCGGCCAGGGTCACCGCGATCATCGCGCCCACGCTGAGCTTCATGATGGTGGTCAACGCGCCGGCGAAGCGCGCGGTACCGGAGACCCAATGCTGGCTGGCAAGTTCGTTGACCGCATTGGTCAGCGACATGCCGGGCAGCAACACCACCAGCGAGGCGATGATCACCGTGTTGAGGTTGAGCGCGCCGACGAAGGACGCAACCAGGGTTGCGACCATGCCGGCCAGCAGCGCCGCCAGCGCCTCGGCCGCTTCGCGGGTGGCCGGGCGACGGTCGGTGACCATGCCGAGCAGGCCGATCATCAGGCCGATGACACCGGCGGTGGCGATGTCCAGCCACGGCAGCTTCCACATGCCGGCCACGCCGGCCGCGCCGAGGGTGAACGAAAGGATGGTGCGCAGCTTGCCGCGCCGGCCCGGATCCTTGTCCAGCTGGCGCAGCGCGGTGTGCCCCTGGGCAATGCTCATCCGCCCATTGGCCACTTCCTCGGCGATGTGGTCGGCGACGCTGAGCTTGTGCAGGTCATTCTCACCGGGTGCCAGGCGGATCACGCGGGTGATGTCGCTGGAGCCGATCGCCTGTGCCGGGTCGCTGAAACTGAGGATGATACCGGTGGGATTCGACCACGGTTCACAATCCAGATCGAGCTGGCGGGCCAGTGCCACCACTGCCGTTTCCAGGCGCTGGGCCGTTGTGCCGTAGCTGTGCAGGCGTCCGGCGATCTCGGAAACAAAGGCCACGCGCTGCGCGTAGGTGGCCTGGGGCGTGGGGATCGTGTGAGCGTCTGCGGACATGCGCCGTAGTATTACCTACTGCCGGGCCGCACTGGATAAATTCATCCGGGTTCGACGCGATGCCCCAGACAGAACGGTTATGCTGCGACCCGAATGGCCCAAGTGACCCCGAACCACGCCCCCCAGCTCGAACAGGATGCCCATGACCCGGGCCTGATCCGCCTGTCCGGCACCTGGACCTTGAAGACCGCGCTCGCCGCGGCCGAGGTCCTGCGCGGCGTTCCCGACACGCTGACCGGCATCGACGCCACCGCCATCGAGAAGATGGATTCGGCCGGCGTGCTGCAGGTGCTGCGCGTGGCCCATCGCGCCGACCTCAGCGAGGACGCACTGAAGTTCCGCCCGGATCACCAGGCGCTGGTCTGCACCATCGAGGAAGTGGCCGACGACCGGCCTCGGCCCAAGCGCGATTTCGGCGTGCTGGCCGCGCTGGAACGGCTCGGTGTCAGCGTCCATGCCACTGGCCACAACATCAAGGCGCTGTGCAGTTTCCTCGGCGAAAACCTGGTCAAGGCAGCCCGGCTGGTCAAGGAGCCGCGTCGCTTCCGACTGACCGCCACCGTGCACCAGATGGAGCAGGTCGGGCTGGACGCAGTACCGCTGGTGGCGCTGCTGTCGTACCTGGTCGGTGCGGTGATCGCCTTCCTCGGCTCGACCATCCTGCGCGACTTCGGTGCCGAGATCTACGTGGTCGAGCTGGTCAACATCGCCTTCCTGCGCGAGTTCGCCGTGCTGCTGACCGCGATCGTGCTGGCCGGCCGTACCGCCAGTGCGTTCACCGCGCAGATCGGCGCGATGAAGGCGCGCGAGGAAATCGATGCCATGCGCACGCTGGGCCTGGACCCGATCGACCTGCTGGTGCTGCCACGGTTGATGGCGCTGCTGGTCACCCTGCCCCTGCTGACCTTCATTGCGATGATTGCTGGCCTGGCCGGCGGCATCACCGTCGGCGCGTTCGACCTCGACATCCCGCCGCAGATGTACATCGCGCGCATGCACGAAACCATGGAAGTGCGGCACATGCTGGTCGGCCTGTCCAAGGCCCCGGTGTTCGCACTGGTGATCGGCCTGATCGGCTGCCTGGAAGGCCTGAAGGTGGAGGGCACGGCGCAGTCGGTGGGTGAGCGCACGACGTCCAGCGTGGTGCAGACCATCTCGCTGGTGATCATCATCGACGCCTTCGCGGCGTTGTGGTTCATGCACATGGACTGGTGACATGAGCACGCACACGACTCCCGAAGAAATCCCCATGCAGGACGGCGAAGGACACGATCTGGCCATCCGTGTGCGCGGGCTGGTCAACCGCTTCGGCAGCCAGACCGTGCATGAAGACCTGGACCTGGACGTGCGCCGCGGCGAGATCCTGGGCGTGGTCGGTGGCTCGGGCACCGGCAAGTCGGTGCTGATGCGTTCGATCCTCGGCCTGCGCACGCCCGACGCCGGCCAGATCGAAGTGCTCGGCCGCGATGCGCGTGCCGACGATGCAGAGAGCCGGCTGCACATCGAACGCAACACCGGCGTACTGTTCCAGGATGGCGCCCTGTTCTCTTCGCTGACCGTGGGCGAGAACGTGCAGGTGCCCTTGAAGGAACACCACCGCGAATTGCCCGAGCGCTGGCATTACGAACTGGCGCTGCTGAAGGTGAAGCTGGCCGGCCTGCCCGCCGATGCGATCAACAAGCTGCCATCGCAGTTGTCCGGCGGCATGCGCAAGCGTGCGGGCCTGGCCCGGGCACTGGCGCTGGACCCGCCCCTGCTGTTCCTGGATGAACCCACCGCCGGCCTCGACCCGATTGGTGCGGCGGCATTTGACCGCCTGATCAAGACCCTGCAGGAAGCGCTGGGGCTGACCGTGTTCCTGATCACCCACGACCTGGACACGCTGTACGCGATCTGCGACCGGGTGGCGGTGATCGCCGACCGCAAGGTGGTGGCCAACGCACCGCTGCCGGACATCGAGAAACTGGATCATCCGTGGATCCAGGAATACTTCCACGGACCGCGTGCGCGTGCCGCGCGCGGCGAACAGATCGAGAGTGCCTGAGCCATGGAAACCAAAGCCAACTACGTGCTGATCGGCGCGTTCACCCTGATCACCGGCCTGGCCCTTCTGGCCTTCGGCCTGTGGGCGGCCAAGTACTCCTCCGACCGTACCTGGCAGGAATACCGCGTGGTGTTCCGCGAGGCGGTGACCGGCCTGTCGGTGGGCAGCCCGGTGCAGTACAACGGCATCGCGGTCGGTTCGATCATCGAACTGAACCTGGTGCCGGACGACCCGCGCCAGGTGGTCGCACGCATCCGCCTGAACTCGACCACCCCGGTCAAGACCGATACCCGCGCCAAGCTGGCGATCACCAGCCTGACCGGCCCATCGATCATCCAGCTCAGCGGCGGCACGCCGCAGTCGCCGGCGCTGACCACGGTCAACAAGGACCCGGCCCCGATCATCCCGACCACGCCATCGGCGCTGCAGAACATCACCGACGTTGCCAACCGCATCGTCGAGCGCATGGACCAGATCCTCAGCGACCGCAACGTGGCCTCGATCAACGCCACGCTGGCCAACCTGGAGACCATCAGCGGCGGCCTGGCCGACCGCGACCAGGGTACCCAGGCGCTGCTGCTCAGCGCGCGCGATGCCGCGCGCAGCCTGGACACCACGCTGAAGACCACCAACGGCACCATCGAGCGCCTGGACAAGAACCTGGTGCAGCAGCTGCCGGGCATCATCGACAAGCTGGACGGCACCCTGGCCAAGCTTGACTCGGCCGCCGGCAATGCAGATTCGATCCTTGGCGAGAACCGCGCCGCGATCAACAGCTTCGCCAACGATGGCCTCGGCCAGCTGGGCCCGACGCTGACCGAACTGCGCGGCCTGATCCGCGACCTGCGCCGGGTCAGCGACCGCCTCGAGAACAACCCCGCGCGCTATCTGCTGGGCCGCGACGCACCGAAGGAGTTCGAACCCAAATGAGCCCGATGCCCCTTCCGCGCCTGCTGCTGGCCGCTTCGCTGGTCACCCTGCTGGGCGGCTGCTCCATCCTTGGCAGCAGCGAGAAAACCGCAGTGACGCTGTACTCGCCCGCCGTGCAGGTGAAGGCCGATCCGGCGTGGCCGCAGGCCAGCTGGCAACTGGTACTGGCCAAGCCCAGCGCCGCACGCATGGTTGACAGCCCGCGCATCAACGTGCGGCCGACCCCGTCGCAGCTGGAGATCTACAAGGGCGCCAGCTGGGCACAGCCGGCCACCGACATGATCGAGGACACCCTGCTGCGTGGCTTCGAGGACTCCGGCCGCATCCGCGGCGTGGCGCGCAGCACCGCCGGCATCCGCGCCGACTACAAGCTGTCCACCGACGTACGCCGCTTCGAGTCGGACTACCAGGGCCAGGCCACGCCGACGGTGGTGATCGAGGTCAACGCCAAGCTGATCCACGTCGCCGACCAGCGCGTGGTGGCCGACCGCACGTTCCGCCAGGCCCAGCCGGTCGGCAGCACCGATGTGCCGGCCGTAACCGCCGCGTTCGAGCGTGGCCTGCAGCAGCTGGCGCAGGACATGGTGGGCTGGACGCTGGTCAGCGGGCAGAACGACACTACGGCGGCCAAGCGCTGATAGGCCGAGGGGGTCAGAGCCCTTTCCCGACGGGAAAGGGATCCGACCCCAGAACCCGATGCGTGACGGGGTCGGATCCCTTTCGCGCTGCGAAAGGGCTCTGCCCCCATCGTCATCAACGGGGCGTGATCCAGCGGAACGTCAGGTTGATCCGCTCACCCTGCACGCGCGCCATCTTCGGCAGCGCGTGCTGGTAGAAGCGCTGGGTCTGCCCCGCCATCACCAGCAGGTCTCCGTGGCCGAGCAGATACTCCGCCTTCCGCGCCGGATCGTCGCGCCGCCGCAGCAGGAAGCGCCGCGGCGCGCCCAGGCTCAGCGAGGCGATCACCGGCGCCGGGCCCAGTTCGGGTTCGTCATCACTGTGCCAGCCCATGTAATCGCCGCCGCTGCGATAGCGGTTCAGCAGTACGCTGTTGAAGGCATGTCCACAGAATGCCTGCAGCCGTTCGCGAAGCGGCAGCAGGGCCGGCTGCCACGGCTCAGGCAGGAAATCGGTACCCGAATAGCGATAGCGCGCCTCGGCATCCCCCATCCAGCAGCTCAGGCGGGGCGAATCGACGATACGGCCGAACATTCGGATGCGATGCACCTGCCAGGGGATACGTTGCTCCAGTTGCTGCTGCATAAGGTCCGCCTGGTCCGCGGCCAGCCAGCCCCGATGCCAGTGGATGTCGGCGTCGTCCAGTGGGAAATGCATACCAGCACGCTAGCACACCCCCTCCGCGGCCAGCGACTATGATGGTCGACCGCATTCCTGCGCGCCGCCTGACGATGATGACGATGAAGCACTCCTGGTACAGCCTCAAATGGCGACTTCGCCAGGCGTCCCGCCGGCTGGCCTCGGTGATTCACAACCTGCGCCAGGTTGGCCCGGCCGCCACGCTGCGCAAGGTCAGGGCCGTGCTTCGCCCACATCCACCGGCCGCAGCATCGGTGCCCGATCAAGCAGTGCGCTCTTCCGGCGAGGCGCGCAGCACCGCCCCTGCACGTGCTGGATACGTGCTGGTGCTTGATGCCAGCGCGCCCGATCCGACCCGCGATTCCGGCTCGGTCCGGATGTGCAAGATCCTCCAGTCGATCCGCGAGCTGGGATGGCAACCGGTGTTCATGCCGGACAATGGTGTCATCAGTGCCGACAGTGGCGCCTTCCTCAACGCACTGGGCGTGGACCTGATCGGCATCGCAGGCCGCCCACGCCTCGACCAGTGGCTGCGCGTGCACGGCCAGCAGCTGCGTGCGACCTTGCTCAGCCGCCACCATGTGGCGGCAGCCCACATCGGGCTGATCCGCGATTACGCTGTCGGCAAGGTGATCTTCGACACCGTGGACCTGCACCATGTGCGTGAGCAGCGTGCTGCGGACCTGCGCCAGGACCCGGACCTGCAGCGGCGGGCCGCACGCACGCGGCAAAGCGAGTTCGCCCTGATCAACGCCAGCGACACGACGCTGGTGGTCAGCCAGACCGAGCTGGAGATGCTGCAGGCGCAACTGCCCGGCAGCGACATCCGGCTGCTGTCCAACATCCATGACGTACAGGGGGGCACACGCCGGTTCGAGGAGACCGCTGACCTGTACTTCGTGGGGGGCTATGCCCATCAACCCAACCAGGAAGCGCTGGAATGGCTGGTCGGCGAGATCCATCCCCGCATCCGTGCGCAGCGCCCGGAGATCGTCCTGCACCTGATCGGAGAGATTCCGGAAGACGTGGCGGCGCGCTATGCCGGCAACGGTGTCATCGTCCACGGCCACGTAGCATCACTGCAGCCCTTCCTGTCGCGCTGCAGGATCGCGCTCGCCCCGCTCCTCTCCGGCGCAGGCGTGAAAGGCAAGGTCAATGAGGCCATGAGCCACGGTGTTCCGGTAGTGGCCACGCCCATTGCTGCCGAAGGCATGTTCCTGGTCGATGGTCAGAATGCACTGATCGCGGCAGATACCGAGGCGTTCAGCAACGCCATCCTGCGCCTGTACTCGGATGAGGCGTTGTGGTCCCACATCTCCGAACAGGGCTACCACAACATCCGCGAGCACTTCTCCAGCGATGCGGCGCGCAGGAGTCTGGAAGCACTCCTGCGCGACTGATCACTCCGGCGCGAACGCCGATTCAACCTCGCGCGAACGCCACGCCCGTTTTTTCCTTCAGTTCGTCATCGCTGACACCCGGCGCCGCTTCCACCAGCACCAGACCGGCATCGGTGACGTCGAATACAGCCAGGTCGGTGATGATGCGGTCGACCACGCCGACGCCGGTCAGCGGCAGTGTGCATTCGGCCAGGATCTTGTGCTCGCCGTTCTTCGCGGTGTGCTCCATCAGCACCACCACGCGCTGCACGCCGGCCACCAGGTCCATCGCGCCGCCCATGCCCTTGACCATCTTGCCGGGCACCATCCAGTTGGCCAGGTCGCCCTTGTCGGTCACCTGCATGGCGCCGAGGATGGCCAGGTTGACGTGGCCGCCACGGATCATCGCAAAGCTGTCATGGCTGCCGAAATAGCTGGCACCGGCACGCGCGGTGACGGTCTGCTTGCCGGCATTGATCAGGTCCGCGTCGACTTCGGCTTCGGTCGGGAACGGGCCGATGCCCAGCAGGCCGTTTTCCGACTGCAGCCACACGTCCACGCCCTCGGGGATGTGGTTGGCGACCAGGGTCGGCAGGCCGATGCCCAGGTTCACGTAGGCACCGTCGGTCAGTTCCTGGGCAGCGCGCGCTGCCATCTCGTCACGGGTCCACGCCATGTCAGTTGCCCTCCGCGCGGATGGTGCGCTGTTCGATGCGTTTTTCAGGATGCGCGTTGTGCACGATGCGGTGCACGTAGATGCCCGGCAGGTGCACCTGGTCCGGATCGATGGCGCCGACCGGCACCACCTCCTCCACTTCCACGATGCAGACCTTGCCGGCCATCGCACAGGCAGGGTTGAAGTTGCGCGCGGTCTTGCGGAACACCAGGTTGCCGGCCTCGTCGGCCTTCCACGCCTTGACCAGCGCCACGTCGGCGCGCAGCGCGGTTTCCATCACGTAGTGCTTGCCGTCGAACTCGCGGGTTTCCTTGCCTTCGGCCACCACCGTGCCGTAGCCGGTGGCGGTGAAGAACGCCGGGATGCCGGCGCCACCGGCGCGCAGGCGCTCGGCCAGGGTGCCCTGCGGGTTGAATTCCAGCTCCAGTTCACCGGCCAGGAACTGCCGCTCGAACTCCTTGTTCTCACCCACGTAGGACGAAATCATCTTCCTGATCTGCCGCGTCTCCAGCAGCTGGCCCAGGCCGAAGCCATCGACCCCCGCGTTGTTGGAGATCACGGTCAAGCCCTTGGCCCCGCTGTCGCGCAGCGCGGCGATCAGTGCCTCGGGAATGCCGCACAGGCCGAAGCCTCCGACAGCCAGGGTCTGGCCATCGGCGATGACGCCCTCCAGCGCCTGCGCCGCCGTGGCAAAGCGCTTGCCGCGCTTGCCGGTGGAAGTCACGTGTTCCATTTCTACAGCCCCACACGGGAAGAATGAGCGCATTCTAGCGCTACACCTGCATACCGCTGGGATGCGCCGCAGCATGGCGCCACGGCGCGTTCCGACTCAGCGGGTGCGCAGCGTCTTCACCGCGACGCGATGTTCCAGCGCCAGCAGCACCGCAAACCCCAGCAGCAGTGTTACCGGCATGCGGACTCGATCGACACTGGTGCGCAGGTGCCAGTCCAGGTCATGCGGCGTTCCCAGGTAGACCAGGAAGAGCACCGCTGCGTACGCCAGCGCCGCCAGCATGGCAGCCGATGCCGCCGGAACCCGCAGCACCGGGCGCCAGAGCACCGCCAGCACCAGCAACGGCACCAGCACCCAGACATCCAGCAGCAGGCGCCCGACGATCGGCAGGGTACCGCCCTCGCTGCCAAGCCGCGCCAATAGCTGCGCCTTCATGTCGCTTCCCGCCAGGTCATTGCCAACCCCTGCCTGCCCGACGGCCAGCTTCCATGCCAGCAGTGGCAGCAGGGCCACAACCGCGGCCAGGAGGATGCGCCAGCCCAGGCGACGCTCACGCAGCGCGCCTTCGCCCAGCACCACGGCCGTCAACAGAACCGCAAGCACGGCGCCCTCGTTCTTCAACATCGACAGCACTGCCACCAGCAGGGTGAATGCGACCAGCTCGCGACTACCACCATGCTTCCCGGACATGCGGTAGCGCACCGCTGTCGCCACGGCAGCGACGGCGTAGACCGCCACCAGAGGATCCATGTAGCCGTTGATCAGCATGTCGCGCCCCAGGCGCAGCAGCAGCACTGCGAACAGCACCCCGCACCAGCGCCATCGGAAACTCGGGGCGATCAGCAGCAGTGCCGGCAGCAGCAGCAGCGGTGCCACCGCCTTGGGCAGCAGTTCGTTCCAGTGCCCGGCCAAACCTGCTGCGCAGGCCATCAACAACGGAACCAGCGCGGGATAGTCGTTGTGGCTCCACGGCGCGTAATCATCCAGCTGGGCGTACAACGTGCCCTCCAGGTAGATCCGCTTGGCATGGAAGAGCCAGATCGAACGCGGGTCCCAGCCATCGCTGGGGCTTCCCAGTGCGATCAACACCAGCACCAGAACGGCCAGGACCAGAGGCGCGGTACGCAGGTCACGCACGGCCGACAGGGCGAGCAGCGCGCTGAGCACGACCGCGCAGAATGCCACCTGCACCGGCCAGCCCGTCAGGCCTATGGCGGCCAGGCCATAGCAGAGAAGAATGGAGACCAGCATGGCCAGCGCCGCACGGCGCCCTGATTCAGCGGCAGTCGACAAGAACGACATCTGCCTTCCTCCCTTGGACATGACACTGGTCAACCAGCGGATCACCGGCCCTCAGCAGGCGCTGCGGGGTATCGGTATCGCTGAACCGGACCGGATACAGCGCCTCCCACATGCGTTGCTGGATCAAGGGATCGTCCTTCAGCCCCTGCCCGAGCGAAAGCAGCGAGGGAGCGATCGGCTGCGCGCGTACCAGATCGCGTGCATCCACCACCTCACGTGGTACGGATGCGTCAAATCCCGCGTCCTCAACGAAGGCCTGGCGCAGCAACGACGTCTGATAGTCCGATCGCTTGGCGACCGATACGAGGGAAGCGGCCAACAGCAGCAACAGGAACCCGGCAATCGCCAGGTCCCGGCGCGAAGTGCGCAGGGGGGGAGAGGTGGAGGTCATGTCATCCATGAAACATTTCAAGGAACCAACGGAAAAACCAATGCGCCAGCAGCACCCGGGCTATTGGCAACGATAGTCGGACGGCATCCGGCTGTCGCGGAAAGGATCAGTGAGCGCATCGGTGTACTGCCCCATCAGCAGGCGGTGGGTCGGCAGCAGGTTCTGCCGGTAGAAGCGGCCGAACGATGCGAGGCGCTCGCCGCGCGCGGTCAATCGCACACAACCATCATGGATCTCCACGGTTCCGGACTGCAGCTGCTCGGTCAGGCGCACTTCCACCAGATGATGCTCGCGGACGTACTCTTCAGTGAACACCTGGCGGAA
This sequence comes from Stenotrophomonas sp. YJH_SMC_8, assembly GCF_059371315.1. Classification (NCBI taxonomy): domain Bacteria; kingdom Pseudomonadati; phylum Pseudomonadota; class Gammaproteobacteria; order Lysobacterales; family Lysobacteraceae; genus Stenotrophomonas; species Stenotrophomonas sp. YJH_SMC_8. Next base: position 222,494 of record NZ_JCAFUL010000001.1, on the reverse strand, counting down.
CGCGTCTTCGCGTATCCCACCACCACGCTGTTGCAGCTTCTCCAGGATGTAGAAGGACAGCGAGCGGTCGATGACGGTCGGGACCGAGATCGCGAACACATAGCCTCCCAGCAACCAGATGGCGGCCAGCTGGATCAGCTCGAGGCGGCTGAAATCCCGGAACCACTTCAACATGTACAGGCCAGCAAACACCACCACCGCTGCGATCACCGCGTCGAGGATGCTGGCATACAGCACCACGTTCACGCGGAACTGGCGCATGTGGACGTAGTAGACCAGCAGCAGGGCGGCAATGAATGCAAGAGTTGCCAGCGCGGCACGCAGATATTTGTTCATTTGAACACCAGGAACTTGTTGGCGACGAAGCTGACGGCCATCTGCATTCCGGTCGCCAGCACGAATCCTGCGCGGTAGTCCAGGCCCCATCGATCGGCCCAGACGTACATCACCAGCGCGTGCAGCACAGCGATCGCGGCGTAGATCATCAGGAACAGCGAACCCTGCCGCGCCAGGCTGCCCTGCCTGCCATGGAAAACGAAGTAGCGGCTGCCGAGGAACGACACGGTGATGCCGAAGACAGCTGCAATCGCATTGGCCACCGCGGCCAGCGGGATGTGCAGCACCTCGATGTTGAAGTGCAGCACTCCATAGTGCACTGCGGTAGCGACCAGGCCATTGATCACGTAGCGGACGGCCTGTCCGCCCAGCGCATCCTTAGCCACTGCAGCGGCCAGCATGCAGGACCTCGTCGACGAACTCGCGATAGCTGCCCACGCTCATGACGCCACCGCCGCGCATCATCCCCGACAACATCAGGATGATCAGCGTCAGTGCCGCGGTCTGCAGGAACACCAGCACCAGGATGCCGAATGCCAGCGAGAACCAGCCCTGCGATGCAAAGCCCAGCATCTTCAGCCCGGTGGCGACGATGCCGCCGATGATCGACAGTGCCGCCACCATGGTGCAAGCGATGCCCACGCGTACCAGCACGTCCTCGGCAAACACCATCAATGCACGGAATCCGTGCAGGGCCAGGCCGACGAAATTCATCTTGCTGCGGCCGGCATAGCGCGGACCGCGATCCAGCGCACAGGTCTGCACGCGCAGCTTCGAGCCCAGCACGCAGGCTGCAACGTGGATCCAAAGCTCCTGCATCGATGCCAACCGGCGCACCGCCGGCATCTTCGCCGCCATGAAGTTGCCGAAGCTGATCTGGCGCCCGCTGAGCAGCGAGAACAGCAGCTTGTAGACGATGTAGAACGACTTGAACTTCAGCGATTCGACCCGGCTGCGACGGCTGGCCACCACCACGTCGACATCGGCCGAATCCAAGCCCGCCACCAGCTCGGTGATGCTCTCCGGCGTATCCTCGCCATCGGAATCCATCACCACGACAATGTCATTGCCATCGAAGTGTTCGGCCACATAGCCCAGACCGATGGCGATCGCACGCTGATGCCCGACATTGCGACGCAGGCGGATCACCACGCCCTCCAACCCCGAAGCCTCAATAGCGCTGATCGGCAATGGCTGCCGCACCGAGCCGTCGTCCACGGCCACCACATAGGTGTTCGGACCCTGGGTGCGGGCGAGCTCGACGAACAGCTTCGAGGAGGCTTCCAGGTCCTCGTAGACCGGCATCACCACGATCTTGCGCATCGTCGCCACCTCAGGCCTGCAAGCGATGGCGGAAATAGGCGATGGTCTCCTTCAGGCCGTCCTCCAGGCCGACCTTGGGCTCCCAGCCCAGATCCGCTTTGGCCAGGCTGATATCCGGCTGGCGTTGGCGTGGATCATCCGAGGGCAGCGGGCGGTACTCGATCTTCGACGCGCCGCCGACCAGGCGGAGCACGGTCTCGGCCAGTTCCAACATGGTGTACTCGGACGGATTGCCGATATTGATCGGACCGGTGAGATCAGCCGGTGAGTCCATCAGCCGCAACATGCCTTCGATCAGGTCATCGACATAGCAGAAGCTGCGCGTCTGGCTGCCATCGCCATAGATGGTGATCGGCTCGCCCTTCAGCGCCTGCACGATGAAGTTGCTGACCACCCGGCCGTCATTGGGATGCATGCGCGGGCCATACGTGTTGAAGATGCGCATGACCTTGATCTCCAGCTGATGCTGGCGCCAGTAGTCGAAGAACAGCGTTTCGGCGCAACGCTTGCCCTCGTCATAGCAACTGCGGATGCCGATCGGGTTGACCCGGCCCCAGTAGCCTTCCACCTGCGGGTGGATTTCCGGATCGCCGTAAACCTCACTGGTGCTGGCCTGCAGGATGCGCGCGCGCAGGCGCTTGGCCAGGCCGAGCATGTTGATCGCCCCATGCACGCTGGTCTTGGTGGTCTGCACCGGGTCCTGCTGGTAGTGGATCGGTGACGCCGGGCAGGCCAGGTTGAAGATCCGGTCCACTTCCACATAAAGCGGGAACGTCACGTCATGGCGCATGAGCTCGAACCGCGGGTGGCCCAGCAGCCCATCCACGTTCGCCTTGCTGCCGGTGTAGAAGTTGTCCACGCAGAGGACGTCATGGCCGCCCGCGATGAGCCGATCGCACAGATGCGACCCGAGGAAGCCCGCGCCACCGGTCACCAGCACGCGTTTCTGATCGTGAGTGAATTTCAAAGCAAACCTCGATCCTTCTGGAACAGCAGGCCAATCGGCGATGGCCACTCGGGCCATGTCCTCGGTCGTCAGCGCGCAATTGTATGCGAACTGCCTGCTGGCCATGGCCCATCGACGGGGAATCGGCCGGCCCCACTCCCCTGCCAACGCTACTGCCCGGGCGCCCGTGGCTCACCGGCCGTTTGCAGACCCTCCCGCTATAATCGGGTTTCTCTATCCGGATGGACTGGTTCGATGCCCCTGCCCGCCTTCAAGGCCTATGACATCCGTGGCCGCGTGCCCGAGGAACTGAACGAAGACCTGGCCCGCCGCATTGGTGTTGCACTGGCCGCCCAGCTCGCACCGGGCCCGGTGGTGCTGGGCCATGACGTGCGCCTGACCAGCCCGGCGCTGCAGGACGCACTGGCGGCCGGCCTGCGCGGCACCGGCCGTGAAGTGATCGACATCGGCCTGTGCGGCACCGAGGAGGTCTATTTCCAGACCGACCACCTGGAGGCGGCCGGCGGCGTGATGGTCACCGCCAGCCACAACCCGATGGATTACAACGGCATGAAGCTGGTCAAGGAGAAAGCACGGCCGATCAGTTCCGACACCGGCCTGTTCGCGATTTCCGATGCAGTGGCCACCGATACCTCCGAGGCCCAGCCGCCGCGCGCAGGCCTGGCTGCCCGGCACGACAAAAGCGCCTACATCCAGCACCTGCTGGGCTATGTCGATGCCGGCAAGCTCAAGCCGCTGAAGCTGGTGGTCAATGCGGGCAATGGCGGCGCCGGTGCCATCGTTGACCTGTTGGCACCGCACCTGCCGTTCGAATTCATCCGCATCTGCCACGAGCCGGACGGCAGCTTCCCCAACGGCATCCCCAACCCGCTGCTGCCGGAGAACCGCGCCGCCACTGCCGACGCGGTGCGCGAACACGGCGCCGACTTCGGCATCGCCTGGGATGGCGACTTCGACCGTTGCTTCTTCTTCGACCACACCGGCCGCTTCATCGAGGGCTATTACCTGGTCGGCCTGCTGGCCAAGGCGATCCTGGCCCGCAATCCGGGCGGCAGGATCGTGCATGACCCGCGCCTGGTCTGGAACACTGTGGACATGGTCGAGCAGGCGGGCGGCGTGCCGGTGCAGTGCAAGAGCGGCCACGCCTTCATCAAGGAAAAGATGCGTGCCGAGGACGCGGTGTACGGTGGCGAGATGAGCGCCCACCACTACTTCCGCGAGTTCGCCTACGCCGACTCCGGCATGATCCCGTGGCTGCTGATCGCCCAGCTGATCTCCGAAAGCGGTCGTTCGCTGGCCGACTGGGTTGAAGACCGCATGGCCGCCTACCCGTGCAGTGGCGAGATCAACTTCAAGGTCGCCGATGCCAAGGCCGCCGTTGCACGCGTGATGGAGCACTTCGCGGCGCAGTCGCCCACGCTGGACCACACCGACGGCATCAGCGCCGACTTCGGCAGCTGGCGCTTCAACCTGCGCAGCTCCAACACCGAACCGCTGCTGCGCTTGAACGTCGAAGCGCGCGGTGACGCTGCGTTGATGCAGGCGCGTACCGACGAAATTTCCCGTCTGATCCAGCAGTAACCGAGGCCCGCATGAGCAGCATCCAGCCCGTCATCCTGTCCGGTGGGTCCGGTACACGCCTATGGCCGCTTTCGCGCGAGGCCTACCCGAAGCAGTTCCTGCCACTGGCCGGCGAGCTGACGATGCTGCAGGCCACCTGGCAACGCGTCGCCCCACTGGCGGCGCGTGGCCCGCTGGTGATTGCCAACGAAGAGCACCGCTTCGTCGCCGCCGAGCAGCTGCAGCAGGTCGGCGCTGAACCGGCCGCGATCATCCTTGAACCGGTGGGCCGCAATACCGCACCGGCTATCGCCGTGGCCGCGCTGGAGGCCACCCGTGACGGTGCCGACGCGCTGCTGCTGGTGCTGCCCTCCGATCATGTGATCACCGACGAGGCGGCCTTCCGCAACGCGGTGCAGGCCGCCGCCAGTGCCGCTGAAGCCGGCAAGCTGGTCACGTTCGGCATCGTGCCGACCGGCCCGGAAACCGGCTACGGCTATATCAAGGCTGCCGACGGCCAGGGCCTGCGTGCCGTCGAACGCTTCGTCGAAAAGCCCGACCTGGAGACCGCCACCGGCTACGTCAGCAGCGGTCAGTACTACTGGAACAGCGGCATGTTCCTGTTCAAGGCCTCGCGCTACCTGCAGGAACTGGAGTGCTTCCAGCCGGCGATGCTGGCCAGCAGCCGCCAGGCCTGGCAGCAGGCGCGCCGCGATGCCGACTTCACCCGCTTGGACAGGGATGCCTTCACGGCGGTGCAGTCGGACTCGATCGACTACGCGGTGATGGAAAAGACTGCCGATGCAGTCGTGATCCCGCTGGATGCCGGCTGGAACGACGTCGGTTCGTGGACCGCGCTGCGCGATGTCTCGCAGCAGGATGGCGACGGCAATGCCCACCAGGGCGATGTGATCGCCATCGACTGCCGCAATACCTATGCCTATGCGCAGCGCCTGGTGGCCCTGGTCGGCCTGGACGATGTGATCGTGGTCGAGACCGACGACGCCGTGCTGATCGGCAAGGCCGACCGCATGCAGGAGGTCAAGACGGTAGTGGCGAAGCTGAAGGCTGAAGGCCGCAGCGAGGCGACCTGGCACCGCAAGGTGTATCGCCCGTGGGGCGCCTACGACTCGATCGACAACGGTGAGCGCTTCCAGGTCAAGCGGATCACGGTCAAGCCCGGCGGCACGCTCAGCCTGCAGATGCATCACCACCGCGCCGAACACTGGATCGTGGTCAGCGGCACCGCGGAGGTGACCCGCGGCAACGAGGTGATCCTGCTCAGCGAGAACCAGAGCACCTACATCCCGCTGGGCGTGACGCATCGCCTGCGCAATCCCGGCAAGCTGCCACTGGAACTGATCGAAGTGCAGTCGGGCAGCTACCTGGGCGAGGATGACATCGTGCGGTTCGAGGATACGTACGGGCGCAGTTGAGGCATCAACGCCTGCGCCCCACGGTAGCGCCGGCCCATGGCCGGCGAGCGCAGCGGCTTGCAAGCATCCGCGGGGCGTGGCCCGGCGCTACCCTTATCGGGCAATCTCTGCCATCACCCGCTTCAGGCCGTCCTGCCATGCCGGCAGCACGATGCCGAAATCCTGTTGCAGTTTGCGGTTGTCCAGCACCGACCAGGCTGGGCGCTTGGCCGGGGTCGGATACTCGGAACTGGAAATCGCCTCGACGGTCGGCACCTTGACCAGCGCGCCAGTGGCCAACGCTTCGGCGAAGATCGCCTCGGCAAAGCCGTGCCAGCTGGTCTGGCCACTGGCGGTCAGATGCCAGGTGCCGGACAGACGGCCCGGGTGCTGCAATGCCTGCGCGGTCACATCGGCAATCAGCGCGGCCGGCGTGGGCGTACCGACCTGGTCGGCCACCACCCGCAACACATCGCGCTCGGCGCCCACGCGCAGCATGGTGCGCAGGAAGTTCGCGCCATGCGAGGCATAGACCCAGGCCGTGCGGAAGATCAGGTGGCGACCACCGGCCGCGCGTACGGCCTCCTCGCCATCGCGCTTGCTGGTGCCATATACACCCAGCGGTGCGGTCGGTTCGTCCTCGCGGTAGGGCGCGCTGCCTTGGCCATCGAACACGTAGTCGGTGGAGTAATGCACGAATGGCACGCCATGCGCGGCACACCAGCGCGCGATCATCCCCGGCGCCTGCGCATTGGCCGCAAAGGCCGCGTCGACCTCCTGTTCGGCACGATCGACGGACGTGTAGGCCGCGGCGTTGACCACGATCGACGGCTGCAGCCGGTCCAGCAGGGCCGGCAGGCTTTCAGGCTGGCCGAAATCGGCGGTTTCGCAGGCGCTGCCATCCGGCAGAGCGCCGCTGCGGGTGGTCGCGACCACCTTGCCCAGCGGCGCCAGCGCGCGCAGCAGCTCCTGGCCGACCTGGCCGTTGCCACCGAAGACCAGAACGGTCATGGCACGTAGACCGGCAGGCGGTCTTCGGCGATGTCCTTCAGGAAGGGGGCATTCTCGTCCTTGGCCGACAACGTTGGCACACTGAGCGGCCAGTCCACGGCGATATCGGCATCGTTCCAGCGCACGCCGGCATCGAAGTCCTTCAGGTAGACCTCGGTGCACAGATAGCTGAACACCGCGCGCTCGGACAGTACGGCAAAGCCGTGGGCGAAGCCTTCCGGAATCCAGAACTGCTTCTTGTTCTCCGCGCTCAGCACCACCGCTTCCCACTGGCCGAAGGTCGGCGAGCCGCGACGGATGTCGACGGCCACGTCATAGACCTCGCCTTCCAGCACGCTGACCAGCTTGCCCTGCGGGCGCGGCCACTGGTAATGCAGCCCGCGCAGGACACCCTTGGCCGAGGTCGAGACGTTGCTCTGCACGAAGCGATCCGGCAGGCCCAGCGCGGCGAAGCGCTCGGCGTTCCAGATTTCGAAGAAGTAACCGCGAGCATCGCCGAACACGGCCGGTTCGATCACTACGCAACCGGGCAACCTGGTTTCAATCACTTTCACGGAACAACTCCACGCAGGGCGAGCTTGTGCAGGTACTGGCCGTAGCCGTTCTTGATCAGTGGTGCAGCCAGGGCTTCCAGCTGTTCGGCATTGATCCAGCCCTGCCCGAACGCGATTTCCTCCGGGCAGCAGACCTGCAGGCCCTGGCGGGTCTGGATGGTCTCGATGAAATTGGAGGCTTCCAGCAGCGACTGGTGGGTGCCGGTATCGAGCCAGGCATAACCGCGGCCCAGTGGCTCGAGGTGCAGCAGGCCCTGCTCCAGGTACCTGCGGTTGAGATCGGTGATCTCCAGCTCGCCGCGGGCCGAGGGCTTCAGCTCGGCGGCGTAGTCACAGGCATGCGCATCGTAGAAGTACAGGCCGGTCACCGCGTAGTTCGAGCGCGGGTTGAGCGGCTTCTCGACAAGCCCGACCACCTTGCCACTGGCGTCGAACTCGGCCACGCCATAGCGCTCGGGGTCGTTGACCCAGTAGCCAAACACCGTGGCCCCCTGGTCACGTGCGTCGGCGCGGCGCAGCATTTCGCTCAGCCCATGGCCGTGGAAGATGTTGTCCCCCAGCACCAGGCAACTCGGCTTGCCGGCAACGAAATCGCGACCGATCAGATAGGCCTGGGCCAGGCCATCGGGGCTGGGCTGCACGGCGTACTGGATGTCCATGCCCCACTGCGAACCGTCGCCCAGCAGCTGCCGGAACAGCGCCTGTTCGTGCGGGGTGTTGATGATCAGCACCTCGCGGATGCCCGCCAGCATCAGCACGCTGAGCGGGTAGTAGATCATCGGCTTGTCGTACACCGGCAGCAGCTGCTTGCTGACACCCTGGGTGATAGGGTACAGCCGGGTGCCGGAGCCACCGGCGAGGATGATGCCCTTGCGCTGGGTCATGTCGTCTCCTGCGCTCAGGCCGCGGTACCGATGCGCTGCAGGCGATAGCTGCCATCGAGCACGCTGTTGACCCACGCCTGGTTGTCCAGGTACCAGTCCACGGTGCGGCTGATGCCCTGCTCGAAGGTATAGGCCGGCTCCCAGCCCAGTTCGTTCTTCAGCTTGGAGGCATCGATCGCATAGCGGCGGTCATGTCCGGGGCGGTCGGCCACATGGGTGATCTGGCTGCTGCGCGGCTGGCCGTCCGCACGCGGGCGGCGCTGGTCCAGCAGTGCGCAGATGGCCTGCACCACTTCGATGTTCTGCTTTTCCGAGTTGCCGCCGACATTGTAGGTCTCGCCAATCTGGCCCTTGGCCAGCACGGTACGGATCGCTTCGCAGTGGTCGGACACGAACAGCCAGTCGCGCACCTGCCTGCCATCGCCGTACACGGGCAGCGGCTCGCCGGCCAGCGCCCTGGCGATCACCAGCGGGATCAGCTTCTCGGGGAAGTGGTACGGGCCATAGTTGTTGGAACAGTGGGTGGTCAGCACCGGCAGCCCGTAGGTGTGGTGGAAGGCCCGCACCAGATGGTCGGAAGCCGCCTTGGACGCCGAGTACGGCGAATTCGGCGCATAGGTCGAGGTTTCGCTGAACTTGCCGGTCTCACCGAGGGTGCCGTACACCTCGTCAGTGGACACGTGCAGAAAGCGGAACGCCGCGCCCTGCTCGGCCGGGAGCGCTTTCCAATGGTCGCGCACCGCCTCCAGAAGGCCCAAGGTGCCGACCACATTGGTCTGGATGAAGGCACCCGGACCATCGATCGAGCGATCCACGTGGCTCTCGGCCGCGAAGTTCAGCACCGCCTCCGGCTGGTGTTCGGCCAACAGCCGGGCGACCTGGGCCTGGTCACCGATGTCGCCCTGCACGAACACATGGTTGGAATCACCGTCCAGGCTGGACAGGGTCTTCAGGTTGCCGGCATAGGACAGGATGTCGAGGTTGACGATCTTCACGCCTCGGGCAACCGCCTCAAGGACGAAATTGCCGCCGATGAAACCGGCACCGCCGGTGACGAGCCAGGTAGGCACCATCCAATCTCCAGGTTCAGGGGACGTGCTCCCTGACGGGATGGCACATCAAAGTACTGAGGATACCGTCCTCATGCCCGATCCGGCATGACTGTGCACAGTGCGACGAGCCGGCGACGACCAGGTGGCCCCGCCGGAACAGCTGCCGGCCCCCCTCTTGACCGCCGGGCCACCCGCAGGCACCACCATGCCCAATTGGACGCCAGTGGCTATACTCTGGCCCGGAATTCAGGCTGCCCTTCGGATTCAGCATCTCCAACCACAAGGATATCGACGGAAAACGCATGCAACGAACTGATCGCGCACTCTGTGTGGACCTGGATGGCACCCTGCTGCGATCGGATCTGCTGTACGAATCCCTGCTGACCCTGCTGGCCAGCAATCCCCTGTATGTCTTCCTGCTGCCGCTATGGCTGCTGCGTGGCAAGGCCGCGCTGAAACATGAGATTGCCTCACGGGTCAGGCTGCCGGTTGAATTCCTGCCCTACGACGAGCGGGTGCTGGAGTTGCTGAAAACGACCGAACAGAGGCCCCGCGTCCTCTGCTCGGCGTCTGACAGCAGCCTGGTCAACGCCATTGCCACCCATCTGGGGATATTCGACGAAGTCATGGCCAGCGATGGTCAGCGCAACCTCGCCGGTCACCACAAAGCGGAAGCGCTCAATGCGCGCTTCGGTGCGGGTCAGTACGATTACATGGGCAATGCCAGCGTGGACCTGCAGGTCTGGAAGCACGCCGGAGGCGCCTACGTGGTCAACGCCAGCGCCGGGCTCGCCGCCAGCGCAGCCCGGCAGACTGCCGTGCATGCGCATTGGCCGGCCCGTGGCGGTGGCATCCGCACCTGGATCAAGGCACTGCGCATCTATCAGTGGGCCAAGAACCTGCTGGTCCTGGTTCCGCTGCTGACCGCCCATCGCTTCTTTGATCTACCCGCAGTGCTGGATGCGGCCACCGCATTCATTGCGTTCGGACTGTGCGCATCGGGTGTGTACCTGCTCAATGACCTGCTGGACCTGGCCCCGGACCGGCAGCATGCGCGCAAGCGCAAGCGCCCGTTCGCCGCCGGTAACCTGCCGCTGCTGCACGGCCTGCTGGCAGCGCCGTTGCTGACCCTGGTCGGGTTCGCGCTGGCCCTGTGGACCAGCCCGGCCTTCGCCCTGGTGCTGTTCGGCTACTACGTCATGACCCTGGCCTATTCGTTCGTGCTCAAGCGCATGGTCATGATCGATGTCGTCGTGCTCGCGGCCCTGTACACGGTGCGCATCATCGGGGGAGCTGTAGCGATCGACGTGGAGCTGTCGTTCTGGCTGCTTGCATTCTCCATGTTCATTTTCCTGAGCCTGGCCCTGCTCAAGCGCTACACCGAGCTGGAGGCTGTGGTCTCGGCCGGCAAGACCAAGGCCAGCGGCCGTGGCTATGCCGTCGGCGACCTGCCGCTGATCCAGTCCTTCGGTGCCGCCGCCGGCTACATCGGCGTGCTGGTGTTCGCGCTGTACATCAACAGCCCGGAGAGCCTGGCCCTCTACCAGCAGCCGAAAATACTATGGCTGCTGTGCCCGGTCCTGCTGTACTGGATCAGCCGTGCCTGGATCATCGCCCACCGCGGCAACATGCATGACGATCCGATTGTCTTCGCTGCGCGCGACCGCGTCAGCCAGGCCATCGCCCTGCTCGCGCTGGTCATTGTTGGCTGCGCGACGTTCCAGTGGTAGCCACTGACTGCCCCCTTCCTGCCAGAGTCCCTGGAATCACATGTATACCGCCTTCATTCCCTTGATCCTGTTCTCCGTCGCGCTGAACGCCAGTGCACAGCTGTTCTTGCGCCAGGGCATGCCCCAGGTTGCGCTGGTAACGTCTGATGGCATGTTCCCGCTGCTCGCCAGCGGCCTGCGCGTGATCTTCAATCCCTGGGTGTTCGCCGGCCTGTCCTGCTATGCAGTCAGCATCGTGCTGTGGATGTACGTGCTGTCCAAGGTCCAGGTGAGTTTCGCTTACCCGTTCCTGAGTGTCGGCTACGTCATCGTCGTTGCTGCCGCCTATTTCTGGTTCCGCGAACCGGTGAGCATCATGAAGCTCGCGGGGGTCGCACTGATCTGCGTCGGTGTCGTTCTCGTCGCGAAGGGAGGTTGAACAATGGCCCGTCACATCGTCATTGGTGGCAGTGGTTTCACCGGCACCTACCTGGTGCGTTCGCTGCTGTCGCAGAACCAGCAGGTCGCGGTCATCGACATCGCCCCCATGGCTGCGGAATTTTCCGGCAAGGTGGACTACCACTGCATCGACATCGTGGTGCCCGGCGCGCTGCAGCAGGTCGCGTTGAATGAGGGTGACATCGTCTACCACCTGGCGGCCCGCCAGTTCCACAACGACGTTCCGCATCGCAACCAGGACGAGTGGTTTGCTGAAGTGAATGTTGGCGGCACCGCCAACGTGCTCGAATGGATGTCGCAGCTGGCGACGCCACGGCTGGTCTATACCAGCACGGACATGGTCTACGGCCTGCCGCAGAAGCTGCCGGTCCCGCCGGATCACGCCAAGAATCCGCTGGGCCCCTACGGGCGCAGCAAGGCGGCGTCCGAACAGCTGTGCGAACAGGCCCGTGGCCGCGGTTTCAGGATCACCATTCTGCGCCCGAGAATGATCGTCGGCCCGGGTCGATTCGGCATCCTGACCAAGCTGTTCAAGCTGATGGACCTGAACCTCCCGATTCCGACCATCGGCAGCGGCCGCAACCGCTACCAGATGATCGCGGTGGAGGACGTGGTGAACGCGATCCAGCTGTCGGTGGCACACGACCTGCCTGCCGTCGCCCTGAGCCTGGGCTCGGGCCCGGCTCCGGTGGTGCGCGAACTGTTACGCAATACGATCCGGCGCATCGGTTCGCATTCGATGGTCATTCCGGTACCTGCCGGCCCGCTCAAGCTGACGCTTTCGCTGCTGGAGAAGCTCGGCAAGCCGCTGCTGCACCGCGAGCAGTACCAGATTGCCGACATCAACTACGTCGTGGATATTGCTCCCACCGAGACCACGCTGCAGTGGGCACCGACCAAGAACGACGAAGACATGCTGGTGGCGGCTTACCAGCATTATCGCCAGAGCACCTGACGCAAGCGATCAGATCTCACCGGCCTGAAATGGCATGTCGGTATCGGTCCGGTGCCGGTTTGCATCTGCGTCTGCGGGGCAGCAAAAAAGGCGCCCCGCCCACGGATATCCATACGCATTCGCATGGTCCCCCCAAGCCAGCTAGAATCGGGGTCCCACCCCCGAACCGGTTGCTGTTCCAGGACCGGATGATCTCCAGCAAATGTGAGCCGGCCAGCGGCCGGCACTACAAGGACCCCGTACCAGATGAAAATCCTCGTCGCGTACAAGCGCGTGGTGGACTACAACGTCCGCATTCAGGTCAAGCCGGACGGTTCCGGCGTGGTCACCGACGGCGTCAAGCTGTCCCCCAATCCCTTCGATGAAATCGCCCTGGAAGAAGCCCTGCGCCTGCGCGACAAGGGCATCGCCAGCGAAGTGGTGGTTGCCACCATCGCCCCGGCCGATGCCCAGGCGCACCTGCGCAACGGACTGGCCATGGGCGCCAACCGTGCCATCCACGTCGTCACCGACCAGGCCATCCAGCCGCTGACCGCTTCGCGCACCCTGCTCAAGCTGATCGAGAAGGAACAGCCGGACCTGGTGATCCTGGGCAAGCAGGCCATCGACGACGATGCCAACCAGACCGGGCAGATGCTGGCCACGCTCTGGGGTCGCCCGCAGGCGACCTTCGCCAGCAAGCTCGAGATCGCAGGCGGCAAGGCCACGGTCACCCGTGAAGTCGACGCCGGCCTGGAAACGCTGGAAGTGGACCTGCCGGCGGTGGTCACCACCGATCTGCGCCTGAACGAACCGCGCTTCATCAAGCTGCCGGACATCATGAAGGCCAAGGCCAAGCCGCTGGAGACCCTGCAGCTGGCCGACCTCGGCGTTGAAGCCGCCGATACCTTCAAGACCACCCACTACGCCGCGCCGTCCAAGCGCAGCAAGGGCGTGATGGTCAAGGACGCGGCCGAACTGGTTGCTGCACTCAAGCAGAAGGGGTTGCTGTAATGAGCAAGATTCTCGTCATCGCCGAGCACCACGACGGCAAGCTCAACGCCGCCACCGCCAAGACCGTCAGCGCCGCTGCCGCCATCAGCGGTGCCAGCATCGATGTGGTGGTGCTGGCCGCCGATCCGGCCGCGGTCGCCGCCGAGGCCGCGAAGATCGCTGGCGTCGCCAAGGTCCTGACCGTGGCCGATGCCGCCAACGCGCAGGGCATCGCCCAGGTGCTCGCGCCGCAGATCGCGCAGCTGGCCAAGGGCTACACCCACGTGTTCGGACCGTCGACCACCTTCGGCAAGGACCTGATGCCGTGCGTGGCCGCCCTGCTCGGCGTCAACCAGGTCTCCGACCTGATGACCGTCGAAGGCAGCCACACCTTCAAGCGCCCGATCTACGCTGGCAACGCGATCATCACCGTGGAAGCTCCGGCCGACCAGATCGTGGTCGCCACCGTGCGCGCCGCGTCGTGGCCGGAAGCCGCCCAGGGCGGCAGTGCCGCCGTTGAAGCGGCCAGCGTCGATGCTGCGCTGCCGACCCACACCCGCTTCATCGGCCTGGCCGCCGGTGCCAGCGACCGCCCGGACCTGCAGAGTGCCAAGCGTGTGGTCTCCGGTGGCCGCGGCGTCGGTTCGGAAGAGAACTTCAAGGTGATCTTCCAGCTGGCCGACAAGCTCGGTGCCGCCGTCGGTGCCTCGCGCGCTGCCGTCGATGCCGGCTACGTGCCCAGCGACCTGCAGGTCGGCCAGACCGGCAAGATCATCGCGCCGGAACTGTACGTGGCCGTGGGCATCAGCGGTGCCATCCAGCACCTGACCGGCATCAAGGACGCCGGCACGATCGTCGCGATCAACAAGGACGGCGATGCGCCGATCTTCGAGATTGCCGATATCGGCCTGGTGGGGGATCTGTTTGCGATCCTGCCGGAGCTGGAAACGGCGCTTTGACGTGTACCTGCCGCTGGCTCCGGCCAGCGGCACAGTCCCTTTGAATTCAAGCAGGTGATCGTGAGTACTCCCTACAAGAAGGTAATGGTTGTCTTCGGCACCCGTCCGGAAGCCATCAAGATGGCCCCGGTGGTGGAAGCCCTGAAGGCCCGGCCTGAGATCGAGACGATCGTTGCGGTTACCGCGCAGCATCGACAGATGCTCGACCAGGTCATGGACCTGTTCAGTATCACGCCGGATGTCGACCTCAATGTGATGGAACCTGGCCAGACGCTGGCAGGCCTGTTCGCCAAGATCCTGACCGGCATGACCGCCGTCATCGCCGAGCACAAGCCGGACCTGGTGCTGGTGCATGGCGATACCAGCACCACGCTGGCCAGTGCGCTGGCCGCGTTCTACAACCGCGTGGCCGTCGGCCATGTGGAAGCAGGACTGCGCACCGGTGACATTTACGCACCGTGGCCTGAAGAGGCCAACCGCCGCCTGACCGGGCCGCTGACCCGCCTGCACTTCGCGCCGACCACCCGCTCGCGCGACAACCTGCTGGCTGAAGGTACGTCTAGCGATGACATCCACGTCACCGGCAACACCGTGATTGATGCCCTGCTCAACGTCGCCGACAAGCTGAAGCACGACACCGCGCTGATTGAATCGATGCGGGCCCGTTTCCCGTTCCTTGATGCTTCCAAGCGGCTGGTACTGGTGACCGGCCATCGCCGTGAAAACTTCGGCAGCGGCTTCGAGAGCATCTGCGAAGCACTGAAGGCCCTGGCCGCGCGCGGCGATACGCAGATCGTCTATCCGGTCCACCTCAACCCCAACGTGCAGGGACCGGTCAACCGGATCCTCGCCGATGCCCCGGGCGTGGTCCTGATCGAGCCGCAGGATTACCTGCCGTTCGTCTACCTGATGACCCAGGCGACGTTGATCATCACCGACTCCGGTGGCGTGCAGGAAGAAGCGCCGTCGCTGGGCAAGCCGGTGCTTGTGATGCGCGACACCACTGAGCGCCCGGAAGCCGTCGACGCCGGCACGGTGCGGCTGGTCGGCACCGATGCCCAACGTATTGTCGCCGAAGCCAGCCAGCTGCTGGATGACCCGCAGGCTTACCAGCAGATGTCACGGGCGCACAACCCATATGGCGATGGTCTGGCGAGCAAGCGTATCGCCGAGATCATCATCAGCGGCCACTCAACGCTCTGAGCATCCTCCGGCGCCGGGCTCAGTCCCGGTGCCGGGTCCCCGCAGCAGCAGCTGCGCGGCATACCTCCGCGAGACGCGCGGCAAGGCGATCCCAGCGATACTCGGCAAAGGTCTCGGCCCCAAGCCGCAGGCCTGCCTCAAGCCGCCCCTGCTGCTTGCGCTGCACGAGATCACGCAGCAGCTCGGCAAGCTGCCCTGCTTGCGGGGCTACCAGGAAGCCGCACTGCTCCTTCCTGATGATGGCGGCCGCTGCGTCGGCCTGGTCCGGCTGCAAGTGCAGTACCGGTCGTCCCGACCCCAGGTACTCCAGCAGCTTCCCCGGAATCTGGGTCATGCCGGCATTGCCGATGCTAACCAGCACATCGGCCTGCTGCTGCAACTCGACCGCGGCAGCGTGCGCCTTGTTGCCGACATATCGCAGCTGTTCGGGATGCTGCGCGAACAATGCTGCAAACTTCGGGGGAATCCCGGGGCCAGCGACCGTCAACGTTGCGCCCGGGGTTGCCAGTACCGCCTCAAACAGCGGGGCAGGATCCCGGAACGGATAGAAACGCCCGGTATAGACCAAGGCAAGACCATTGCCAAACGCCGTACGGACCGGAGCGGAAACAGCAGCGACCGGAAATCCCTGCGGGATCACGGTGATCGGTGCGATATCCTCACCATGCCGCTGCCGCAACAGCTCAGCCGTCGCTTCCGAGGTCACGATCAGCGCAGCCGATTCCCGGCAGACCCGGCGCTCGAGCGCGAATGATCGTTGCATCCAACGCTTCGGCGTGTACGCCGTCAGCACCGGATCCCCAAGCTCGGACACCAGCGGCACCCCGCTCTCCCTGCTCAGGGTCAACGCCACCATCAGGCCCGCTGCAGGTTCATGCGAACCGATGATGACCTGAGGCCGTCGTTGCAGCAGAAGCCGACGCCCTTCACGCAGTGCGTGGGTGATCCAACGCGAGCGGCCATCTGGAAACACGGCGGCGTCCACCACGGCTCGCAGCCGAAGGACCCAGCGCCCCTTCCAGTTCAACAATGCGGCAGTCTTCGCACTACCAGCCGCACGCTCATCCTCTGAGGCATCCCGCGCCCTGCCCGTCCTGCGACGCAATCGCGTGGACACCGCATCCAGCGCAGCCTCCAGCCAACCTGGAGCTGCGCGATGCACTTGGACGCCGATCGGCTCCGGCTGGACCTGCATGCCAGCGCCGACCGTTCGGGTCAGCACATCGATCTCGAATCCACCGTTGGCCAGTTCCGTGGCCAACTGGGTTATCCGCAAAGACTGTGGCGAAGGATTCGGTGAGAAGTCATGCGCGCTGATCAGGATCCGCATCACTCTGGCACTCTGGTGGAAGCACTTTCGGCCGCCTCATCCACTCTCTCTCCAGCAACGGACTTCCGCTCGGCGCCCAATTTCCAACCATGCAGGCAAGGCCACACTGCAGCGCAGAGGAGGGGCGCCAACAGGAGCATACCGAGGAAATAGCGCCCCTGGATCTCGAGGGCGACGTGCACGCACCAGAACGAAACCAGCCAGGCAAGCGGAATGGCGGCGTCCAACAACGCACGCCTGCGAACTGCCAGGAACACCGTCACCATCACCAGCAGCAGGATAAGCGTTCTTGCGATCTTGTAGACCCTGTCATACCACTGGGTAAGCTCACCCATCCTGGAGGCGAAGAACGGATGGGCCGCCAGCTTATCCTTCGCCACTGGCGCATCGGAGAACCAGTACCACGCGTAGGGCTGGGCAAGCACGATCATGCGTGTCTTGCATTCAACTACCTTCAACCAATGCCCCGAGTCCTGCGCAGCTAGACGGTTGCGAACAGCCTGGGGCAAAGACAGATGCAGATCTTCGGCAGCCGCTTGGGTACCGCCGGGGCTCCAGGCTCCACAGGTTGCGGCATCCGTGGAGGAGGTGAGCAAGCCGTTGTAGAGCGTCACTCCGAGCCCGGTACGGAAGGAACCAGCGTTCCCGGCCTTGCTGCGCCAAGCAGAATCAACGACCCCACCCAGCACCGCGCCGACGGCAACCAGGCATAGCAGCCAAGTCCAGCGCGCCCGGCGCGGCCGAAGCAATGTGAACGGCGCGAGCAGCGCCACAAATGCCAGCAACACAAGGGAATACTGGGTCCGCGTCGACGTCGCAAACACCAATGCCAACACCATCAGCGCGGCCCCCCGTCGATCCGCCCCCAACAGGAATGCCCTCCCCGATACGATGGCAATTGCCAATGCGGCGGCGCTGAGCATGTCCAGTTGCACAATGCCTGCATAGGGCACCAGGAGACAGAGATAGAGCCACAGCAGAACTGTTGGCAATCTATAGCGGCTCCTGTCCAGATGATTGCAGGCCATCGCCAGGCAGAACACTGCAGCGACATTGAGCAGCAAGGCGCTCAGCCATGGCGACAGCCCCAACGCCTTCGGCGCAGCGAGCAGAAGCAGCGCGAGCCCGCCACGGTGATAGTCATCCAGCGCCGATGCTGCGTACCAGTAGTACTCCCAGTCACTTATTGGAGCCGGCAGGAAGGTGGATGCCAGCCACCACGCCGCTAGCGTCCAAAGGAGCGTCATTCCCGCTGCCTGGATCAGCTCACCCTTAAATTTCGTTACAAGCGACATGAATCGCACCCAATATTCCCGTCCAACTGAAAGTCTGCTTGTTGCTTGCGGGGACGTCCACTGCCTTCTTTCAGCCACGACCGCATAAAGAAAAGGAATGGCCAGCACCATGCCAAGGAAGTAGCGACCTTGGACTTCCAGAAGTCCGTGGACGAACCAGAAGCCCAGCACCCACACGGCGAGCGCTAACGCCCCAACCCAATCACGGCCGGCAATACCCAAGCCGATACCTGCCAGCAGCAGGATCATGCACAGCGAGCAAACCCAGCCAAATGCTACCCCATAGGATTCGGCAACGCCGCTGAATCGAACCGCGAGTCGTGGGTCCTGCTCCAGCCTGGACCGCGTTCCATCCGCGCCGACCAGCCAGTCCCATGCATAGGGTTCCGGTAGCAGGATCCGCTTTTACTTGCACAGGACCACGTCAAGCCAGTGCGAAGCTTCCTTCTCTTGAAAGCGCTTTGCCACTGCGACGGGCAACGCCATGGCGGAGGCTTCTGGCGTCCAGCCTCCACACCAGTTGCCGCTGGAAGACGAACTTAGCAGCCCCATGTACAGAGTCACACCGAGACCAGTACGGAGCTGCCCCGAGTTACCCGCCAGCGAGCGCGAAGCAAAATCGAGTGTCGCGCCCAGCCCGGCACCCAGCAGCAGTAGGCCTGCAAGCGTCAGCAGTAGCCTCCTGGCGCCCCCCCGTGAGCAGGATCTTGCACGGCAGCAGGATGCCCGCCATGGCCAGGAAGACCAGGAAGTACTGTGTGCGCGTGGCGCCGGTGAGTCCAAGGAAGACCACCGTCCACACCGCGTTTGCGAGGCCTCCTTGGGCCGCGAGTCGCTTTCCGAACCAGATGGCGGCAATCAGCCAGCCCGCAGCGACCATATCCACCTGCACGATGCTGGCGAACGGTGCCAGCAGCATCAGATAGGCGACGATCAACAGTGTGGGGACGCGGTGGCGCGTTGAATCAAGCCGATCAGCAGCGAACAGCATCCAACCCGCAACAACGGAGTTGAGCAGCAATGCCCGTGCCAGGGTTCGGCACCTGCGAGCTTGAACGGGGCAAACAGGTAGATGCTTGGCCCGCGCGCAGGTAACCCGAAGGATCCGTCGACGCGTTCCAGTAATAGGCCCAATCACCCGAAGGTTGCGGTTGCAGGGCCACAGCCAGTGACGTTGCCGTCACCAGCCACAGTACATAGACAACCAACAGCGACAGTGAGACGGCGGACGGAGAAAACCGGGCACCCCGCCCTTCGACCTGGAGTCCTTCCTTGGTCGTACCTTATCTCCTGCCAAGCAGATCGAATGCCGCCGAGATTGCCTCCGCCCTGCTGTTCCAGCTGTTCTCATCGGCCATTTCGGCGTAACGACGGCGCATCGCAGGATCGTCCTTGACGGCAAAGGCCGCGTCGATGGCCTGGCTCAACTCAGCGACCGAACTGCCCCGATAGACTTCCGGATGGGCGACACACTCGTTCATCCACGCCGTCACGACCACCGGCCGCTCAAGTGCGAAGTACTCGAACAACTTCAATGGCGACGTCGTCCTGGCAATCTCGCCCGGCTCGAACGGAATGAAGCAGACATCGAACTGCTTGGCGTACGCGGGCAGGATCTTGTAGTTCACCGAACCGAGGTAGAGCACGTTCTCGTCGGTCGGCAGGGATTTGACGCCGCCATAGTAGTCCGGGCCGATGAACACAAAACCGATATCCGGCCGTGCCTTGGTCAGCGCTTGGATGCCCTCGTACCAGAGCCACGGTGCAATTGCGCCGAAGTAGCCGACAACCTTCGAGTACTTCTTCCTGAACTCAACGAGTTCAGCAGGAATTTCGACTTGATCATGGTCTGTATTGCGATAGTGCAAGGTGTCCACGCCATTCTGGGCGACAATCACGCGGGATTCGCCCACGGCCGCCACGGCCTCCTCGGCCAGTGCAGCGGCGGATGCGACGACGATGTCCGCACCGCCGGCGAATGCCCAATCCTTCAGATTCACCAGGCGCGCGATATTGTCCGAATCGCCACTGATCTGCGGGTCGATATGGTCGATGTACTCGTACACGATCACGTTCGAATCGCTGAATTCCGAAACCCGCGCTGGCGAGTATGCATAGGCCGTGCTGTAGATCGAACGGACGGTACTCGGGATCAGGTCAACCTCAGCGCTGTTGGTCAACCACAGGTTGGGTAGCACCTCGCGGAAGCCATTGACGTTGTCGCCGGCCCAGTTCCCGGTCCGATAGATGACCAGATAACCAAGCCGGGTCATCGCAGCACAGATATGCTGTGGCCGCTGATACAGCGGCACATCCCAGTCGATCGCCATCTCCTGCACGAAAACGCCGCGGAACTGATCGCGCTTGGACAGCACACGGTCGGAGAACTCCGCCCAGGTCAGGTCCGGATGCAGGGGTGCGGCGGCGGAAACGGAGCCTGGCACAGGAACCGGGAGCGGCGCAGCACCGGAACGCGGGCGCAACCAACGACGGATCTCGCCGATCTCCCTGCGCGGATCCTTCAGGAACCGGCTCAGCGACCGCAGCGGGCGGGTTACACGCCAGGAGGTGGAATGACGCAACGCAGAAACCTCCGTGGCGAGGAACCGTGCTTCCATCTCGGCCGCTTTCGCGCGGGCTGCCAGCAGGCCCGACTCGGCCTGAAGTGCATTGCGCGCGAGCTCTCCCGATTTTCCGGAGTCAATCGCCTGGTCCCAGAGCGTTTCCACCATGCCGGCGACAGACGCCGCCCATTGAATCTCCGCGTCCGTCGATTCATTCGACGCCTCCGGCACACTCGCGCCGACGGAAGCGGCCGCGCGTTGCGCCAGCCTGGACAACGCTAGCGAGAAGGCCTCGGCCCGCTTTGCCTTCTCCGTCAGTTCATTCCTCACCAGGGTGAGCGCAGCCTCAAAATCGCGCTGCTGGGTAGCGACCAGTGCCTGCTGGTGGGCCACCAGTGCCTGCTGGTCGGTGGCCAGTGCCTGCTGCGCAGCCACCTGCACCAGCAACTGATCGAGCTGATTGCCATGCAGTCTTGCCATTTCCCTGGCGTGCAGGTCCTGTTGCTCCAGCAACCGCTGGGAACGCTGCTGGCTCCACAGGCCCAGCCAGTCGAACCGCCCCATGCGCCAATCCGGGCGATGCGCTGCGGCGCTCTGCAGGGACTGGCGCAGGGCCTGCCGATGCAGTTCAGCGCCCTCGCGCAGTTGGACCAGGTGATCCTTTGACACCGACGGCACACCGTTGCGTACGTCCTTCAGCCAATGCTGGAAGACGGTGTGCCAGCGATCCTGCCCGGCATCCGGCCGCAGGCGCAAGTCGGGCGAGATTCCCGAATCCTCCGACGCGACACTCAGCTTCTCGTCGTACTCGATGCATAGCATCGGCAACTGCATCTGGGCACCGACGATCTGCGCGTGCAGCCGCATGCTGATCAGACCATCGCAGCCTGCCATGGCGTCGACTGCATTCTGCGGAACATCGACGTCGACCACCTCATGGACAAACCCTTCACCGACCGCATCGATCAACGTCTGGATGAAGCTCGAATCAGAAGCCGAGCGACCTGGCACCGAGCGCCCCTGATAGGGGATCCATACCAATGTTGCACCAGTGCCTGCCATCGAGTCGCGAAGCGCTTCGACAAATCGCTCTTCCCAGCCTGGCACAAAGCCCCAGGGCCTCAGCACCATGGCAATGCGAAGATTCTGCTTGTCTCCACCGACCGCAGCGGGCGGCGGCGTCGGCAGTGCCCAGATCGGGTCGGGGGCCACTGCAACATCTCGCTCGACACCAATCTCCTTCAGCAGACTCATGGAGCCGAGGTCACGCACCGTGACATCGTCCACATTCTGGAAGACCTCCGAGAGCAACCTGCGCGATTCAGCGCCCTCGATCGGGCCGACACCCTGTGCCCACGCGACTGTGCGAAGGCCAAACTGGCGCCCCATCATCAACAGCCTCGCGTATACCGCGACGTCAGGCTTGTTGAAGTCGTAGAGCCCGCTGATGGTCAGTGGCTGATAGGTCTGGAACAGGCCACCGCCGCCCAGTACAAACAGGTCGGCATCACTCATTTCCCGCGCGATGCCGTCCAGATCGGTCAGATCGACCGAATCCACTCCCAGCACACGGCTGGTATAGGCCGGGTCGACACTGATTGCGACCACGTCGCCACCCGCCTCGCGAACCCAATCGACCAGCGTCGCCAGGAGCAGTTCATCACCCACGTTTCCAGCGCCATACCAGCCAAACGCAATGACCTTCACAGCAGACTTCATGTGCATATCTTTCCTGACCTTTGTACTCAGGGTGACTGAATGTTGATGCGCGGTTGCGGAGCCAACCAACCGGCTCCCCCCTGCGGCTCCGACACGACGTCAAAATGCCCTGCATAAGGCAGGCGGTGGGTTCTTCGATACTCGCCATTCTCGATCAGTCCGACCCCGATCGCGAGGATGTAGCGATTCCCCGAGAAATTCGCACGCAACGTCCATGTCACTTCATGCAGCCCAGGTTGCAGGACCTGGACCTCTTCATTCATTGATTGGGTGGTGGCACTCCAGAGCGAGATGCCATCCGTGCTCATGATCTGCACGCCAAAGCATGGATCTTTGATCACTTCATCGACCTGCACCTTGACGCGTATGTTGATCGACTCGCCCTGGGTGACCGCAGCAATCGCAGCTCCGCTGGCATCCTGCAGGGCGACGGACTGGATGACCAGTCGCGTGGCACCTTCGCCGGCGGCACGGTCATGCTCAACCACGCCATCCTGCGGGTCATCTTCGCTGGCAGGATGCATGTCAAAGGTGATTCCACCTTCTTCCGCGACGACATCGTCGGAATAGACCTTGACCACGTCGCGACAGGGACCATCCATGACCATATGACCACGGCGAAGATAAATGCCGCGGTCGCAGTATTCGATCAGCGCATTCGACGAGTGGGTCACCAGCAGGATGGACACGCCGTCGCGCTGCATGCTCCGGATCCTGTTCAGGCATTTCTGCTGGAACGCGGTATCACCAACAGACAGGGCCTCATCAACGACCAGGATGTCCGGATCAACGTGGATGGCAGTGGCAAACGCAAGGCGCACGACCATGCCGCTGGAGTAGGTCTTGATCGGCTGATCGATGAAGCGGCCGATATCGGCGAACTTGGCGATCTCTTCATAGCGGGCATCGATTTCCTTGGGTGTCAGACCAAGAATCGCCGCGTTCAGGTACACATTCTCACGCCCGGTGAATTCCGGATTGAAGCCCGACCCGAGCTCGAGCAGCGCGGCAATCCGCCCGCGCGTCACGATGCGCCCGGACGTCGGCGTCAATGTCCCGCAGACCATCTGCAGCAATGTGGATTTGCCACAGCCGTTGCGACCGATGATACCAACGGTCTCTCCACGCCCAACGCTGAAACTGACCGACTCGAGCGCATGGAAATCCGAGTAGTACTTCCGGGCAGGCAATCCAAACAATCTGCGAAGCCGCGGCAACACGAACTGCTTCAAGCGGTCGCGCGGCGTGTCGTAGATGAAATAGGACTTGCTCAGGCCCTCGACTTCGATGACTGGCAACTCAGAGGACATCCGCAAACCCCTTCCTGGTCTTCTGGAACCATGCATAACCCAGCCACGCGAACACCATCGTCGCCGGCACGAACCACGCCCACACGTGCCAATCAATACCGCCCTTCCAGATCATCACCGTTCTCACCTGCTCGATGATCACGGTCAGCGGGTTGGCCAAGATGAAGGGCCTGTACTTTTCAGGCATTGCGGCCACTGCGTAGAAGATCGGCGACATGAACATCAACACAGTAATGAGCACGTTGACCACCTGGGAAACATCGCGCATGTATACGCCGAGCGAACCCAGGAACCAGCTGAGCCCCAGCGTCAGGAAGATCAGCGGCAGCAACGCAACGGGCAGCCAGAAGATCTCGGCAGAAGGCATGCCGAACAGTGCAAGGTAGAACACCAGCCAGACGCACGTACTGATCAACAGGTGGAAGCCTGCGGAAAGCAGGTTCACCACGGCCAAGACTTCCAGCGGGAACACCACCTTCTTCACGTAGTTGACGTTGCCCACGATGATGCCGGGCGCACGTGCAAGACACTCGGAAAAGAAGTTGAATGCCAGCAAGCCAGTGAACAGCACCAGCGCAAACTCGGTCTTCGACCCCGTGCCACCTTGCCAGCGCGCGCCGAACACCACCGAGAACACGAAGGTGTACACCGCCAGCATCATCAGCGGGTAGAAGAAGGACCACATCAGCCCCATGAAGGAGCCGCGGTAACGGCCCACCACATCGCGCTTGGCCAGCGCCAGGATCAGGCTCCGTTTGGCAACCAGCCCACGCACCAATGCGATGGGGCTTGCACTCTCGTCATGGGTAGCCATCAACCCAGCGCCCTCTCCAGATCCACCTGCAGATCCCCCAGATCCTCAACACCCACGCTCAGCCGCACCAGCGCATCGCTGATGCCCAGCTGCTCGCGGCGCGCGACCGGGATCGATGCGTGCGTCATCACCGCCGGGTGGTTGACCAGACTTTCCACGCCGCCCAGCGACTCGGCCAGGGTGAACAGCTCGGTCTTCTCGCAGAAGCGCTTGGCCGCCTCGAACCCGCCCTTCAGCACGATCGAGACGATGCCGCCGTAACCGGCCATCTGCCTGCCGGCCAGTTCGTGCTGCGGGTGTGACGGCAGGCCCGGGTAGATCACCTTCTCCACCGCCGGGTGCTTTTCCAGCCACTGGGCCAGCGCCAGCGCGTTGGCGCAGTGCGCCTTCATGCGCAGCGGCAGGGTCTTCAGGCCACGCAGGGCCAGGAAGCTGTCGAACGGGCCCTGCACGCCACCCACCGAGTTCTGCAGGAAGGCCATCTGCTCGGCCAGTTCGGCGTTGTCGCCAACCACCACCATGCCACCGACCATGTCCGAGTGGCCGTTGAGGTACTTGGTGGCCGAATGCAGCACCAGGTCCGCGCCCAGTTCCAGCGGACGCTGCAGCATCGGCGAGGCGAAGGTGTTGTCGACCACCACGATCAGGCCATGGCGCTTGGCGATGGCGGCGACCGCGGCGATGTCCACGATCTTCAGCATCGGGTTGGTCGGGGTCTCGATCCACACCATCTTCGTCTTCGACGTGATGGACGCTTCAAACGCAGCCAGGTCGGTCAGGTCGACGAAGCTGAAATCCAGTCCGGCGGTGCGGCGGCGCACGCGCTCGAACAGGCGGAAGCTGCCGCCGTAGATGTCATCCATCGCCACCACGTGGCTGCCAGCGTCCAGCAGCTCGATCACGGTCGAGCTGGCCGCCATGCCCGAGGCGAAGGCGAAGCCGCGGGTGCCACCTTCCAGCGATGCCACGCAGCGCTCGTAGGCGAAGCGGGTCGGGTTGTGGGTACGCGAGTACTCGAAACCCTGGTGCTCACCCGGGCTGGACTGCGCATAGGTCGAGGTGGCGTAGATCGGCGGCATCACCGCGCCGGTGCTGGGGTCGGGCGACTGGCCGCCGTGGATGGCCAGCGTGGCCAGGGCCAGGGCGCGATCCTGGGAAGTAGCGTTGGACATGTTCTTTCCTGAGGGGCGCCGAAGCTCGGCGCCGTCGAAGGTGCGGAAGTCTACCAGCGCGGCCTTAACGACCTTTGACGCGGATAAACCGGGATTCAGCAGCGAACGTCTGCGATCAGCGGCTTACTGCACGCGACGGCGCAGATAGTTCAGCAGGTCGATACGGGTGATCAGGCCCAGGAAGGCATTGCCGTCCATCACGATCGCCACCTGGCCGCGGTCGAACACCGGCAGCAGCGCCTCGATCGGCGACTTCACGTCCAGCCGGTCCAGCTTGCTGACCATCGCCGTGGCAACGGTGTCGCGGAAGCGTGCTTCGTCACCATAGACGTGCAGCAGCACGTCGCTTTCGTCGACGATGCCGACCAGCTGGTCACCGTCCATCACCGGCAGCTGCGACACGTCGTACAGCTTCATGCGCTGGTAAGCGGTGGTCAGCAGGTCGTTCGGTCCGATCACGACAGTGTCGCGCTGGCCGTACGGGCGCAGGATCAGGTCGCGCAGGTCGCCGTGCTGCGGGCGCTGCAGGAAGCCGTTGTCCAGCATCCAGTAGTCGTTGTACATCTTCGACAGGTACTTGTTGCCGGTATCCGGCACCAGCACCAGCACCTTCTTCGGCGTGGTCTGCTCCTTGCAGTACTTCAGGCCGGCGGCCAGCAGGGTGCCGGTGGACGAACCGCCCAGGATGCCTTCCTTGCCCAGCAGTTCGCGCGCGGTGTGGAAGCTCTCGGCATCGCTGATGGCATAGGCCTTCTTGACGCGGCTGAAGTCGGAGATCGACGGCAGGAAGTCCTCGCCGATGCCTTCCACCAGCCAGCTGCCCGACTTGTCGTTCAGATTGCCGTCGTTGATGTACTCGGCCAGGATCGAGCCGACCGGATCGGCCAGCACCAGCTCGGTCTTCGGCGACAGCTTGGCGAAGGCGCGCGACAGGCCGGTCATGGTGCCGGAGCTGCCACAGCCGAACACGATGGCGTCGAGGTCGCCGCCCATCTGCTCCAGGATTTCCGGGCCGGTACCGAATTCATGCGCGGCCGGGTTGTCCGGGTTGCCGAACTGGTTGATGAAGTAGGCGCCCGGGGTCTGCTCGGCGATGGTCTTGGCCAGGTCCTGGTAGTACTCCGGATGGCCCTTGGCCACGTCCGAGCGGGTCAAGCGTACTTCGGCGCCCATCGCCTTCAGGTTGAAGATCTTCTCGCGGCTCATCTTGTCGGGAACGACCAGGATCAGCTTGTAGCCCTTCTGCTGCGCGACCAGGGCGAGGCCCAGGCCGGTGTTGCCGGCGGTGCCCTCGACCAGGGTCGCACCGGGCTTCAGGTCGCCGCGCTTCTCCGCCGCCTCGATCATCGACAGGCCGATGCGATCCTTGATCGATCCGCCCGGGTTGGCGCTTTCGAGCTTCAGGTAGAGCTCGCAGACGCCGGTGTCCAGGCGCTGGGCCTTGACGATCGGGGTCTGGCCGATGAGTTCGAGGACGGAAGAATGAATGGGCATTCGGAGGACTTTCGGTTCGCGCCGCAGAGGGCCGGACCGGTGATTATCCGTCGGATGGCGATGAATGTCAGGTCGGCGCGGCGACGGCCCACAAGCCCGCAAAAAGAGATGCGGACGGCCCCGGATCGACGAGGAGACCGGTACCGCCCGCATCGGTGAGTTGTGCCTGCAGGCCAAGGCACCACCGCCTGTGGTGCCTTGGCGCGGCCGCCTCATCGGCGGTGCCGCGATGCCGGGGCAGGAGCGCCCGGCGGGGCCATCGATGGCCGGGTCACGCCGTTCCGGGCGTGACGGGGTGCGTCAAAGCGTGGGGGACGTCGTTGGGAGCGGTGTTTCATACATTCGCAGAAGTCGTTGCTTGGCCAGCAGCTTTTCGCGCTTCATGCGACCCAGGGTGACATCATCGATCGGGAGTACACCCAACTCCGCGTCCATGCACTTCTTGTTCAACTTGCGGTGCTGGTCATGGAGTGCCCTGAACTCCGGATCACGCGCGCGACGTGCGTCGATCTCGCTCTGGGGCTGATCTTCAAACATGATGGACCTCCTTCGACAGATACACGAACGCCCCGGCCGCAAGGCACGGGGCGTTGTTCATGGAGGAGCGCCGGTCGATGGCCACCTGGACGCCTGCAACGACCTGCGGCACTGGCCTGCGCACGTCGATCTGCTGCGGTTCGCGCCCTGCTTGCATCGGCCCGGCCCTCCCATCGTCCGGTCCGCGGCATTGCGTCCCGGACGATTGACCCTACGCCTGCTCAAGGCGGGGTACAAGACCCCTGCGTCAAAAAGACCGAACCCCGCCGGGGCGGGGTTCAGGCTGAATGCTCATCACAACGAAAAACAAACGATATCAAGCAATTACGGGGCGATGATGACCTCGGCCGAACGTGCCTGGGTGGAGGCCGCCTTCTTGCCGGCGAGCTGGATCCGGTTGCTCGCGACACCCGCAGCAACCAGTGCGTCACGCAGGGCCTCGGCACGCTTCTGGCCTACGCCGTTGGCACTGTCGTAGGCCTCGATGCGCAGGCGGCCCTTCTTGCCGATGTTCAGGTATTCGGCCAACGCCTTGGCCTGGTTGCGGGCGCCGCCGGACAGGCTGGAGGCGCCGGCGGCAAACGCATCGCCACGGAAGGTGAAGACCTCGCCGCGGCCATCGAACTTCGAACCCGGCAGCTTCTGCCCGGACACCAGCTCGGCTTCCTCGCGGGCCAGCTTGGCGGCGTTCTGCTGGGCGGCGCTGAGGCGCTGCTGCTGCTTGCCGGCCACGCTGGTCAGGGCGTTCTCGGCGTCCTGGCGGGCCAAGGTCTCGGCCTCGGCAGCCTGGCGCAGGCGTTCAGCCTCCTCGGCCTGCATCTGTGCCTGCATGCGCAGCTGTTCGGCTTCCTGGCGGGCGCGCGCGGCGTCGCGGCGGCTGGCCTCGATCAGCAGGTCACTGCGGGTCCGCTCCAGGCGGTCGACCTCGCGGGCGGCCAGCGCGGTACGCACGGCCGTCTCGGCGATCTCCACCCGGCGCTCGGCCAGGTAGGTGGCCAGTTCCTGGTCGCGGCGCTTGGCCTTGTCCAGGGTGGCGATGGCCTGCTGGGCCTGCATGCGCTCGAAGGCGCCCAGCTCAGCGGTATCCGGGTTGGCCTGGATGGCCATCAGGCGCTGGCTCAGCTGCGCCACCATCGGGTTGTCAGCGGCCACGGCCAGCGTAGGCAGCGCCAGCAGCACGGCCAGGGTTGCGGCAGTCATCGGCTTCACCGGCGATCCTCCCCGGTCGACAGCTGGCGTTGCAGCTGGTTGACCTCGTTGCGGCGCAGCTGCAGCTGGGCGGTCACGGTGGCTTCCTCGCTGCGCACGCGGGCCAGGTCGGCATCGGCGGCGGCACGCAGGGCCATTGCCGGGGCGTTCTTGCGCTCGCGGCGGTCGCCGGCGGCGCGCTGGGCCTGCTCCAGCCCCTGCCGGGCCAGCCCGATCAGGTCCGGGGCGTACTGGTCGGCATCGGCCTGGGTGGCCTTGTCGACCGCCTGCCGGGCCTGGGCCAGTTCCATCGCGCCATCCTGCGCCCAGGCGGGGGCAGACAGTGCGAATGCAAACGCCATCACATACAGGCTGTGGCGCATTCGTGCGAAGCTAAGTCGTTTCATTGGGGAGGCCGTACCGGTTGTCGGTTCACGGCCATTGTCGTCAAGCCGACACCGTGCTGGCAACGGGCGTCGGCCGTTTCGTTGGGGAAAATTCGCAATGGATATCGGCTACTTCCTGAAGCTGATGACCGAAAAGAACGCTTCGGACATGTTTCTGACCACCGGGGCACCGGTCTACATCAAGATCGAGGGGAAGCTCTATCCGCTGGGCAATACCGGCCTGCCGCCGGGCATGGTCAAGAAGATCGCCTACTCGCTGATGGACGAAGGCCAGGTGCCGCAGTTCGAGCGCGAGCTGGAGCTCAACATGGCCATCGCCCTGCCCGATGCCGGTCGTTTCCGCGTCAATGTGTTCAAGCAGCGCGGTGAAGTCGGCATGGTCATCCGCGCCATCCGCAGCCGGATTCCGAGCATCGAAGAGCTGAACCTGCCGCAGGTGCTGAAGGACGTCATCATGACCCCGCGTGGGCTGGTGCTGGTGGTGGGGTCCACCGGCTCGGGCAAGTCCACCTCGCTGGCATCGATGATCGACCACCGCAACAGCACCACCACCGGTCACATCCTCACCATCGAGGACCCGATCGAGTACCTGCACAAGCACAAGATGTCGATCGTCAACCAGCGCGAGGTCGGGCTGGACACCCATGCCTTCCACAACGCGCTGAAGAACGCGATGCGTGAAGCGCCGGACGTGATCCTGATCGGCGAGATCCTGGACGCGGAAACGATGGAGGCGGCGATCGCCTTCGCCGAGACCGGCCACCTGTGCCTGGCCACCCTGCACTCCAACAACGCCGACCAGACCATCGAGCGCATCCTCAACTTCTTCCCGGAAAGCGCGCACAAGAACGTGCTGATGAACCTGGCGCTGAACCTGCGCGCGGTGATCAGCCAGCGCCTGGTGAAGAACAAGGAAGGCCGTCGCCTGCCGGCCACCGAAGTGCTGCTCAACACGCCGATGATCCGCGACCTGCTGCGTCGCGGCCAGGTGCACGAGATCAAGGCGGCGATGGAAGCATCCCTGGAAGAGGGCATGGAGAGTTTCGACCAGTGCCTGTTCCGGCTGGCCAAGGCCGGCACCATCGAGCAGGAGGAAGCGCTGCGCGCCGCCGACTCGCGCGACGGCCTGGCGCTGAAGTTCCGCCTGTCCGAAGGCAGCAGCGGCGAGCACGATCCCTACGCGGATTTCTCGGCCGGCGCGCCAAGCATCACCCACGGGTTCTGATCCCCGCAGCTCTTTCGACACCGGTAGCGCCGGGCCATGCCCGGCGCAAGCCTGAAGGATTCAGGGCCGATCTCATCCATTGAGACCGCTCATCCGTAGGTTTCCGCAATGGAAACCATCCGCAAGCTTGCCATCCTGGCTGACGCCGCCAAGTACGATGCCTCCTGCGCCTCCAGCGGCTCGGGCAAGCGCGACTCACGCGCCAGCGGCGGCATCGGCAGCACCGAAGGCATGGGCATCTGCCACAGCTATACGCCGGATGGCCGTTGCGTTTCGTTGTTGAAGATCCTGCTGACCAACTTCTGCGTCTACGACTGCGCGTACTGCGTGAACCGCGTGTCCAGCAATGTGCCCCGCGCGCGCTTCAGCGTGGACGAGGTGGTCGCGCTCACCCTGGACTTCTACAAGCGCAACTACATCGAGGGCCTGTTCCTTTCCAGCGGCATCATCCGCAATGCGGACTACACCATGGAGCAGATGGTGGAAGTAGCGCGGCAACTGCGCGAGGAACACCGCTACGCCGGTTACATCCACCTCAAGACCATTCCCGAAGCGTCGCCGGAACTGCTGGCCAGCGCTGGGCGCTACGCCGACCGGCTGTCGATCAACGTGGAGCTGCCCACCGAAGCCGGGCTGAGCGCGCTGGCACCGGAGAAGACCGTACAGTCGATCCGCGGTGCAATGGGCGAGCTGCGCTGGCGCATCGAGGAAGCCAGGGAAGCGCGCAAGGCGCCGGCGGTGGTCGCGCCGGTAGCCACCCGCAGCGCGCGTCCGCGCCCTCCCCGCTTCGCACCGGCAGGGCAGAGCACGCAGATGATCGTCGGCGCTGACGGCGCCAACGACCGGCAGATCCTCGCCAGCGCCGATGCGCTCTACGGCAACTACCGGATGCGCCGGGTGTACTACTCCGCCTTCAGCCCGATTCCGGATGCCAGCCGCCAGCTGCCGCTGCAGCCGCCGCCCCTGCAGCGCGAGCACCGCCTGTACCAGGCCGACTGGCTGCTGCGCTTCTACGGCTATGGCGTGGATGAAATCACCGATACCACCCAGGCCGGCATGCTCGATCTGGACATCGACCCGAAGATGGCCTGGGCGATCCGCCACCCAGAACGCTTCCCCGTGGATCTCAACCGCGCGCCGAAGGAAATGCTGCTGCGCGTACCCGGGTTGGGCGTGCGCAATGTGAAGCGGGTGCTGATGGCGCGCCGCCACGGTCGCCTGCGGGTTGCCGATGTGGCACGCCTGAAGGCGCCGATGAGCAAACTGCTGCCATTCGTGCTGCTGGCCGACCACCACCCGCGCAGGGCGCTGGAC
This sequence comes from Stenotrophomonas sp. YJH_SMC_8, assembly GCF_059371315.1. Lineage (NCBI taxonomy): Bacteria > Pseudomonadati > Pseudomonadota > Gammaproteobacteria > Lysobacterales > Lysobacteraceae > Stenotrophomonas > Stenotrophomonas sp. YJH_SMC_8. The sequence goes on along the minus strand of NZ_JCAFUL010000001.1, from coordinate 190,766 downwards.
GATCCGGCGGCGCTGCGCGCCCAATTGGCCCCACCGCCCCGTCAGGGATCGCTGTTCGATGCCCCACCGTCAGCCTGACGCACGGCGCTGGTCGCTGCGGGTGGATCCGCCGTGGTCGCTGGAGGCCTGGCGCAACGGTGCGCGCGATGCCCTGTTGCGCGGCATCGCACCGGAACAGCTGGACTGGCTGGAGGGCAACGACGCATCACTGCTGGATGCGCCGGCGGTCAGCTCCGCGCCCGTGCTGGCCGATGCCGGCGTGCCGAACGTACCGCGCGACTTCCTTGAACTGGCGGCCACCTGCCTGTGTCATCGCGATGTGCAACGTATGGCCCTGCTGTACCGGCTGCTGTGGCGCATCACCCATGGCGAGCGCTCGGTGCTGTCGAATCCCGCCGATGCCGACGTGCTGCGCGCAACCGCGCTCGCCCAGGCCGTTCGCCGCGATACCCACAAGATGAAGGCGTTCGTGCGCTTCCGCGAAGTCCCCGGCCAGCCCGAGGCGTTCATCGCGTGGTTCGAACCACAGCATCACATCGTCGATCGGGTGGCGCCGTTCTTCGCGCGCCGCTTCACTGGCATGCGCTGGGCCATCCTGACACCGTCACGCAGCGTGGCTTGGGATGGGCAGGCACTGGCGTTCGGGCCAGGTGCACGGCGTGAGGACGCCCCGGCAGAAGACGCGCGCGAGGCACTGTGGCAGACCTACTACGCCAGCATCTTCAATCCGGCCCGGCTCAACACGCGGATGATGATGCAGGAGATGCCGGTCAAGTACTGGCGCCACCTGCCCGAGGCGCAGCTGCTGCCGCGCCTGGTGCGCGATGCGGGCGATCGCGTGCAGGAAATGCATGACCGGCCAGCGCAGGCACCGCAACGGAAGATGCCTGCGCGGACGCGGGCGCCAATGCCCGCCGCCGACACCAAGGGATTGCAGACACTGCGCCAACAGGCGCTGGCCTGCCGCCAGTGCCCGCTGTGGGAAGCAGCCACGCAGGTGGTGTTCGGTGAAGGCCCGGTCGATGCCCGGATCATGGTGGTCGGCGAGCAGCCGGGCGACGTCGAGGATCTGCGTGGCCAGCCGTTCGCCGGCCCGGCTGGCCAACTGCTGGACCGTGCCCTGGCCGAGCTGGGAATCGATCGCGCCACGCTGTACCTGACCAATGCGGTGAAGCACTTCCACCATGAGCGCCGCGGCAGGATCCGGCTGCACAAGCGTCCGGAAAGCCGCCACATCCAGGCCTGCCGGCCGTGGCTGATGGGCGAGATCGCGCGGGTGCGGCCGCAGATCATCGTCTGCCTGGGCGCAACCGCGGCAGCCTCGGTCTTTGGCCGGGATTTCAATCTGTCGCACGACCGAGGACGTTGGCACACGCTGGAGGACGGCACCCGCGGCTACGCCACCGTGCATCCGGCGTGGGTGCTGCGGCAGGGCGGTGATGCACGCCGCGAGGCCGGCTATCGGCTGTTCCGGGAGGACCTTCGGCAGATGCTGCGAGGGGATGGGGAATCCGCCGGGCATGGCCCGGCGCTACCACGGGCCGGGGACCGGTAGCGCCGGGCCGCGCCCGGCGAGCGAAGCGGCCTGTCAGGCGGCGTCGGGCTGGTTTTCCGGGCGCGCGCGCTCGAAGGCGTTCAACGCCTGGCAGGCGGCCTCGATGCGGCGCAGGGTCGGGTACGGCGCCAGGTCGAGGCCGAAGCGGTGGGCGTTGTAGAGCTGCGGCAGCAGGCAAAGATCGGCCAGGCCGGGGCGGTCGCCGTGGCAGAAGGTGCCGGTGTCGCGGCTGTTGGCCAGCATCGCTTCCATCGCGGCAAAGCCTTCGGCGATCCAGTGCAGGGTCCATTGCGTGCGGGCGTCGGCCGGCAGTTGCAGGTCGCGTTCCAGGTACTGCATCACCCGCAGGTTGTTGATCGGATGGATATCGCAGGCCACCAGCTGGGCCAGCGCCCGCACCCGCGCGCGGCCGGCGGCGTCGGCCGGCAGCAGCGGCACCTGCGGGAAGCGCTCTTCCAGGTACTCGACGATCGCCAATGACTGGGTCAGCGTGTGCCCATCGTGCAGCAGGGTCGGCACCAGCTGCTGCGGATTGAGCGCGCGATAGGCGCCAAGGTGCTGCTCGCCACCGTCGCGGACCAGGTGCACCGGCCGGGCCTCCCAGGCCAGGCCCTTCAGCTCCAGGCCGATGCGCACGCGGTAGGCGGCGCTGGATCGCCAGTAGGTGTACAGCACGATGCCGTCGTCAACCAGGATCTCCATCGCCGCCTCCATGCTCAGGGCTTGGCCGCCTGTTCGATGCGCTGCTCGATCGCACCGAAGATGCTGTTGCCGGCGGCATCGAGCATCTCGATGCGGACCACATCGCCGAACGACATGAACGGCGTGCTCGGCTTGCCATCACGCAGGGTTTCGACCACGCGCTGCTCGGCGAAGCACGACGCACCCTTGCTGGTGTCTTCGTTGGCGATGGTGCCGGAGCCGACGATGGTGCCAGCACCCAGAGGGCGGGTCTTGGCCGCATGCGCGACCAGCTGGGCGAAGTTGAACTGCATGTCCACGCCCGCTTCCGGCGCACCGAACCACTGGCCGTTGATATGGGTCAGCAGCGGCAGGTGCACCTTGCTGTCCTGCCACGCAGCGCCCAGCTCGTCAGGGGTGACGAACACCGGCGACAGCGCCGAACGCGGCTTGGACTGCAGGAAGCCGAAGCCCTTGGCCAGCTCGCCCGGAATCAGGTTGCGCAGCGAGACGTCGTTGACCAGACCGACCAGCTGGATGTGGCCCGCCGCCTGTTCAGGGGTAGCCGCCATCGGCACGTCGTCGGTGATCACCACGATCTCCGCTTCCAGGTCGATGCCGTAGTCCTCGCTGACCACCTTGACCGCATCGCGCGGGCCATGGAAACCGGCGCTGGTGGCCTGGTACATCAGCGGGTCGGTGTAGAAGCTCTCCGGTACTTCGGCGCCACGGGCGCGGCGCACGCGCTCGACATGCGGCAGGTAGGCGCTGCCGTCGACGAATTCATAGGCGCGCGGCATCGGTGCGGCCAGCGCCTGCACATCCAGGTCGAACACGCCATCGGCATCGCCAGCGTTGAGCGATTCGTACAGCGCGTTCAGGCGCGGCGCGATGTGGCTCCAGTCCTCCAGGGCCTGCTGCAGGGTGGCGGCAATGCCGGTGGCGCGCACGCCGTGGCGCAGGTCACGCGAGACGACGATCAGGGTGCCGTCGCGGCCGCCTTCCTTCAAAGAACCAAGCTTCATGGGTGGGTGTCCGGAGTCGTGGGCAAACAAGTTTCAAGTGTAATCAAATCTGCGGCGACGCCAAGCTGCAGCGCGGCATCGGGCCACCCTACCGTAGTGGGGGTTCGGCAGGGTTGCACCCTGCACCTGCTGGAGGCCAGGGCAACGTCAAATGCCAAAGCGGCTCTGGTTTTCTGTGAGTTGGGCGGGGCGGTGTGGGTGGGCAGGACACGCCGTAAACCCGTCCCTGGGGCTCGATGGCGCCATCCATGGCGCCAACGGTCCTGCCCGCCCACACCGCCCCACCTTTGACAGCTTCCCGGTGACGGTCGGTAGATCCACGCCACGCGTGGATGAAATCTGCCAGATATCGAACGAAGTTCCGGGGTCAGATCCGTTTTCCTGCGGAAAACGGATCTGACCCCATCGGCACTCCCAACAGCTCGCGGGAAACTGTCGAAGGCGGGGTGGGTCCGGTGGCGGGAGTGTCCGCGGCATGGATGCCGCGGCCAAGCCCCCATGGGTGAGGGCGCTTTGCTTGCGAAGCACTGCTTCGCAAGTGCCCGAACGCCCAGCCGCCAGCGGCTGGGCCGGACTGGGGGTTTACGGCGTCTCCCGCCACCGGACCCACCCCGCCATCCCTCAGGAAACCCGCCTTTAACGTTGACGTTGACGTTGACGTGGCTTCGGCCTCTGCGGGTGCAGGGCGCAGCCCTGCAGAGAGCCCCCTACCTGAACGGGGCTTTTTGCGCGAGGTCTCAGCCATCGGTTAGACTAGGCGGGTCTGCAGCGGCCGTCCGTTTCCCTTCGGGATCGCCGGCGTCCGGGGTCCGCCCCGTCGCCCGCCCCCACTCCGACACCGTTCGTCACGCATTCCAGCCTGCGCTCCGCGCCGGCTGCACCCAACTTCTCGCAGCGCGGTTCACGGGAACGCTCCGAGTCAGCCGATCAGTTTGATCTGCCCCCGTCTGTCCGTTCGGACAGGCGTTTCTTGTACTTGGAGCAAACTCAATGTCTTTTGAATCGCTGGGCCTGGCGCCCTTCCTGCTGCGTGCGCTTGCCGAGCAGGGCTACGAAAACCCGACCCCGATCCAGCAGCAGGCGATCCCGCTGGCGCTGGCCGGTCGCGACCTGCTGGCCGGTGCACAGACCGGTACCGGCAAGACCGCTGCCTTCGGCCTGCCGCTGCTGCAGCACCTGGGCACCGCCTCGCAGGAAGTGCGCAGCGGCCCGCGCAAGCCGCGTGCGCTGATCCTGGCCCCGACCCGCGAACTGGCCACCCAGGTGCACGACAGCCTGCGCGGCTACAGCAAGTACCTGCGCATCCCCAGCGCCTGCATCTACGGCGGCGTCGGCATGGGCAACCAGCTGGACATCCTGCGCCGTGGCGTGGACCTGCTGGTGGCCTGCCCGGGCCGCCTGATCGACCACCTGGAGCGTCGCAGCATCGACCTGTCCGGCATTGAACTGCTGGTGCTGGACGAAGCCGACCGCATGCTCGACATGGGCTTCCTGCCGTCGATCAAGCGCATCCTGGCCAAGCTGCCGAAGCAGAACCGCCAGACCCTGCTGTTCTCGGCCACCTTCGAGGACAACATCCGCCAGCTGGCGCTGGAGTTCATGCGCAACCCGGAACAGATCCAGGTGACGCCGAAGAACACCGTGGCCGAAACCATCACCCATCGCGTGCACCCGGTCGATGCCGGCCGCAAGCGTGACCTGCTGCTGCACCTGCTGGCGCAGGACAGCCGTGAGCAGACGCTGGTGTTCGCCCGCACCAAGCACGGCAGCGACAAGCTGGCCACGTTCCTGGAAAAGTCCGGTATCAAGACCGCGGCGATCCACGGCAACAAGAGCCAGGGCCAGCGCCTGCGTGCACTGGGCGACTTCAAGGCCGGCCGCGTGACCGTGCTGGTGGCCACCGATATCGCCGCGCGCGGCATCGACATCAACGAGCTGCCGAAGGTGATCAACTTCGACCTGCCGATGGTGGCCGAGGACTATGTGCACCGCATCGGTCGTACCGGCCGCAACGGCGCGACCGGCCAGGCGATTTCGCTGGTGGCGCAGGATGAAGTGAAGCTGCTGCGTGCGATCGTGCGCCTGCTGGGCCGCGACATGGACATCCGCGATGTGCCGGGCTTCGAGCTGCAGGTGCCGATCCGCTGGGGCAACAGTGCACCGGGCAAGGCCGAGCACGATACCGGCGAGCGCGCACCGCGCAAGAGCCACGCACGTCGTCCGCACGGCGATGCACCGCGCCATGCGCATGCGGGCCCGAAGAAGGCCGGTGGCGGCCGTCGCGAGGGCGGTGGCAATGGCCAGCAGCGCGCCGGTGCGGGTCAGGGCCAGCGTCGTGGCGGTGGCGGCAATGGTGGCGGCCGTGGCCGCGGCCAGGGTGGCAACGGCGGCGGTCGCGCCGGCTGATCCCAGCTGACATGGTTGGTGCTTCCCGCTGCGCGGGGGGCTTATCGAGGGACGGCGCTGACGCGCCGTCCCTTTTTTGTTGCTGACTACCGTGAGTAGAAGCCGGCGGTGTGCTGCGCTGAGGGCGGATGGGCGTGGGGCCAGCGCAAAACACGCCGTAAACCCATCCATGGGGGCTCGGTCGGCGCATCCATGCGCCTCACGGTTTTGCGCTGGCCCCACGCCCATCCGCTTCAAGCATTGCCTGCGCCTTCTTCTCCCGCCGGGTAGTCGGGAGAAGAAAGATCAAATTCAAATTCAAATTCAAAGGCAAAAGCCGAAGCCGCAGTGCCCGCTTTTGCTTTTGCTCCCGTCTTGGGGTCTGATGCGTCCGCGCCCGCAGGAAACCGTCGAGGGGCGGCCGGGCGGGCTGCGCAGGACCGTTGGCGCCATGGGCCCGAGGCATGCCTCGGGCGGGTTGGGCAGGACGCCCAACCCCGGTCTTGCCGTGTGCGCAGGAAAGCGCACACGAGCAAGGCGCCATCGAGCCCCCAAGGACGGGTTTACGGCGTGTCCTGCGCAGCCCGCCCGGCCGCCCCCACACGCACCAGTCAAGGCGCCAAACGCCTCAACCCCGCGCTTTACTCGGATTCACCAGATTCCCGAAGAAGATCGCGTTGATCAGCAGCCGATCCGTCCCGTGCCAGTACTTGCGATGCGCCGGATCATCGGCGAACAGCACCACGTTGCCCTGCCCCTGCGCCGACACCAGCAGCCATGCGCTGCCCGCCACCCGCGTGCGGTTACGCTCGGACAGGTAGCCGTTCACCCGCGGCGGCGTGTCGATGCGCACCACCGTCGAGAACGGATTCGCGCTCGGCTGCAGCGTCACCGTGTTCTCCTTGTTGATCGCCAGCTGCCGGCGCGGCACGCCGAACGCCAACGGATGGCTGGTATCGACATCGGCACTGAGGATGTTGCCGCTGACCCGCTCGATCGCAGCGATGTCGCGCTGGTCGCCGAACGCACGGCGGCTCTCATCAGCAGCCTCTTCTTCCTTGCCAAGCTTCTCGCCGTCGGCAAGCTTCTGTTCGATCGCCCACTTCGATGCACTGCCGTAGGTCACCAGCGAGCCACCGGCCTGTACCCAGCGCTTCAAGGCAGTCACCGCCGATGCGTCGACGGCGGCATAGCTGCCGCCAGACAGCACGATCGTGGTGTAACGGTCCAGCGACACCTTGCCCAACTGCTGCGGATCCAGCTTGCTGGCCGGCAGGCGCAACTGCTGGTCAAGCAGGAACCAGGCCGAGCCGATCTCGGTGGCGGCCACGCCCTCGCCCATCACCAGCGCCACAGCAGGCTTGCGCAGCGCCTTGACGCCATCGCTGCCGAGGTCGATGCCCTCGCGGCTGCGGCCGCTGGACAACGCATGCACCTGCACGCCGGCATCGCGTGCGGCAGCACTCACTGCATCCAGCAACGCCGTGCCCTGCAGTGGTTGTCCAGCCACCGGAATGACGATGCTGCCGGCGGCGAAGCCGGCCTCGCCCTGTGCGGTGGAAGCGGTGAACGGCTGGAACGTTGCGCGTGTGCTCAGGCCCTTGGCCTGCAGCACGGCAAGTGCACGCCCGGCGTTGTAGTCGCGCCAGTCGATGACATAGGCGAAGCCGGCCTGGCCACCCAGCACTGCGCCCTGCTCCGCTGGCAGCGCGGCCACGCGGGCGCCACCGTCGATGCGGCTGCGGCTGCCCGCGAAGGCCACACCATACGCCGGCGCGATCGCGTAACTGGTGCTGCCGTAGAATACGTCGCCCTTGATCGGCGGCGTCTCGGCAAAAATCGAATGGACCAGGCGGAACTGCGCCTGCTGCACCGGCACCACGTAGGCGCTGCCGGCATCGAAGCGCTGCCCATCGACAGTAACTGCACGATCCAGCGCGCGCACCTCGATGCGATGCAGCAGCAACAGTTCCAGCAGGCGGCGGGTCAACGCCGGATCATGCGCATCTCCAAACACGAAGCTTTTCACCGGCTGCTGCGCGGCCTGCTTCAGCGCGCTCTGGAAGAACTGCTTCTGCAGGTCGAACAGCCCATTGCGCTCGGCCACCGCGCCACGCACGGTGCCCAGCCCGGTGGCGACCTGGTTGCGGATGGTGAACGGGAAGGTCAGCAGGCCATTCACCGATTCCTGCACGCGGCCACGCGAACTGGCCTGCTCGACGGTCACGCCGACCGCGCCGTGGAAGTCCGGATAGGTAGAGCCGTACACCGGCGAGAAGTTGTCGAAATTCTCGCCGGTGTAGTACAGCGAACCCAGCGCATCCAGCGCCTGTGCGTGGTACTTGGCCAGGGTCTTGTTGAATTCATATGATGCCGCCGGGATCAACGGGCTGTGCATGCTCTTCGGCGAAGGCTCGAAGTAGTACGTGCTGTCCTTGCCCATTTCGTGGAAATCGATCTGTACGTTCGGATACCACTGATGGAACACCTCCACCTTCGGCCGTGAGTCCTGCTGGGTCAGCGCAAGCCAGTCGCGGTTGAGATCGGTGAAGTAGTGGTTGGTGCGGCCCTGCGGGAATGGCTCGACGTGTTCCTTGTCGGCGGGGTCGGCCGAGGCTGGATCGGACGCCCAGGCGTTGTGCCAGTTGACGGCGCGGTCGCGGCCGTCAGGGTTCTGCGCCGGATCGAACAGCACCACCGCCTGCTGCAGCCATTGCTGGGTTTCTGCGCTGCGGTTGGCCACCAGGTAGTAAGCGGTCAGCATCGCCGCTTCGGCGCTGGAGGTTTCGTTGCCGTGCACGCTGTAGCCCAGCCACACCACCACCGGGCTGTCGCCGGCCGCGCTGCGTGGCTGCGCCGGATCGACCAGGGTCGCGTGCTGCTGGCGGAGCTGCTCCAGCCGCGCGTGGTTGCCGGCGGCGGTGACCGTTGCAATCAACAGCGGGCGGCCTTCATAGCTGCGCCCGATCTCGCGCACGCTGATCCTGTCCGAGCGCTTCGCGAGTTCCTGGAAGTACGCCACCAACTGGTCGTGCCGGGTGTAACGACTGCCGATCGGATAGCCAAGGAACTGTTCCGGCGTGGGAATGGACGTATCGAACGTGGCCACTTCGGTGGACTGCGGGAAGAAATACGCACTCTGTGCCTGCGCCGGCTGCGGCGAGGACAGCGCGGTGGCGGCGGCGATCAACAACGGAAGAACGGCACGACGATGCAAGGACACGGTGACTCCCCAGGAACCCAACGGCAGACAGTCGCGCGGCCGGCCCCCGAAGGTGACCGGCCGCAACGGATGGATCAGAAGCGGTAATCGAAACCGAGCGTGAAGTAGCGGCCGCGCAGGTCGTACTGGCTGAAGTCGTACGGCGCGCGGATGCCCGGGAACGAGGCGTCGTACGGCGGCGTCTTGTCGGCCAGGTTCTGCACCTTGGCGTACACGGTCAGCTTGTCCACGCCGGTGTAGGCCAGGTAGAGGTCGTACTGGCTGTAGCTGCCGACGCGCGTCTGCACGGCCTTGGCCGCGGTGCTCGCTTCCTGGCGGTAGCCGCTGGTGTAGTACCAGGTTACGGCGGCGTTGAAATCGCCGTACTTCCAGTCCAGCGTGGTGGTGGCCTTGTCCTTGGGCAGGGTCGCGCCGAGGTTGCTTCCGGCGTAGTCCACCAGCGGGCCACCGACCACGGTCGGGCGACGGTAGTCGCGCACGTGGGTGTAGGCCGAGGATACGGTGAAGTCGCCGAGCGCAGCGGTCGGGATGCGCTGGCGCAGTTCGACGTCGATGCCCGAGGTCTTCAGCTCGCTCAGGTTCTGGTAGCGGTTGTAGACCGCCTGCAGCTTGCCGCGCTCATCGCGCTGCACGGCACCGGCCACGTTGTCGTTGACCAGGGTCTGGGTGTTGTTGGTGCCGACCAGGTTGTCCAGCTGGATGCGGTAGTAGTCCACGCTCAGGTTGGTGTTGGCCCACGGCGACAGCACCACGCCGAAGTTCACGCTTTTGGTGCGTTCGGGCTTCAATTCGTTGTTGCCGACGGTGAAGAAGGTCGGGTTCTGGCGCGAGCCCGGCACGTCCGGATCACGCGGGTCGACCACGCTGCCGTAGGCGATGCTGGTGCTGTTGGAGTTCTCCGACAGCGACGGTGCACGGAAGCCCTTCGAGGCCGACGCACGCACCAGCAGGAAGTCCAGCGGCTGCCAGCGCAGGCCGATCTTCGGCGAGAAGGCATCGCCGAAATCGTCGTAGTGGTCGGCGCGCGCGGCGGCGGACAGCTCCAGCGTCGAGGCCAGCGGCACGTTCACTTCGGCATATGCCGCACTGACCTGGCGCTTGCCGTGCACTTCGGCAATGGCCGGGCGCACCTGCAGGCCGGCATCGATCTGCCACGGGTTGTTGGAATCGAGCTTCTCGCGGCGCCACTCGGCACCCGCAGCGAAACCAATCTCGCCGGCCCAGGTGTGGCCCAGGCTGCCGGAGATCTTCGCGTCGATGCCCTGCAGCTTGGATTCGGCCGGGCGCAGCGTGGCGATGTTGATCGAGTCGCGCACCGACTTCGGCGTCGCCGCCGGGTTCAGCAGGTTGTAGCTGCCCGAGGCCAGTGCATCGGCCAGCGCCCAGCGGTTGGCGAAGCCACCAGAGACGCTCTCGCGCTCGCTGCTGCGTGCACCGAACGCAGCCACTTCCCAGTCCCACGACGCGGTGGTGCCACGCAGGCCGAACACGCCGCGGTAGGCGGTGGAGCGGTTGGTCTTGATCGTGCCGCCGAGGTCGAAGAAGGTGTACTCGATCGGGATCGCACGGCCGTACGGGTTGTAAGGATTGTTGGCAGGCAGCAGCGACGACACCGGCTCCGCCAGGCCGCTGTTCGCGTTCAGTGCGAAGCGGCCACTCTCCAGGGTGAAGAACGGGCTGCTGCCGAACCACGCGGCACTCTTGATCTGGCTGTACAGCACTTCGCCGAAGGCTTCGACGCTGTCGCTCAGGCGGAAGGTGCCGTTGGCATAGGCCTGGTAGCGCTTGGTCGAGGGGATCAGCGTGGTGAACGGTGCCTGGTTGAAGCCGCAGGTATCGCCGCTAAGGCCGTCGATCGGTGCGCTGGCGACGCGGGTGGTACCGGCCGGGCAATTGCCGTTGGCATCGAGCATCGGTACCGACACGCCGTTGACCAGGTAGCGCGCGCCTTTGGCCGACCAGCCGTTCCAGCGGCCACCGGGCTTGTCGGTGTAGATGCCGCTGCTGGTCAGGTTGCGCTCGTCCTGATCGAGGCGCTCGCGGTTGTAACCCTGCAGGCTGAAGAGAATGTTGTAGCCGTCGGTGTCGAGGTCGCCGAGGCCACCGACGAACTTCAGGTTCTGCTCGTGCAGGCCGCCCTGGTCGGCGCCGCCGAAGCTGCCGCCGACCTCGGCGCCTTCGAAGTTCTGCCGGGTGATGATGTTGACCACGCCGGCCACGGCGTCGGAGCCGTACACCGCCGAGGCGCCGTCCTTGAGCACTTCGATGCGCTCGACCGCGACCAGCGGCAGCGCGTTGAGATCGACGAAGGTGTCGGACAGGCCACCGGCCGGGAAACCATAGTTGGCCAGGCGGCGGCCGTTGAGCAGCACCAGCGTGTTCTTCTGCGACAGGCCGCGCAGGCCGATGCCGGCCGAGCCGGACGCCCAACCATTGTTGGTGGTTTCGTTGCTGGCGTTGCCGGTGTTGGCCGAGATCGAACGCAGCACGTCAGCCACGGTGGCCTTGCCGGTCTGTTCCAGCTGCTGGCGGCCGATCACCTGCACCGGGTTGGAGGCCTCGGTATCGGTGCGCTTGATGTTGGAACCGGTGACGCGCACAGCGGCCAGGGTGCTGGCTTCGCCACTGGCATCGGCGGAGTTTTCGGCGGCGGCGGACAAAGGCGCGGCCAGAGCGACGGCCAGGGCCGCCACGAGCAGGGTGTGCTTGGGCATGACGATGTGGGGGAGGTGGTAAGGGCGATGAAGTTCCGCAGTAGTCCATGCCTGGCCGGGGTCCGGCCAATAACATCTCTTCATACGGATATAAGAGAAGCTATCATCTCTTCATCCGGATGAAAAGACTTTCTTCACGAAAGGCCAACATCCACTCAGGCTGCCCGGCTGCCCGCGGCGTACAATCGCGCCATGGAAATCTTCAAAGTCTTCATGCTCGAGGCGGCGCACCGCCTCCCCAACGTGCCGCCGGGGCACAAGTGCGCGCGCCTGCACGGCCACTCGTTCCGGGTGGAACTGAAGGTCGAGGGCGAGCCCGGCGCGCAGACCGGCTGGATCATGGACTTCGGCGACGTGAAGGCGGCCTTCCAGCCGATCTACGACCGCCTGGACCACCACTACCTCAATGACATTCCCGGCCTGGAGAACCCCACCAGCGAGAACCTGGCAGTGTGGATCTGGAATGAACTCAAGCCCAGCCTGCCGGCGCTGAGCGAGATCACCGTGCACGAAACCTGCACCTCGGGCTGCCGCTACCGCGGCCCTGCGATCTGATCAAACCATTGATCTGAAAGGTTTTTCAAAGGCGCCCTGGGCGCCTTTGTTATTTTTGTTGCAATGCGGCATCAAGGGCGTATGCTGCAATGCATCAAGCCACTTCCTGATGCCCCATGGCCGCCGCCTTCAGCGATCGCTTCAGTGATGCCACCCGCCAGCTAGCAGCCGCGGCAACGCGCGCGAACCGGTTGGCGTTGGAGAACGCAGAAAGCATGTTCGGCGTGCAGTTGAAGGCGATGGAGCGCAACCTGACCGCCACCAGCGGCTGGCTGGGCGAACTGGCCCGTAGTGAAGACGCGGCCGGTACGCTCTCCAAGGGCGCGCAACTGTGGCAGGACAACCTGCAACGACTGGGCCAGGCCCAGCAGGACATGGTCGGGCTCGGCCTGCAGGCCAGCAAGGCCTGGTCCGAACTGGCGCAGGGTTACAACGCATCAACCGCGGACGCGAACAGTCACTGACGCGACGCAACGCTCATTGCATGGGTCCCTCCCCCCATGCAATCCGGACCCGGCAGATCCCTCCCTCTGCCGGGTCTTTTTTTACCTGGCGTCTGGATTTCGAAGTGCGTCCTCGTTCGAGATCTCTGAGAGCTGATGGGCCCCGCCGGGGCAGGCAGGTAGAGAGCAACGCTCGTGACAGCCTTTCAACGAGGCGCCGACGAACTCCGAACGCAGGGCGGAGGCCCTTGCGTACGAAGTAAAGGGGGAGGTGACGGCCAACGGCCGGCGCCGGAGGACATTCGTACGCAAGGGCCTCCGCCCTGCGCCGCGCAGGACAACCCGCAAAGGAACCTCAGCGCCCGCGCCCACCGTGCCAGTGCTGGTGCCACGCCTGGAACATCAGCACGTTCCACAGGTGCGTGTGCCACTTGCGCTCACCGCGCAGGAACGCCTCCCAGATACCGCGCACGCGCGCCGCATCGAAGCAGCCCTGGTTGCGCAGCAGTTGCGGGTCCAGCAGCGCCTCCGCCCAATCGCGCAGCGGGCCGGCCAACCAGCGCGCCATCGGCGGCCCGAAGCCTCGCTTGGGGCGATACACCAGCGGTTCGGGCAGGTAGCGCGCCAGCAGGTGTTTCAGAATCAGCTTGTGCTCGCCATCGTGGTACTTCAGGTGCTGCGGCAGGCGCCAGGCCAACCGCACCACCTCCATGTCCAGCAGCGGTGCGCGCGTTTCCACACCCGCCGCCATGCCCGCACGATCGACCTTGGCGAGAATGCCTTCGGCCAGGTCCATGCGGAAATCCAGCAGCTGGATGCGCGCCTCGGCCGGCAGCGCGGTGTCCTGCTGCTGGAAGATCGTCATCGGCTCGCGTGCACCCAGCACCACCTGCGCCGGCTGCCGCCAGCGCGTCACGCGCTGCAGGTAGTGGCCTTCCACGTCGTTGGCAGCGACCTCGGCCACCAGCGCACGCCAGCCGCCGAGGCGGCCACGCTCCACGTTCATGCGGTTGCCGCTGCGCCGTGCCAGGTCACGCACCCAGTCCGGCAGGCCACCGCACAGGCGTGCATTGCGCAGCGCGCGGCCGTAGCTGGGGTGACCGAAGAACAGTTCATCGCCACCATCACCGGTCAGTGCAACCGGCTTGCGGGCGCCCAGCAGTTCGCTGGCGAGCAGGGTCGGCAGCTGCGAGGCATCGGCGAACGGCTCGCACCAGACCTGCGGCAGCCGCTGCAGCAGGTCCAGGCCCTGGCGCGCGTCCATGCGGTGCAGGTGATGCTGCACGCCCAGGTGGCGCGCGACCTGCGAGGCCCAGTCGCTCTCATCATGGCCGGGATCGTCGAAACCGACCGTCCAGGCTTCGATCGGCAGGGTCGACTGCGCCTGCATCATTGCGGTTACCAATGAAGAATCGGTGCCACCGGACAGGAACGCGCCGCAGGCCAGCGGCGAGTGCATGCGTGCGGCAATGGCCTTCTGCAGTACCGCTTCCAGCTGGTCGGTGGCCTGCTCCAGGCTGGGGGCCGGCTGCAGCGGTTCCTGCAGTGCGCTCTGCATCGCATCGCGTGCGCACCAGTAGCGTGAGCCGCCCTGTGCGGCCTCGCTGGAACCGCCAGCCGCATGGTCATTCAGATCGATGCGCAGCATCGCGCCTGCCACCAGCTTGTGGATGCCGCGGTAGATGGTGTGTGGTGCCGGCACATAGTCATGGCGCAACAGCAGGCTCAGCGCATCCTGGTCGATGCTCGGGGCAAAGCCGGCGAAGGCCTGAAGCGCCTTCATTTCCGAGGCAAACAGGAACTGGCCCTGGTACCAGCCGTAGTACAGCGGCCGCTCGCCGACCGGGTCGCGGGCCAGCCACAGTTCGCGCGATTCGCGGTCCCATACGCTGAAACCGAATGCGCCCTCGATGCGGGAGAGCGCCCGCTCCACGCCCCATTCGACGATCGCCTGCAGCAGCAGCCGGGCATCGCTGCAGCTGCGCGGCAGATCGCGCAGCTGCGACTGCAGGTCGGCCCGGTTGTACAACCGGCCATCCAGGCACAGCACGTAACGTCCACAGTCCGAACTCAGGGGCTGCAACGGCGTATCGGTGGGCGCCCGGCAATGGCCCAGCGCCAGCCCGGCCTCGGCGTCGGTCCAGTAGCCGATGCGGCCCCGGCCGCGCTGCTGCAGGGCGCGCAGCATCGGCGCCAGCTGCTGCAGCAGGTGTTCGTCCTCGGCGGGCGGCAGCCAGGCCCCGACCACGCCGCTCATCGGGCACCTCCGCAGCGGCAGCGGCGGGACGGGTTCAGCAGGCAGGCGGCGGCGGGCGACATGGGAACGGCACGCGGAGCGGAGGAGACTCCATGCTCGGCCCGCCCCCGGCCCCGCGTCAGTCGCTTTGCTGTCAGCGATGGTCACCGCATGTATCACAAAGGTAACGTTTTGTAACAGCAACAGGCTATGCTGGACGCCAAGTTGTTGCCGGGCCTGAGGCTCGGCCCGTGCGCCAGCAACCCCGGCTGAATGGCGCCCGCCCCCGGGACCCGGGCGGCCCGAAGGCTGGGATAGCATCGCCGCGCTCGTGCCGTGGCGGTACGTTTGCGTCCACGGAGGCCTTGAAAATGCTGGATATCGTACTGGTCGAAGACGATGCCCGCCTGGGTACGATGGTCAGCGACTATCTGCAGCGGCATGGCTACCAGGTGGCCCACGAGCGCAGCGGTGAGCGTGCGGTGACCCGGATCCTGGCCGAGAAGCCGGCTCTGGTCCTGCTCGATGTCGGCCTGCCCGACCAGGATGGTTTCGAAGTGTGTCGGCAGATCCGGCCCCACTATGACGGCATCATCTGCGTGCTGACCGCCCGCACCGACAACATCGACCAGGTGCTGGGACTGGAACTGGGCGCCGACGATTACATCGGCAAGCCGATCGAACCACGGGTGCTGCTGGCCCGCCTGCGCGCCCACCTGCGCCGCCACCGCCGGGTCGAGCCACGCGACGGCAGCCTGCGCTTCGGCGAACTGAACATCGACCCGTCCACCCGCAACGTGCACCTGCAGGGCGCCCTGCTGGAACTGACCACCGCCGAGTTCGACCTGCTGTTCCTGCTGGCCAGCAACGCGGGGCAGATCCTCGACCGCGACGCGCTGCTGCGCGGCCTGCGCGGGATCGCTTTCGACGGCCTGGACCGCTCGATCGATGCCCGCATCTCGCGCCTGCGCCGCAAGCTGGGCGACAACCCGGAGCAGCCGGAACGGATCAAGACCGTGCGGGGCCGCGGCTACCTGTTCAGCCGATCGGCATGGGGATGAAGCGTACGCCCTCGGCGATGCGCGGCCACGCCTTCCACTTCCTGCGCTACGGCATCGGCTTCCTGGTCGCCCATCTGCTGCTGATCGTGCTCGGCCTGTGGGCCTGGGACGCGCTGCTGGAAGACCGCACCGAAGCCGGGCTCCAGGCCGAAATGCGTGGCACCCATGCCCTGCTGCAGCACCGCTTCGCCGAAACCCCGCGAGAGCAGTGGCCGACGCTGGCGCGCGAACTGGACGCCGACTTCGCCTATGCCCTGCGCATGGTGCCGTTGGCCCAGGCGATGAAGGAGCTGCCGGCCAGCCAGCGTCCCCCCTTCAACAACGGCCGCGTGCAGATCGACCTGGAGCACATGCGCAGCCTTCAGCGGATCGGCGACAGCGACTATGCGGTGATGCTGGGGCCGTTGGACGAAGCGCTGCCCGACGAAGGCTGGCAGGACAGCGAAGTGTCCGGCGTGGCCATCCTGCTGCTGATCCTGATGGTGGCCGTGGCACTGCCGATGTACGTGATGGTCTACCGCCTGTGGCGCGACGTCTCGCAGTTGGCGCAGGCGGCGCGGCAGATGCGCGACGGACAGCTGGACACGCGTGCGCCACGCGCCGGCACCGCGCTGGTGCGGCCGCTGGCCAATGCCTTCAACCATATGGCCGAGCAGCTGCAGCAGCTGCTGGAAAGCCAGCGCGTACTGGCGCAGGCGGTGGCACATGAAGTGCGCACCCCACTGGCACGGATGCGCTTCGGCCTGGCCGACCTGGAGGACACCGCGCTGGACGAGATCCAGCGTGATGCCCTGGGCGGCCTGCGCACCGATGTCGATCGGCTGCAGCACCTCACCGATGCCGGCGTCGAGTACGCCGCACTCGGCCGCTGCCATCAGCTGACCCGGCAGCGCCTGCAGCTGGCGGCACTGGTCCGCGGTGTGGTCGCCCAGTTCGCGCCGTTGCCGATGCCCGTGCAGCAGGCGCTGTCACCGGTCGGCCTGGTCAACGTCAACCGGCACATGCTGGAACTGGCGTTGCGCAACCTGCTCGGCAATGCCCTGCGCTACGCACGACGCCAGATCCGCATCGCCAGCACCGTCAACGACGGCTGGCTGTGCCTGCAGGTGGAGGACGATGGCCCCGGCATCGCGCCCGAGCTGCGCGGCCAGGTACTGCAACCCTATGTGCGCCTTGACCCGGGCAGCCCCGGTTTCGGCCTCGGCCTGGCCCTGGTGCAGGTGGTGGCCGACAAGCACGGCGGCCACGTGGAAGTGACCGATTCGGAGCTGGGCGGTGCCTGCATCCGCCTGCACCTGCCGCTGGAAGGCGGCGGCGTGGTGGAGTGCGAGGCGGCCTGCTAGGCCGCCGGTTCCGCGCGCGGCAACGCAAACACGAACAGCGCGCCGCGCTCGCTGTCACGCAGTTCGATGCGACGGCCGTGCAGCTGCACGATGCGCTGCACGATCAGCAGGCCCAACCCGCCGTTCTCGCCACGTCGCGCGCCGAGTGCGGCCGGTGCCTGGAACAGCTGCGTGCGCAGTGCAGGGGCAACACCTGGACCATCATCGGCCACGCTCACCTCCACGCTGTCCGGCGTCGCGCACAGGCGCACCTCGATCCGGCCCCCCTCGGGCGCATGCCGCAGTGCGTTGTCGAGCAGGTTGGTCAGCACCCGCTCGACCAGGCCCAGATCGGCGCGCACCAGCGGCAGGCCTGGCGGGAAATCCGCGTGCAGGCGCTGGTTGCGCGCCTGCGCAGCCAATTCGAATTTCTGCAGCACGTCCTGCAGCAGTTCCGGCAGCGCGAACACCTCCCACTCCAGCCGCACTTCGCCGTGCTCCAGCCGCGCCAGTTCGAACAGCGCGCGTGCCAGCCGACCGACCTTGGCACTCTGCGCCAGGGCGATACCGAGATAGCGGCGGCGCTCGTCCGGTGACAGCGTGGCATCCTTCAACGCCAGCGTTTCCAGGTAGCCGTGCAGCGACGACAGCGGCGTGCGCAGGTCGTGCGAGATGTTGGCGACCAGCTCGCGCCGCTGCAGGTCCTGCTGGCGCAGCTGCTGCCATTGCTCGCCCAGCCGCTGCGCCATCTGCGCGTGCGCGTGTTCCAGGATCACCAGTTCGTCGCGCTCACCGGGGCGCAGCGGCTCGGGCGGCGGCAGCGGCGTCGGCGCATCGATGTCGAAGGCCTGGATGCGCCGGGTCAGCCGCCGCAACGGGCGGGTCACCCAATAGAACGCCACCAGCCCGGCCAGCAGGCCCAGGCTGCCGACCAGCATCACCGACCACAGCGTGGTGTTCCACTGGCTGCCGGCGGCAAGGTCGTCGGACAACATCTGACGGTGTTCGCCGACCAGCACCACGTACACATAACCGGCCTGGCGCCCCTGCACGATCAGCGGCGCGGCACTGAACACCTTGCGGCCATCCGCGCTGCGCGGGTCATCGCCGAGGATCGGCAACGGTGCACCGGCCAGCAGCCGGCGCAGCGGCGCCACGTCCACCCGGTTGCGCACCAGATGGCCTGTGGGCGCATCGTGGCCGAGGATGCGCCCCTGGTCGTCGAGCAGGTAGACCTCGACGCTGGGATTGACCGCCATCAGCTGGCCGAACAGCGCGCGCACCGCGGCATCGCGCATGCCGCTGGTGTCCATCAGTTCGCTGCGTTGTGCGATGTGCTCGGCCAGGCCCAGCGACAACCGCTGCACCACTTCCTGCTCGTGGCGTGTATTGGCGCGCATCTGCAGCGCCAGCAACGCCATGCAGCACATCAGCATCAGCGCGGCGATCACCGCCGCCAGCTTCTGCCACAGGTTCGGCTTGATCATGCCGCCGCCCCGGCCGGATCGACCAGCTTGTAGCCGCGCCCCCACACCGTCAGCAGCCGCCGCGGGTTGGCCGGGTCCGGCTCGATCTTGCTGCGCAGCCGATTGATGTGGGTGTTGACCGTGTGCTCGTAACCGTCGTGCTGGTAGCCCCATACCTGGTTGAGCAGCTCCATGCGCGCGAACACCTGGTCCGGATGGCGGGCAAAAAACAACAGCAGGTCGAACTCACGCGGGGTCAGCTCCAGCGCGTTGCCATCCACCGAAGCGGTGCGCGCGACCGGGTCCAGCTGCAGCCCGCCCAGCTCGATCGCACCGGCATCGATGCGCGCGCTCTGCGCCATCGCCTCGGCCCGGCGCAGCAGCGCACGCACGCGGGCCACCAGTTCCGGCATCGAGAAGGGCTTTGCCAGGTAGTCATCCGCACCCAGTTCCAGGCCGACGATGCGCTGCGTTTCGCTGCCACGCGCACTGATGATGATGATCGGCACATAGCGCGCCATCGCGCGTGCACGCTGGCAGACCTGCAGGCCGTCCACGCCGGGCAGCATCACGTCCAGCACCAGCGCGTCCCATGGCCCTTCCTGCTCAAGCAGGCGCAGGCCGGCATCGCCGCTGGCGGCATGGGCGACGTCGTAGCCCTCATCGCCCAGGTGCATGCGCAGCAGGTCGGCGATGTGGGCGTCGTCTTCAACGATCAGCACGCGTTTGGTGGACATCGGCAGCTCGGGGCCAGTGGGGAGGCTGGCTGCATTGTGGCGCGGGACGGCCGCCGATACCTCACGAAAAATTGAATCCTGCGTGAGGATTCGTTGACCCGGGCGGGCGCAGCATGGCCCCGTCGCCCCTTCCCGGAGTCTGCCATGTCCCTCACCCGCCGCCACCTGCTGGGCCTGGGCGGTGTTGCCACCGCCGCCGGCCTGCTCGGCCTGGGGGCCTGCAGCCGTGCCGCCCCGGCCGCCGCTGAAGCACGTCCGGCACGACAGTTCGAGGTCATGCACAGCGATGCCGACTGGCGCCAGCGCCTGACCCCGGCGCAGTACGCGGTGCTGCGCCAGCAGGCCACCGAGCGCCCGTACAGCAGCCCGCTCAACAAGGAGCACCGGCAGGGCACGTTTGCCTGCGCCGGCTGTGCGCTGCCTCTGTTCTCCTCCTCCACCAAGTTCGAGAGCGGCACCGGCTGGCCCAGCTTCTGGGCGCCGTTGCACAACGCCATCGGCGAGGACCGCGACGTCACCTTCGGCATGCTGCGGGTGGAGGTGCACTGCCGCCGCTGCGGCGGCCATCTCGGCCACGTGTTCAACGACGGCCCGCGCCCGACCGGGCTGCGCTACTGCATGAACGGTGCGGCGATGGTGTTCGTTCCCGGTGCAGGAGATGGCACCGCCGACGGCTGGCGCGTGCCGGTCGGTTCTTCCACCACTTCCGGAGCCTGACCATGCTGCTGTTGCTGCTTGCCTATCTGGGGGGCGCGCTGACCCTGCTCAGTCCCTGCATCCTGCCGGTGCTGCCGTTCGTGTTCGCGCGTGCCGACCGCCCCTTCCTGCGCAGCACGCTGCCGCTGCTGCTGGGCATGGCACTCACCTTCACCGTGGTCGCCAGCCTGGCCGCGGTGGGCAGCCAATGGGTGGCGCAGGCCAACCAGGTCGGGCGCTGGATCGCCCTGCTGCTGATGGCGCTGTTCGCGCTGGCATTGCTCTGGCCACGACTGGCCGACCACCTGCTGGCGCCGTTCCAGCGCGTGGGTGCCCGCTTGAGCGCGCGTGCCGATGCGGCCGACGCAGCGGGGCGTGGCGGCGCATGGACCTCGCTGCTGATCGGTATCGCCACCGGCCTGCTGTGGGCGCCGTGCGCCGGGCCGATCCTGGGCCTGGTGCTGACCGGTGCCGTGCTGCACGGCGCCAGCGTCGGCACCAGCACGCTGCTGCTGGCCTACGCATTGGGTGCGATCACCGCGCTGGCGCTGGCGGTGTGGGTGGGTGGCCGCGTGTTCCGCGCGCTGCAGGCGCGGCTTGGCCTCGGCGACGTACTGCGCAAGGTGCTGGGCGTGGCCGCCTTGCTGGCGGTGGTGGCGATCGGCCTGGGCTGGGATACCGGCCTGCTGACCCGTCTGTCCACGGTCAGCACCGCACGCATCGAACAGGGCCTGCTGGATGCCGTTCCCGGTGCGCAGCCGGCAGCACCGCCGATGATGATGATGGCTGGCCCCGATGCGGGTGCCGATGCACCGCTACCGGTCGAAGGCACCCTGCCCGCGCTGGACGGCGCCACCGGCTGGCTCAACAGCCCACCGCTGACGGCCCAGCAGTTGCGCGGCAAGGTGGTACTGGTCGATTTCTGGACGTACTCGTGCATCAACTGCCTGCGCGCGATGCCGTTCGTGCACGAATGGGAACGCCGCTACCGCGACCACGGCCTGGTAGTGGTCGGCGTGCACACGCCGGAGTTCGCCTTCGAACGTGACCCACGCAATGTGATGAAGGCCGTGCAGCAGCTGAAGGTCGAGTACCCGGTGGCGCTGGACAACCAGTACACGATCTGGCGCGCGTTCAACAACCGCTACTGGCCGGCGCAGTACTTCGTCGATGCGCAGGGCAACATCCGCGGCCACCAGTTCGGCGAGGGCAACTATGCGCGCTCGGAACAGGTGATCCGCCGCCTGCTGACAGAGGCAGGCCAGACGAATCTGCCGCCGCCAGCCGATCCGGCCGCCGCCGATCTGAAGGGCGTGGCTGCGCAGCCCGACATGGGCAATCTGCGCTCGCCGGAAACCTATCTGGGCCACGCCCGTGCCGAGCAGTTCGCCTCGCCCGGTGGGCAGCGCAGCGACGCCGCGTTCGACTACACATTGCCAGCCAGCCTGGCGTTGAACCAGTGGGGCCTGTCCGGACGCTGGACCGTTACCGACGAGGCTGCGCAGCTGCAGCAGGCCGGTGGCCGCATCGCCTTCCAGTTCCATGCGCGCGACCTGCACCTGGTGCTGGCACCGGGCCAGGAAGGAAAGCCGGTGCGCTTCCGCGTCCTGCTGGATGGCAAGCCATTGCCCGCCACCGATGCCGGCACTGATGTCGGCGCCGATGGCAGCGGCGTGGTCGACGAGCACCGCCTCTACCAGCTGGTGCGCCAACGCGGCACGGTCAGCCCGCACCGCTTCGAGATCGAATTCCTCGATGCGGGCGTGCAGGCCTATGCCTTCACCTTCGGTTGAACCGGGAGCACACGATGAAACTCTCCTTTGAACAAGGCATCGCCGCCGGTGTTGCAGGTCTGGTGGCCACGGCATTGATCGCCGGTGTGCTACTCGTTGACCACGGCGCCATCGCAGCACCGGTCGAAGCCAGCGCGCAGACCCAGGCACTGCCTGTACCCACGGGCGATGCCGCCTTCCGCGATGACGCCACCCACGCCAGCGTGGTGTTTGCCGGCGGTTGCTTCTGGGGCGTGCAGGGCGTGTTCCAGCATGTCAAAGGCGTGAGTAATGCGGTGTCCGGCTACATCGGTGGCAGCGCTGCCAATGCCCGCTATGAGCGGGTCAGCAGCGGCCAGACCGGCCATGCCGAGGCGGTGAAGATCGACTACGACCCGCGCCAGGTCAGCTACGGGCAGCTGATGCAGGTGTTCTTCTCGGTGGCACACGATCCGACCCAGCTCAACCGCCAGGGGCCCGACCACGGCAGCCAGTACCGTTCGGCGATCTTTACTGACGATGCCCGCCAGCAGGCAGCCAGCCGCGCCTACATCGCCCAGCTCGGCAAGGCCGGCAGCTACCGCGCACCGATCGTCACCCAGCTGGTCAGCGGCCAGCGTTTCTACCCGGCCGAGAGCTACCACCAGAACTACATGACCAACTACCCGCAGGCGGCCTACATCCGCTACTACGACGCGCCGAAGCTGGCCGCCCTGGGCAAGCAGTTCCCGGGGCTGTACCGGCGCGATGCGGTGCTGGTGCCGATGCGCTGACGGCAGTTGCGTGGGGCTGACCGGTGCTCGGTGGGGCGCCTGCCGATGCGGGAACGCCCCAGGTAGTGCCGGCCGCTGGCCGGCTCCTGCGGTTCCAGGGATTGCCGGCCAGCGGCCGGCACTACCTCCAAAAGAAAGACGCACGGCCATCCAGCCGTGCGCTTGGAAAGTACCGGCCGTGCCCCGATCAGGCCCGGCCGACAACGACATGCTAGGCTCGTCATCTTCATGGGTACAGCACCAGATGACGGGATATTCGATGGATACAGATGACCAGACCTCGATGATTCCCCCCCGCTACCAGCGGCTGTCCGATGAACTGGCCGAGGCCATCCACGGCGGCCGGCTTCCAGTAGGCAGCCGCCTGCCCTCGCTGCGGCAGATGGCGTCGCAGCGCCGGCTCAGCCTGAACACGGTGATCGCCGCCTACCGCCAGCTGGAAGACGCCGGCCTGGTGATTCCCCGGCCCAAGGCTGGCTTCGAGGTCGCGCCACGGCTGTCGGTGCCGGAACGGTCGTTGCGCGATGTGCCCTCGGCGCCCACCGCACCGCTGCAGCAGGTGCTGATGGCACGCGTGCTTGAGGCGCAGCGCCGCCCGGGCGTGATCGATCTGGCCTTCGCCGGCCCGCGCGGTCGCCAGTTCTACCCCGGCGCGCAGCTGGCCAAGCACACCGCGCAGGTACTGCGCCATGGCCAGCAGACGGTGGAGACCTACGCGCGCCCGAATGGTTCGCCGCGGCTGCTGGCGCAGATCGTGCGCCGCGGTCCGCGCATGGGCCTGCACACCCACCCCGAGCGCCTGCTGCTGACCCACGGCGCGATGGAGGCGCTGCAGCTGGCATTGCGTGCAGTGACCCAACCGGGCGACGCGGTCGGCATCGAAGCGCCCTCCTACTTCAATCTGTACCCGTTGCTGGCCAACCTCGGCCTGCAGGCCATCGAACTGCCCACTCATCCGCAGCAGGGCCTGGATGTCGATGCCCTGGACGCGCTGCTGGAGCACACACCGCTGGCCGCGCTGGTGGTGATGCCGACCGTGCACAACCCGCTGGGCTGCACCATGCCGATGGACGCCAAGCAACGCCTCGCCGAGCTGGTCAATGCACGCCAGCTGCCGTTGATCGAGGATGCGGTGTACGCAGAACTGCAGTTCTGCGAGCCGCCGGCGCCACTGCTGAAGGCGTTTGATCGCGACGGCTGGGTGATGGTGGTCGGTGGCTTTTCCAAGACGCTGGCGCCGGACTATCGCATCGGCTGGCTCGATGGTGGCCGCTTCGCCGAACGCATCGCGCTGCTGAAATTCCAGTCCACTGGCGGTGAGCCGCAGCTGCTGGGTGACGCGGTGGCCGCGTATCTGGAAGCGGGCAGCTACGAGCACCACCTGCATCGCATGCGTCGCCTGTATCGCGAACAGGTCGGACGCCTGCGCCAATTGGTGGCCGAACACTTCCCGGCCGGCACCCGCGCCACTGAACCACAGGGCGGCTTCCTGCTGTGGCTGGAACTGCCGGGCATCGATACGCGCGAATTGTTCGAGCGTGCGCTGCAGGAGGACATCGTGTTCATGCCTGGCCAGGTGTATTCACGTGGCGCGCGGTATCGCCATTGCCTGCGGCTGTCGTGCTGCCAGACGCTGGATGCGCGCTTCATTGGCGCGGTGGAGCGGCTGGGCGCGATCGCGAGGGAGCTGGCAGTGCGCTGATTGATCGGTAGCGTCGACTGTTAGTCGACTGCACTTCACCGCATGCCCGAAAATCCCGCGCTACGCGCGGGAGTCGACTGACAGTCGACTCTACCCTCTCCGGCATCGATTTCGCGTTTCAGCACATAAGGCGTCGAACAGATGCACGCTCAGCGCCTCACCGCCGGCCCCCGGCAGGTGCGGCAGCCGCCCCCAGCACGGCATCGGCAGGCGCTGCTGCAGCGTGGCGAAGTTTTCGTCCTGGCGCTGCATGGCCGGGTCGATGTGGTTGCCGATCCAGCCCAGGCATTCCACGCCACTGGCCTGCAGTGATTGCGCGGTCAGCCGCGCATGGTTCACGCAGCCCAGCCGCATGCCCACCACCAGCAGCACCGGCAGCTGCAGCGCGCGCACCAGGTCGAGCTGGTCCAGCGAAGCCGAGACCGGCGCCAGCCAGCCGCCCACACCCTCCACCACCACGATGTCAGCCTGTGCACGCAGGCGCTCGAACGCGGCGATGATCGGCGCCAGCTCCACCTGCACGCCGTCCTCGGCCGCCGCCAGCTCCGGTGCCAGTGGTTGCCGCAGCGCATACGGATTCAGGTCGGTGTAGTCCGGCACCGGCCAGCTGGCCGCCTGCAGCGCCAGCGCGTCCTCGTTGCGCAGGCCCTGCCCCCGGTCCTCGCTGCCACTGGCCACCGGCTTCATGCCCACCGCGCGCAGGCCGCGCCGGCGCAGCGCATGCAGCAATGCGGTGCTGGCCGCGGTCTTGCCGATCTCGGTATCGGTGCCGGTAACGAACAGGGCCGGCGGCAACGGGGTGGGCAACGGCATCGAGGGCTCCAACGGGGCAACAGTGCGTGCATTATCACCGGCCCGGCGCGCTTGCTAGACTGCGGGCATGTTCGCCAATGCCTCGCTCACCGGCAGCAAGCCGGAACAATACGCCCAGCTGCTGGAACAGGCCCGTGGCCTGGTCTACGGCGAGTCCGACCGCATCGCCAACGCGGCCAACCTATCTGCGCTGGTCTATCACGCCCTGCCCGACCTGAACTGGGTGGGCTTCTACCTGTACGACGGCAAGGAACTGGTGGTCGGCCCGTTCCAGGGCCTGCCGGCCTGCGTGCGCATTCCGCTGGACAAGGGCGTGTGTGGCGCCGCCGCCAGCCAGCGCGTGACCCAGCGCGTGGAGGACGTCGACGCCTTCCCCGGCCATATCGCCTGCGATTCGGCCTCGCGTTCGGAACTGGTGGTGCCGCTGCTGCGCGGCGATGAACTGATCGGCGTGTTCGACATCGACAGCCCGAAGGTCGGCCGCTTCGACGCAGAGGATCAGTCCGGCCTGGAAGCCATCGCCCGCGTGTTCGTCGAGGCGTTGGGATGAGCGCACCGAAGCTGCGCAACATCGGCCCGAAAAGTGCGGCGTGGCTGCGCCAGGTCGGCCTGCGCAGCCGCGACGACCTGGTCGCGATCGGAGCCGTCGGCGCCTTCGTCAAGGTCAAGCGCGCCGGCTTCAAGCCCAGCCTGAACCTGCTGTACTCGCTGGAAGGCGCGTTGCTGGACTGCCATTGGCAGGAGCTGAGCGAGCCACAGCGCGAGGCACTGGTGCAGGATTACGAAGCGCGCATCGCTGCGCATCCGCTGAAGGCAGCCGGCCCGGCCTCGGGCCCGGTGCATGAGCAGCGCTTCGATGCCGACGATGACGCCGAGGACAGCGTGACCGAGGGTGCCGACGAGGATTGAGGGCTCCGCGCACGCGCTCGCCGGGCCATGCCCGGCGAGCGCGCTCAAGGCTGCTGCAGTTCCAGCAGCTCACCCACCAGCCCGGCCTCGCCACGCTCCAGCCACACCCGCAGGCGGGTGCCGTGGTCGATACGCAGGGCCCAGCAGAGCGACATCGGCAGGCCGCAGACCTGCGACAGCACCATGCGCAACGGGCCACCGTGGCTGACCACCAGCGTCGGCACCGGGTCATCATCATCAAGCAGGCGATCCAGCGCGCGCGCGATGCGCCGCTCGAAATGTCCCCAGCTCTCGCCGTTCGGCGGCGGGAACGCATGCGGATCGGCGTGGAAGGCAGCCAGCGCATCTTCCGGCAGGTCGAACAGCGATTGCCCGTCCCAGTCGCCAAAATCCAGCTCTTCCCATTCCTCGTCCGCTTCGACGTCCAGCCCGCGCGGGGTGGCCAGCGCCATGGCCGTATGCAGCGAACGCAGCCGCGGCGAACTGATCACCCGCTCCCAGCACTGCCCGGCATAGGCCTCGACCAGCTCCTGCGGCAGGCCGGCCAGCTGCGGTGGGTCGCTGCGGCCATCAAGGTATTCATCACGGCCGTTGCCGGCATGGCGGACCAGGTCGAGGATCATGCGCGCGTCCCGGACGGGCAACGCAGGTACAGCGGAAAACGGGCGGACATCGGCAACGGCACCACGGGATCGAGCAACCATTCTAAAGGCACAGCAAAGGCAGTCGCGCAGGCGCGACGCAACGGGACTGCCTGCGATGCCGTAGACTGCGCCCACTTCCAGGTGACCTGCGGCCGTGGCCGGCAGGTTGAAACGGGAAGCCGGTGACGCGTGTTTCCACGCCAGGCCGGCGCTGCCCCCGCAACGGTAAGCACGTCAGTTCCAGGCAACACCGCCACTGTGCCGCGCGCATGGGAAGGCGCCTGGACGGTGGCCCCAGGCCACCCGGCGGCAAGCCCGGAGACCGGCCCGGAAGCCTCAGGTCGCGATGCGGTGGGCATGGCGCTGGATGACCGCAGCGTGCGCTGCGGCGTCGGCGCATGCCTGCCTTCGCGGCTCCTCCCCTTCGCCACGCGGGCGTGCGTGGCACCTGGAGTCCCCCATGAAGCTGCAGTCCCGAATGCTGTCCCTGGCCGTGCTGGCCGCCCTGCCCGCGCTGGCACAGGCCAACGAGGACACCACCGCGCTCGACCAGATCCTGGTCACCGCCACCCGCACCCCGATCGCCCTGCAGGACAGCATCGCGCCGGCACAGGTGATCGACCGCGCGCAGATCGAATCCAGCCAGGCCACCTCGCTGCAGGAACTGCTGCGCGGGCGTGCCGGCATCAACCTGACCAATGCCGGCGGCCTCGGCAAGCAGAGCTCGCTGTTCCTGCGCGGTACCAATTCCGGCCACACCGTGGTGCTGGTGGATGGCGTGCGCATCAACAGCGCCGACCTCGGCCTGGCCATGTACCAGGACCTGCCGCTGGCGCAGATCGAACGCGTGGAAATCGTGCGCGGCCCGCAGTCGAGCCTGTACGGCGCCGACGCCATCGGTGGCGTGATCCAGATCTTCACCCGCCGCAACCAGGGTGACTTCGCCCCGCACTTCCAGCTTGGCGGTGGCAGCAACGGCCTGCGCGAAGCCAGCGGCGGCATCGGCGGCGGCACCGAGCGCGGCTGGTTCGGTGCGGATATCGCCTACCAGCATTCCGATGGCATCGATGCCTGCCGCGGCTCGGCCACGCTGTTCACCGGCTGCTTCGCCGACGAGCCCGATCGTGACGGCTACCGCAACCTGTCCAAGAGCCTGCGCGGTGGCTACACCTTCAATGACCAGTGGAACGTGGAAGGCAGCGCACTGCGCGCCGACGGCAAGAACCATTACGACGGTTACTACAACTATTCGGAAACCCGCCAGCAGGTGCTGGCCGGCAAGGTGCGCTACACCCCGTCCGAACGCCTGGCGTTCACCGCCAACGTCGGCCGCAGTGACAACGAGTCGGACAACTTCGGCGCACCGGGGGTGTTCGGCAGCGCACAGACCCACCGCGACAGCGCCTCGCTGCAGGGTGACTTCGGCGTGGCCGAGGGCCAGCTGCTGAGCGCAGGCGTGGACTGGAGCGAAGACAACCTGGATGGCAGCAGCGCGGGTTACCTTGTCGACAGCCGGCGCAACACCGGCGTGTTCGTGCAGTACCAAGGCCGCTTCGGCCGCCACCAGCTGCAGGCCAGCGCACGCAACGACGACAACCAGCAGTTCGGCAACCACGCTACCGGCAGCGTTGGCTGGGCCATGGAACTGGGCCACGGCCTGCGCGTCAACGCCAGCTATGGCACGGCGTTCAAGGCACCGACCTTCAGCGATCTGTACGACCCGTGGAGCGGCGTGCCGACGTTGAAGCCGGAGAAGTCCAAGAGCGCCAACCTCGGCGTTTCGCAGCAGGGCCAGGGCTGGCACTGGGGCCTGGACGTGTATGAAACCCGCATCGATGACCTGATCACCTACGATGCGGCGACTTTCAAGATGCAGCAGGTGGAGAAGGCCCGCATCCGCGGTGCCGAACTGACCGGTGGCGTGCTGCTGGCCGGCTTCGACATCAACGCCCAGCTCAGCTACACCGACCCGCGCAACCGCACCGGCGGCAGCACCCAGTTCGACAACTGGCTGCCACGCCGCGCGCAGCAGACCGCGCGCCTGGACATCGACCGCCGCTTCGGCGACTTCCGCGCAGGCCTGACCGTGCAGGGTGCCGGCA
Organism: Stenotrophomonas sp. YJH_SMC_8; assembly: GCF_059371315.1. Lineage (NCBI taxonomy): Bacteria > Pseudomonadati > Pseudomonadota > Gammaproteobacteria > Lysobacterales > Lysobacteraceae > Stenotrophomonas > Stenotrophomonas sp. YJH_SMC_8. The sequence goes on along the minus strand of NZ_JCAFUL010000001.1, from coordinate 161,952 downwards.
AGCGCTACGACGATGCCGCCAACACGGTGAAGGTGGGAGGTTACGGCACGCTGGATCTGCGCGCCGAGTACGCGCTGACGCCGTCGTGGTCGCTGCTGGCGCGTGCCGCCAATGTGTTCGACCGCAACTACGAGACCGTGGCGTGGTTCAACCAGCCCGGCCGTGAGTACCAGTTGAGCGTGCGCTACCAGCCGAAATGAGGAAACGCGCCGGGCATTCCCGGCGCTTTTTCCATCGACGCATGGCGTCGATCTACCGCTACACCGGAATGCCGGCGGCCAACCCCGGCAGTTCACGCAGGTCGTCGATCACCGCCACCGCATGCGCGGTGGCTAGGTCCAGGCCGCGCGGATAGCCGTAGCGCACCAGTGCGATCGGCATGCCGGCATCTTCGGCGGCGCGGTAGTCGGTCAACGAATCACCCACCATCAGGCAGGACTCCGCCGGCAGCCCGAAATGCGCGGCGATGTGCCGCAGTGGCTCACCGCTGGGCTTGCGTTGCGCCAGCGAGTCGCCGCCCAGCACCAGCGTGAACGCATCACCGATGCCCAGGTGCTGCAGCAGTGGCGGCACCAGTGCTTCGGGCTTGTTGGTGCAGATCGCCAGCGGCACGTTGCGCGCACGCAGTTGCGCCAGCGCTTCGGCCACACCATCGAACAGGCGCGGGCTGCGCAGCAGGCACTCACGGTAGTGCACCATGAACACCGGCATCACCTCGGCCAGGTCCACCTCGCGGCCGGCGGCCTGCACCGCCTGTTCGACCAGACGACGCACACCGTCGCCGATCCAGCCCAGCACGGTGGCTTCCGGCACGCGCGCCACGCCGATGTCATCCAGCGTGCGGTTCAGCGCTTCGGCAATATCGGCAGCGCTGTCGACCAGCGTGCCATCGAGGTCGAACACGACCAGCGGATACGGATACGACAAGGGACGGCACCTGCATGACGTGGGGCCGTCCATTGTACGCCGCGGTGTTTTGGGCCGGCCTTCCTCAACCGATCCGGCGCGCGCGCGTGGCCAGGAACGTGGGCAGGTAACGGTCGATCAGGAAGCGGGGCTGCGGCTGCCAATCTTCCATGAAGCGATCGATGACGAAGCCGGCATCGAGCTGGCCACCGATCAGTTCGGTCAGGCTATGGCCAAAGGTCAGCGCATCGCCCCGCGCCAGTTTCGCCTCGCGCTCGGCCGGTGGCAGGTCTTCCAGATCCGAATAGGGAATGGCGTACTGCGGCCGGATCAGGCCCTGGGCATCCAGCTGTGGATCGCGCGCACCGACGAACAGCACCGGGTTGTAGAAGCTGGCCATCAGCATGCCGTCGCGCGCCAGCACGCGGCGGCATTCGGTCCACACCGGCCGGACGTCGGGCACGTACAGGTTGGAGATCGGGTGGAAGACCACATCGAAGCTGTCGTTGGCGAAGGCATGCAGATCGCGCATGTCGCCCTGCACCGTGCGCAGTTGCAGTCCATCACGTGCCGCGACCCTGCGGTCCTGCTCGAGCTGGCCATCGGACAGATCGAACACGGTCACCTCCGCACCGGCCGCCGCCAGCACCGGTGCCTGCTGGCCACCGCCCGAGGCCAGGCACAGGATGCGGCGGCCGCGCACATCACCCAGCCAGTCCAGCGGCAGCGCGCGCGGGGTCAGGTGCACCTGCCAGCGGCCATCGCGCGCGGCGGCAATCGTTGAGCTTTCCACCGGGCGCGACCATTCGCGCACTTCGCTGGCCTGGCGGTCCCAGGCAGCACGGTTGTGGTCGATCAAGGCCTGTCCATGGTTCATGTGTTCTCCTTGCCCGGTGGGCGCCAATCCAGATCCTGGAAGGCCGGGCTGGCGAAACACTCGGCCAGGAAGTCCAGGAATCGCCGCATGATAGCGGGCTGCTGGCGCCGTGATGCGTACACGGCATGAATGCCGAGTTCGTCCAGACTGAACTCGGGCAACAACTCGATCAGCTCGCCACTACGCAGCAGCGGCGCCACCTGGTAGGTCGGCAGCATGGCGATGCCGGCACCGGCACGCACTGCTTCCAGCAACAGCGAGGCTTCGTTGGCGCTGATGTTGCCGCCCACCGCCACCGACAGCGAACGGCCATCGCGGTGCAGCTGCCACAGGCTCTTACCGACGTAGTGATGGGTCAGGCAGTTGTGCGCGGCCAGGTGTTCCGGTGCAGTCGGCGTACCGCGCGCCTGCAGGTAGGACGGCGTCGCGCACAGCACCGAGCGGCAGGTGGCCAGCCGCCGTGCAATCAGGCTGGGATCGATCTGGCGGGCGATGCGCACCGCAAGGTCCACCCGCTCTTCCACCAGGTTCACCATGCGGTCGACCAGCAGCAGTTCGATGCGCGCCGCCGGGTGGCGTGCGACGAAACCGGCCACCGCCCGCGCCAGGTGGCTCTGCCCGAACGACACGCTGGCGGTCACCCGCAGCGTGCCGTGCGGCTCGGGATCGTCGCTGGCCAACTCGCCCTGCAGTTCCTCGCCGATGGCCAGCATCTGCCGGAAGCGCGCCAGCGCCGCCTCGCCGGGTCCGGTCAGGCTGACCCGGCGCGTGGTCCGGTGCAGCAGGCGCGCGCCCAGCCAACCCTCGACCTCGGCCAGGTAGCGGGTGACCATCGCCCGCGACATGTCCAGCACCTCGGCGGCGGCGGTGAGGCTGCCGCGTTCGGCCACCTCGACGAATACGGTCATGGCGGTCAGTCGGTCCATATGCTCGATCCATGCAACAAACAAGCGCGTTATACGCTGTTTTTCGAGCGACTGCAGCGGCCTAGAGTGGCCCCATTCCCACCCCACACCGCCCCACGGAGTCCTGCCATGAAGATCGCCCTCGTTGGTTCCACCGGCAACATCGGCCGCCAGATCGCCCGCCACGCGCTGGCCAACGGCCACGAACTCACCGTCATCGTGCGCAGCGCGCAGGACCTCCCGGCCGAACTGGCCGGCGCCCATCCGGTGATCGCCTCGCTGGATGACCAGAATGCCCTGGTCGCCGCCATCGCCGGCCACGACGTGCTGGCCAGTGCCTATGGCCCGCGTCCGGGCGATGACATCGGCCGCGTCGGCGAAGTGGCCGCGCAGCTGGCCGCCGCCGCCCGCAAGGCCGGTGTACCGCGCCTGGTGGTGGTGGGTGGCGCCGGCAGCCTGGAAGTCGCGCCGGGCGTGCAGCTGGTCGATACCCCCAACTTCCCGGAGGCCTACAAGCCGTACGCGCTGGCCCATCGTGAAGCCTTCAATCGCCTGCAGGCGGTGGACGACCTGGACTGGACCTTCTTCTCGCCGGCCGCCGAAATCGGCCCGGGCGAAGAGCGCGGCCAATACCGCGTGCAGCCCAAGAGCTTCCTTGCCGACGCCAGCGGCCACAGCCGCATCAGCTACGCCGACTACGGCGCTGCGTTCGTCGCCGAGCTGGAAGCGCACCAGTACCCGAAGCAGATCATCACTGCGGCGTACTGATCACGGCGCCCGCCGGGCATGGCCCGGCGCTACCTACCTGTAGAGCCGAAGGCAACGGCAGGAGCCGTTGCCAACGTCGCTTGCGACGGCCCGTAGGGGGCCGGGCAAGGACGCTCGGCATAGCCCACGCTCGACTCCGCATCCGACACGAGGAATTGCCCATGCGCACCGCTGCCCTGCTGCTTCCCCTCGCCCTGGCCGCCAGTTTCACCAGTGCTCCGCTGATGGCCGCACCGGCCACCCCGGCACCGGCCTCGGCAACGAAATCCCAACTGCACCTGCAGACCTTCCATCCCGGCCCGCAGGCGATGTTCTCGGTGTCTTCAGTACTGATCGAAGGCCGCCACGACGCGATCCTGGTCGATGCGCAGTTCGGCGCCAGCGACGCGCGCAAGCTGGTCGAGCTGATCCGCGCCAGCGGCAAGCAGCTGACCACCATCTACATCAGCCACGGCGATCCGGATTACTACTTCGGCCTGGCCACGCTGCAGGATGCGTTCCCGAAGGCGCGCATCGTCGCCACCGCGCAGACCGTTGCCCACATCCAGCAGACCCAGGCCGGCAAGCTGGCCTACTGGGGGCCCAAAATGGGTGCCGACGTGCCGGCACGCATCGTGGTGCCGCAGGTGCTGGATGGCGATGCCCTGCAGCTGGAAGGCCAGCGTCTGCCGCTGATCGGCCTGGATGGCCCGACCCCGGACCGCACGGTGCTGTGGGTGCCGTCGCTGCGCGCGATCGTCGGCGGCATTCCGGTGGTGGCCGGCGAGCATGTGTGGATGGCCGATACGCAGACGTCGAAATCGCACGCCGACTGGCTGCAGACCCTGCAGCGGCTGCAGGCGCTGAAGCCGAAGGTGGTGGTGCCGGGGCACTACGCGCCGGGTGCGGCGCTGGATGCGAGTGCGCTGACGTTCACGGCGGACTACATCCGCGCGTTCGATGCCGAGGCGGCCAAGGCCAAGGACAGTGCGGCGCTGGTGCAGGCGATGCAGGCGCGCTACCCGAAGCTGGCGGGCGTGGCGTCGCTGGAGTTGAGTGCGAAGGTGGCCAAGGGCGAGATGCAGTGGCCATGAGGTAGGGGGTCTTTTGCAGGGCTGCTGCCCTGCACCTGCTCAATGCAACGGCAACAGCCGAAGCAACAGCAACAGCTGGCTATCCGTGGGATGGCGAGGTGGGTCCGGTTGCGGGGGACGCCGTAAACCCATCCCTGGGGGCTTGGCCGCGGCATCCATGCCGCGGACACCCCCGCAACCGGACCCACCCCGCCTTCGACGGTTCTCTGCGATCTGTCTGGATGGCATGTCTCCGCAACCTGTCTGGATGGAATGACCTGCTCTTGGTGGGTGTCGACCTTGGTCGACACGTAGATCCACGCCATGCGTGGATGAACGATCAGGGGGGATCGGTCTGGGTGTGCTCGAACAATTCCCCCTGCACAACCGGCTCCTTTTCGCGGAAGCCACCCAGGCCGACGCCGACCAGGCGGTAACGCGTCTCGGCCGGCAGATCCACCCTCGCGCGCAGCGACAGGGCGATGTCACGCAGCTCCTCCATCGATTCCGGCGGGCGCTCCGGGGTGAAGCTGCGGGTGAGGATGCGGAACTGCGCGGTCTTCAGTTTCAGTACCACGGTGTGGCCGATGCGCTCGGTCTTGCGCGTGGCGTTCCAGGTCTTCCCGGCCAGCTGCACGATCGCCTCGGTCAGGTCTTCCAGCAGCAGGTCTTCGGCGAAGGTGTCCTCCGAGGAAATCGACTGCACCTGCTGGTCCGGCTCCACCGGCCGCTCGTCGATGCCGCGTGCGCGGTTGTACAGGCTGCGCCCGAAGCTGCCGAATGCCTCTTCCAGGTCGATCAGCGCCCACTGCCGCAGATCACCGCAGGTGACGATGCCGCGCGCAGCCAGCTTGCCTTCCATGACCTTGCCGACGCCGGGCACCCGGTTCACCGGCAGCGGTGCCAGGAACGCATCCACGCGCTGCGGCGGAATCACGAACTGGCCATCAGGCTTGCGCCAGTCCGAGGCGATCTTCGCCAGGAACTTGTTCGGCGCGATCCCGGCTGAAGCAGTCAGGTTCGTTTCCTCGCGGATCTGCGCGCGGATGGTGCGGGCGATGTCTGTGGCCAGTTCGATGCCACTCTTCGGCTCGGTCACGTCCAGGTAGGCCTCGTCCAGCGACAACGGCTCGACCAGGTCGGTATGGCGGAGGAAGATCGCGCGTACCTGCTGTGACACCGCCTTGTAACGCGTGAAGTCCGGCGGCACGAAGATCGCATCCGGGCACAGGCGCTCGGCACGCACGGCAGGCATCGCCGAACGCACGCCGAACACGCGCGCCTCGTAGGACGCCGCACACACCACCGAGCGGGCACCACGCCATGCCACGACCACCGGCTTGCCGCGCAGTGACGGATCGTCGCGCTGCTCCACCGACGCGTAGAACGCGTCCATGTCAACGTGGATGATCTTGCGCAGTCGGGTCATGTCAGGTGGAAAAGGCGGGGGCGGGCCGGGCGGGCCACACGCCGAAGTATGGTCGTTGCACATCAACAGGATGCGCGTATTCCCTTGAAAACACTACGGTTGCGTACGGTTGAAATGTTTGATCGGCGCAGTTTCCACGGGCATTCTCCGGCACTTGTTTCCCTGTTCTTCGCTTCCAGGATTGTGCTTCATGACCCGTCTCCACGCGTTCAACCGCGAACAGCTGCTGGCCAGCGCACGCGGTGAACTGTTCGGCACCGCCGCCGGCCGTCTGCCCAACGACCCGATGCTGATGTTCGACCGCATCACCGAAATCCGCGAGGACGGCGGACCGCATGGCAAAGGCATGGTACGCGCCGAACTGGATATCCGCCCGGACCTGTGGTTCTTCGGCTGCCACTTCATCGGCGACCCGGTGATGCCCGGCTGCCTGGGCCTGGATGCCATGTGGCAGCTGACCGGCTTCTTCCTGACCTGGCTGGGCGCCCCCGGCAAGGGCCGCGCGCTGGGCTGTGGCGAGGTGAAGTTCACCGGCCAGGTGCTGCCGGAGGCCAAGCTGGTGCGCTACGAGATCGATATCAGCCGTGTCATCAACCGCAAGCTGGTGATGGCCCAGTCGGACGCCCGCATGTACGTGGATGACCGCGAAATCTACAGCGCGCGCGACCTGCGCGTCGGCCTGTTCACTGAAACCGGGAGCTTCTGATGCGTCGCGTCGTCATCACCGGCATGGGCATCACGTCCTGCCTCGGCAATGATCTGGATACCGTTTCGGCTGCGCTGCGCGAAGGGCGCTCGGGCATCACCGCCCTGGCCGACCACGCCGAAGCGGGCCTGCGCAGCCAGGTCGGCGGCCGTGTCGACCTCGATCTGGAGGCGCTGATCGACCGCAAGCAGAAGCGCTTCATGAGCGATGCGGCGGCCTTCGCCTATCTGGCCATGCGCGATGCCATCGCCGATGCCGGGCTCAGCGCCGAGCAGGTCAGCAGCCTGCGCACCGGCCTGATCGCCGGTTCCGGTGGCGGCTCCAGCGAATGGCAGATCGGCGCGGTCGATCTGCTGCGCGAGCGTGGCGTGCGCAAGGTCGGCCCGTACATGGTGCCGCGCACGATGTGCTCGACCGTCTCGGCCTGCCTGGCCACGGCCTACCAGATCAAGGGCGTCAGCTACTCGCTGTCGGCCGCCTGCGCGACGTCGGCGCACTGCATCGGTGCCGCAGCGGACATGATCCGCCATGGCGCGCAGGACATCATGTTCGCCGGTGGCGGTGAAGACCTGCACTGGTCGATGAGCGTGATGTTCGACGCGATGGGCGCACTGTCGACCAGCTTCAACGAGACCCCGGCCAGCGCTTCGCGTCCGTACGACAAGGACCGCGACGGCTTCGTCATCGCCGGTGGCGGCGGCATGCTGGTGCTGGAAGACTACGACCACGCCGTAGCCCGCGGCGCGCACATCCATGCCGAGCTGATCGGCTATGGCGTCACCTCCGACGGTGCCGACATGGTTGCTCCGTCCGGTGAAGGCGCGGTGCGCTGCATGAAGATGGCCCTGCAGGGCGTCGATCGCCCGCTGGACTACCTCAACACCCACGGCACCTCGACACCGCTGGGCGATGTCACCGAACTCAACGCCATCCGCGAAGTGTTCGGCGACGCGGTGCCGCCGCTGTCGTCGACCAAGGCACTGTCCGGCCACTCGCTGGGCGCGGCCAGCGTGCATGAGGCGATCTACTGCCTGCTGATGATGCGCGACGGCTTCGTCGCCGGTTCGGCCAACATCGGCGAGCTGGACCCGAAGGTGGAGAGCTTCCCGATCCTGCGTGAAAGCCGCGAGCAGCAGCTGGATACGGTGATGTCCAACAGCTTCGGCTTCGGTGGCACCAACGCCGCACTGGTGTTCGGGCGGGTGTGATGGGGAAAGCGTGCCGACCAACGGTCGGCACCTACCAATAGATGTAGAGCCGAGCCATGCTCGGCTCAGTGCCAACCGAGGTTGGCACCCACCTTATTTCGGCAACAACGGCAGCAGCAGCGCGTGCGCGTCCACCAGCGAACCAACGATGCGGTGGCCGAGTGCACGCAACTCTTCATCCGGATGCACCAGGTCCGGTACCTGGATCACGGTCATTCCGGCGGCCAGCGCCGCGCGCGTACCGGCCGGAGAGTCTTCCAGCGCCAGGCATCGCTCGGGCGCCTGCCCCAGCCGCTGTGCCGCCAGCAGGTAGATGTCCGGCGCCGGCTTCGGCCGCGCAACATCACCACTGGTGATCACCGCATCGAAATACGGCAGCAGCCCGGCCGCCGCCAGCTTGCGGTTGGCCCGTGGCTGCCGCGTGGTGGTCGCCACCGCGCGCGGAACCGCATGCGCCTTCAGCAGTTCAAGCAGCTCCAGGATGCCCGGCCGCAAGGGCAGGCCGGTCTGCGTGCGTGCTTCATACAGCTCGTGGCAGCGCACGGCCACCGCCTCGATCACGCTGTCCTCGATGCCCTGCGCACGCAGCAGCGCGTGCGTGTCGCGATCACCGAGGCCGACCATGCGCAGGAACACCGTTTCATCCAGGCCCAGTCCGAACTCGTCGGCGGCCTGGCTCCAGCAGGCCAGCGAGACCCGCTCGCTGTCGATCATCAGGCCGTCCATGTCGAAGATGACGGCGTCGGGGAGGAACGGCAGCGCAGCGATGGTGGTCATGGAGCGAACAGCGTATCCAGATCGGTGGAAGTGAGCTGCCGCCATTGCCCTTCGTCCAGCCCCTGCAGGTCCAGCCCGCCAACGCGGCTGCGATGCAGGGCCTGCACGTGGTTGCCGGTGGCGGCGAACATGCGGCGTACCTGATGGTAGCGGCCTTCGTGCAGCACCAGGCGCGCGCGACGCGCATCCAGCACCTCCAGTTCAGCCGGCAGCAGGGGCGTCTTCTCGGACTCCAGCATCAGCGTGCCGCTGGCGAACAGCGCGACCTCGTCGCCGCGCAGGTCGTCGCTCAGCTCCACCTCGTAGACCTTGGGCAGCTTCGACTTCGGCGAGATGATCCGGTGCAGCAGGCCACCGTCGTCGGTCAGCAACAGCAGGCCACTGGTCTCGCGGTCGAGGCGGCCGACCGTGGAGAGCACCGGATCGCGGTCGCGGAAACGCGGCGGCAGCAGGTCGTAGATCAGGCGGCCGGTGTCCTTGGTCGAGCAGGTGTAGCCGGCCGGCTTGTGCAGCGCGATCGACAACCCGGCCGGCGGGTCCAGCGGCTCGCCGTCAACGCGGATGGCCTCGTGCGGCACCTGGTCGTCGGCGTACAGCACCTCGCCGTCGGCGTCGGTGACGCGTCCCTCGCGGAACATCCACTGCACCTGCTTGCGGCTGCCGTAGCCCAGGTTGGCGATGTGCTTGACCAGCTTCATCGGCCCTTGCCCTTCACTGCCTCGACCAGCTTGAAGCCATCGCGCTCGGCGACCACGCGCACCGCGCCGAAGCTGTCGTTGAGGGTGTGCTCGTACGGCAGATGGCGGTTGGCCACCACGTACAGGCGCCCGCCTGGGCGCAGCGCCTGCGCGGCCACGGCGATGAAGCGCTGGCCGATGTCCGGGCGATCGGCACGCGACGGCGTATGGAACGGCGGATTGCTGATGATGACGTCGTAGCCCGGCTCGATGCCGGCGGTGACGTCCTGCCACAGGAAGCGCAGCGGCAGCGGGCGCGGCGGCGGCGCCAGGTTCAGCTCGGCCAGCGCCAACGCGCGCTGCTCGGCCTCGTACAGGTCCAGCGCGGTGATCTTCGGGCAACGCTCCAGCAGCTCGCGCGACAGGTAGCCGTAGCCCGCGCCGAGGTCGGCGGCACGCCCGGCCAGGTCGGCCGGCAGGTGCTCGGCCAGCAGCGCCGACGCCGGATCGATGCGGTCCCAGGCGAACACGCCCGGGCGGCTGAGGAAACGGCCCCCGACAATCGGGCGCACCGCATCCAGCGCCGACCAGCGCTTGGCCAGGTCGGCATCGTGCTGGCCCTGCAGCGGGGCGGTCCAGTACACGCGGCAATGGTTCTTGGTCACGCTGCCACCGAGGCCGGCCAACTGCTTGAGGTCGCCCTCGCCCGAGCGCGCGCCTTCGTTGTTGGACTGGCAGGCAACGATGCGACCGCCGTCGGCGACCAGCGCCAGCGCGCGGGCGAACAGTGCACGGGCTTCTTCGCGCTGGCGCGGCGGCAGCACCAGCACCAGCGGGTAGCGGCCCTTGCCCGCGGCATCGTCCAGCTGGCCGCTGACGGTCCAGCCCGCAGCCTGCTGCAGCGGCTGCGCGAACGGGGCAAAACTCTGCTCGCAGTGCACCTCGCGGTTGCCAGCGGCCTCGCGCAACGGCCAACCGTCGCGGGCACGCAGGAAGGCCACCGGACCCTCCGGCCAGCGCAGGGCACCTTGGGAGAACGGCAGGAACAGGGTCTGCAGGGGGGCGTCGTCGCTGGAGGCCATCGGCGCGGGTACTTCAAGCGTGAGGGCCGTCCATTGTACCGGCTTGGCCGGGCCGGCCCCGCCAGGCCGCTTTGCGAAACCCGAACGGGGCCTTGATCCGCCAGCAACATTGGAACGTTCAGGGTAGAGGCTCCCCCGGAAACCCAGGAGAACCTGCATGCGAGCCTTGTTCGTCGGTGGCGTGGTCGACAACAGTGAAATGGACCTGGAAGGCAGCCATCCGCCCGTGCACTACCCCGAGGATACCGGCGGCGGCCACTCACGCTACCGGCTGCACCAGGTCGGCCATGGCGCCGACGGCAGCGTGGCCTACGCGGTGTATGGTGCGCCGGACCTGGCCGACGACGAGGTGGCGCGGGTCGCGGAGGAACGCGCCTATGCGCGGCGGTTCGAGGCGACGCCGACGTTGTTCGAACATTGAGCGTGATGGATCGGCGTGCGGTCGCCGGGCGTGGCCCGGCGCTACCGGATTACGCGATCCTCGGCGGCAACCTGCGGATGCTGGCGATCTCGTCCAGCCAGACATGGTGCTGCTGCACCGGCGTGTCGTAGTCGTCCAACCTCAGCTGGCCGTTGCTGCCTTCATCGCCGGCGTCGTTGCGGTACTGCTGCACGGTCGGCTTCACCGCCACCGTGCCGAGCAGGCGCCGGCCATCGTGCAGGGTCAGTTCCACCTGCGTTTCGCCTTCCAGCTGCGGCAGCAGGGCTTCCAGGCGCGCGATCTGCGCCGGGCCGGTATGGATGCGGGGAGCTATGCGGGACATCGGCGACCTCCTGCCTGCAGGGTCGCCGATCGGCCGTGAATGCTCAGTGCAGCGCGCTGTCGGCGCGCGGTACCTGCACCTTGCGCACGGCGGACACCAGCTGCGCCACCGAGTACGGCTTGGCGACATGCTCCTGGAAGCCCGACGCCAACGCACGGCGGCGGTCATCGGCACGCGCCAGCGCGGTCACCGCCACCGCAGGCAACATCGCGGCATCCACGCCCATGTCCTCGCGCAGCGTGCGCACCAGCCCGTAGCCATCCATGCCCGGCATGCCGATGTCGGTCAGCATCACGTGGTACTGCAGATGGCCGGTGTCGGCCAGCAGTGCCAGCGCCTCGCCGGCCGAACTGGCCGCCGATACGCTGGCGCCCTGCTCTTCCAGCATGCGCCGCAGGTATTCCAGCACCTCCGGCTGGTCTTCCACCGCCAGCACATGCATGCCCCGCAGCGGATACGGCTCGACGATCACCGGCTCCAGGATCGGCCCGCTGATGACTTCGCGCAGCGGCCGGCGCTCGGCATCCGGCAGGTGCTGGGGCAGGCTCACGGTGAACGTGGCGCCGTGGCCATGGCCTTCGCTGGCGGCGGCAACGGTGCCGCCGTGCAGTTCGACCAGCTGCTGCACGATCGCCAGGCCCAGGCCGAGGCCGCCATGGCGGCGCGTGGTGGTACCATCGGCCTGGCGGAAGCGGCTGAACAGGTGGTTGAGGAACTCCGGTGCGATGCCATCACCGGTATCGCGCACCGTAATCACCCAGTGGTTGCCGTCGGCCTGCAGCTGCACGTCGATGCGGCCTTCGGCCGGGGTGAACTTGATTGCGTTCGACAGCAGGTTCCAGAACACCTGCTGCAGGCGGGTGGCATCGCCGAGCACGGGGCTTGGCTGCTCGGGCAACTGCAGGTGCACGTCCAGCGCCTTGCCCTCGGCCACCAGTTCCTGCGCGCCGATGGCTTCGCCAAGCAGCGTGCGCAGGTCCAGCACTTCCACCTCCAGCTGTACCTTGCCCAGCAGCATGCTGCTGAGGTCGAGCATGTCCGAGATCAGCCGCTTCTGCGCGCCGGCGCTGTTGGCGATCACGTTCAGGCCCTTGTACAGCGGGCTGGTGTTGTCCACCCGCTGCAGCAGCAGTTCGCTCCAACCGAGGATGGTGGTCAGCGGCGTGCGCAGCTCGTGCGACAGCGTGGCCAGGAATTCGTCCTTCAGCCGCGCCATGTTCTCAGCGGCACTGCGTGCGGCGCGCTCGGACTGCAGCAGTTCCTCGCGTGCCAGTTCGATCTCGCGGCGCTCGGTCACGTCCGGACTGCTGCCGGCCAGGCCGATGAAGCGGCCCATGCGCGAGAAGCGCGGGCGCGCGTTCATCTCCAGCCAGCGCCACTGGCCATCGGCGCGCCGCGCGCGTACCAGCGCATGCATCGAACGCTGCGCCTTCAGTGCTTCCTGCAGCTCGTACTCGAATACGGACGCATCGTCCGGGTGCACCAGGCCGCGCCAGACATCCTCCGGAACGCGGGTTTCGTCGCCACCGAAGAACTCGCTGAAGGCACTGTTGACGAAGCGGGCGTGGCCGCGCTCGTCGAGCACCCACACCGGCATCGGCAGGCCATCGGCCAGTGCGCTGAAGCGGGCTTCGCTTTCGCCCAGCTCCACTTCCATCTGCTTGCGCGCGGTGATGTCGAAGAACAGGATGCCTACCTTGTCTTCTCCCGGCCGTCCCACGCGCACCGCGTCAACCGCGAACGAGCGGCCCAGCGCACGCGCTTCCATTTCGAACTGCGCCGGCCGGCCGCTGCGTGCGACCTCGCCGTAGATGCGGAACCAGTCCTGCTCGTGGTGCGGCTCCAGCGCCGTCATGCGCTGCCCCCGGGCATCCTTCAGGCCGGTATGGCGCTCGAACGCGTCGTTGACCTCGATGAAACGGTAGTCCACCGCGCGGTCACCCTCGAACAGCACCTGGATCACGCAGAAACCGGCGTTGATGCGCTCAAGCACGCCATGATGCAGGTCGGGTTCGGGCGCCGGCACCATCATCGGTGGGCGCTCCACTAGGGGCGGCAGTGTGGACAAGGGCGTCTGGACGGGCCGGATTGGAGGCACAGCATCTTCCAGAGAGCGTATTCACAGCGTCAAGCGCCGTCAGTCAGGGTTGACGACGATGAATTGGCGGCAACCGCTCTTGCGCATGACGCATTCGGCCATTGCCGTTGCCCGGGAGCGGGATCACACTCGATCCGTGAACACTATCGCCCCTCTCAGGGGATGCAGGAGACCGTCATGAACCGCTCACTTGCTACCGCCCTTCTGCTGGCCGGTGCCCTCCTGGCAGGCGGCGCCAATGCTGCGCCACGCGCGGTGACCGATCCGGAAGCCCCGCGCGCGCTGCAGGCCGATGGCCCGGTCAGCGTGAAGTGGGACGATCCGGCCAAATTCACCGAGATCCGCCAGAGCAGCAACCGCTTCGAGGCCGAACGCGGCGACTGGGTCCAGCAGCTGGCGCGCTACGTGCAGACCACCGCCGCCAAACCATTGCAACCGGGGCAGACCCTGGATGTGACCCTGGTCGACATCAAGCGAGCCGGTGACTACGAGCCGTGGCATGGCCCGCGCGGGCGCGACATCCGCATCATGCGCGACATCTACCCACCGCGGATCACCCTGCAGTACACGTTGAAGGACGCCAGCGGCCGCATCGTCAGTGAAGGTGACGCACGCCTGAGTGATACCGGCTACCTGCACAACGTTGGGCTGAAGAGCGAAAGTGATCCGCTGCGCTACGAGAAGCGCCTGATCGATGACTGGGTCAAGCGCCAGCTGGCCAGCCAGGCGACCGCCGCGCGGTAGGCCCATCGGTGGGTGTCGACCTTGGTCGACACGCATTCACGGCGCCGACCAAGGTCGGCAGCTGCCAGAGCCGAGCGCGGGCTCGGCTCTACACGTACACCCTGGCCACGCGCTTGACCGCGCAGGGCAGCTGGTAAGCACTCACGCCACAGCGCGGCGCCAGCTCGGACAGCGTCGGTGCAGTGCCCCACAGCTCCACCACGCTGCCGATACCGGCCTGCGTATGCGCGGTCAGGTCCACCGTCAGCATGTCCATCGACACGCGGCCGATCAGCGCACCGGGCTGGCCATCGATCAGCACGGGCGTACCGTTCGGCGCGAACTGCGGGTAACCATCGGCGTAACCCAGCGCGACCACGCCAACGCGGGTGCGTGCCTTCGAGACAAAGCGGGCGCCATAGCCGACCGGCTCACCCGCCTCGATCCAACGCTCGGCGATCACCTTGGACTGCATCGTCATCACCGGGCGCAGGCGCGCGGTGATCTCCGAAGCATCCGGCAGCGGGTTGGCGCCGTACAGCATCAGGCCCGGGCGTACCCAATCACTGCGTACATCCGGCCAGCCCAGCAGCGCCGGCGAATTGCACACGCTGGTCTCGCCGTCCAGGCCGTCGATGGCCCGCGCGAAGGTCGCGGCCTGTTCGTGGGTGCGCTCGCTGTCCAGCTCGTCAGCACGTGCCAGATGAGTCATCAGCACAATGCGCTCAACCTGCGGCAGCGCTGACAGGCGCGCGTGCGCCGCGCGGAAGCTGTCCACGTCCAGACCGAGGCGATGCATGCCGCTATCCAGCTTCAGCCAAACCGTCAGCGGGCGCGGGCTGTCGAAGGCGGCGACGGCCTCCAGCTGCCACGGCGAACCAACGGCGAACCAGAAATCATGCTCGGCCACCAGCGCCATGTCGCTGGGTTCGAAGATGCCTTCCAGCAGCAGGATCGGCGCACGGATGCCGGCCTGGCGCAGTTCCAGCGCTTCTTCGATGGTGGCCACGCCGAAGCCATCGGCCTCGTCTTCCAGCGCCTGTGCACAGCGCACCGCACCATGGCCATAGGCATCGGCCTTGATGATCGCCAGGGCCTTGCCACCGCCCAGTTCACGGGCGAGCCGGTAGTTGCTGCGCAGAGCGCCCAGATCGATCAGCGCGCGGGCAGGACGCATGTGCGGTTCTCGTGTTGCGGCGCGTGACCGTACTGGCCGTAGCGGAAAATATCCAGACCTTCGGTGCTGATCTGCGGCTGGCGCGCGCTCATCAGGTCGGCCAGATAGCGGCCCGAGCCGCAGGCCATGGTCCAGCCCAGCGTACCGTGGCCGGTGTTGAGGTACAGGTTGCGGAACGGCGTGGCGCCGATCACCGGCGTGCCGTCCGGCGTGGCCGGGCGCAGGCCGGTCCAGAACTGCGCGCGCGACAGGTCGCCGCCCTTCGGGTACAGGTCGCTGACCACAAGCTCCAGGGTCTCGCGGCGGCGCTGCGACAGCGACAGGTCGAAACCGGCCACTTCGGCCATGCCACCGACGCGGATGCGGTCGTCGAAGCGGGTCACCGCCACCTTGTAGCTCTCATCGAGGATGGTCGAGGTCGGTGCCATCGCCGGGTCGGTGATCGGCAGGGTCAGCGAGTAGCCCTTCAGCGGGTACACCGGCAGGCGCATGCCCAGCGGTGCGACCAGCGCCGGCGAATAGCTGCCGAGCGCAACCACGAAGCGGTCGGCGGTTTCCAGCTTGCCGTCGATGCGCACGCCGGTGATGCGGTCGCCGTCGAACTCCAGGCCGGTGATGTCCTGGTCGAAACGGAACTCGACGCCGGCGTCCACGCACATCTGCGCCAGGCGGCGGGTGAACAGCTGGCAGTCACCGGTCTGGTCACGCGGCAGGCGCAGCGCGCCGACCAGGCCATCAACGTGGGCCAGGGCCGGTTCGGCCTGGATGATGCCGGCACGGTCCAGCACCTCGTACGGCACGCCGTACTGGGCCAGGATCTCGATGTCCTGCGCCGAGGCATCCAGCTGCTGCTGGGTGCGGAACAACTGGGTCGTGCCCAGGTCGCGGCCTTCGAATTCGATGCCGATCTGCGCGCGCAGCTCGTTCAGGCAGTCGCGGCTGTACTCGGACATGCGCACCATGCGCGCCTTGTTGATCGCGTAGCGCTCGTGGGTGCAGTTGCGCAGCATCTGCCACAGCCAGCGGTACTGGGCCAGGTCCATGCCCGGCCGGATCGCCAGCGGCGCGTGCTTCTCGAACAGCCAGCCGATCGCCTTCTTCGGCACGCCCGGTGCCGCCCACGGCGAGGTGTAGCCGAACGACAGCTGGCCGGCATTGGCGAAGCTGGTTTCCAGCGCCGGGCCGGGCTGACGGTCGATGACCGTGACTTCAAACCCGGCCTGTCGCAGGTACCAGGCACTGGTGGTGCCGATCACGCCGCTGCCGAGAACTAGGACTCGCATGGGACTTCTCCAACCCGATCATTCCCTGCACTGGAGCGTGCCGGGGCCATAATTGGGGAAGTATAGACAGCCGATACCAGTTGATTTGCCTGATTTGTGATAGACCGGCAGGATGTTCTCCTGCAATTCATTCCCCAAGGTTGACGGCCATGGCCACCCGTACCCGTGAACTGGACAAGATCGACCGCAAGATCCTGCGCATCCTGCAGGCCGAAGGCCGCATCTCCTTCACCGAACTGGGTGAGCGGGTCGGCCTGTCCACCACCCCATGCACCGAGCGCGTACGCCGGCTGGAGCGCGAGGGGGTGATCACCGGTTACCACGCCCACCTGGACCCTGCGGCGGTGAAGGCCAGCCTGCTGGTGTTCGTGGAGATCAGCCTGGCCTACAAGTCCGGCGACATCTTCGAGGAATTCCGGCGCGCGGCCCTGAAGCTGCCCAACGTGCTGGAGTGCCACCTGGTGTCGGGCGACTTCGATTACCTGCTGAAGGCGCGGATCAGCGAGATGGCCTCCTACCGCAAGCTGCTCGGCAGCACGTTGCTGACGCTGCCGCACGTACGTGAGTCGAAGAGCTACATCGTGATGGAAGAGGTGAAGGAAACGCTCAGCCTGCCAATTCCGGACTGAGGCCGCTGCGGGGGTGGGGTCAGAGCCCGCTGTGCGGGATCCGACCCCGATCAGGAATCGGCAAGGGGGTCGGATCCCGTGCAACGGGCTCTGACCCCGGCCATGGCGACCGTCAGCGTTGCTGCGGATGCTTCTGCGAGCGCTGCTCCTGCTGCCTGCCGCCCTTGTGCGACTGCTGCGGCTCCATCTGTTGCTGCTGTTGCTGCTGTTGTGGGTTGCGGCCCTGCGGTTCCTTGCCGGGATGACGGTTCTGCTGGTTTTTCATGATCGCGATCCAGTGGACGAAGGACATGCGGCGGCGGAATGCCGGCGCAGGGCCACGTTGGTCCCGGAACGGTTAATCGCAGGCGAAAAAGCAGTGATCGGCAGGATGTTGTTTTCGGAGGTTCAGCTGCGCCGCCGGGCGTGGCCCGGCCTTACCGGATCTGCTGGCCGTCGCCCTGCGGCACGCTGTCGAGATAACGCCCGGTGCGCGAATCGAACACGCGGTTGGGACCGGCCGGGCGCACGCCGGGAATGATGCGACCGTTGCGGTCATAGACCTTGTCGGCCGGCTTCGGTGCCGGCGTCGGCGCGACCTGGGCCGGCCCCGTGGACTTGATCGGCTGCGCCGGCTGCGGCGAGGGCAGCACCTGCGGCTGCGGGCGCGCGGCCTGTGGCGGCGGTGCCACCGGGGTGGGCGCCACGGTGGTGCTGCTGCGGGTGGCGGTCGGATCGCCGGTCGGCACCTGGGCCAGCGCCAACGCAGGCAGCAGGGCGATAAGCAGCAGGGGAAGGGGCGATTTCATGGCACGCTCCGGCGTGGATCGTCTTCACCATGCGCCACCCCCTGTGTGCCGCCCATGAACGGCCATCACACTTGCAAGGTCGCGCCATCACCCCCACGTCTGCCTGCATCCACAGGCCATCGACCCCACGGAGCGCCGCCATGACTGCCTTCGATCTGACGCCCCCCACCGCCACCCAGACCGAGGCGCTGGTCGCCGGCCTCAGCGGCGAGGAGCGCCGCGTGCTGCTGCAGCACGGCACCGAAGCACCGTTCTGCGGGGTGTTCCTCGACAACAAGCGCGAGGGCGTCTACTGCTGCCGGTTGTGTGCACTGCCGCTGTTCCGCTCCAGTACCAAGTTCGATTCCGGCACTGGCTGGCCCAGCTTCTTTGCCCCGTTCGATCCGGCGCACGTGCGCGAGATCCGCGATACCAGCCACGGCATGGTGCGCACCGAGATCACCTGTGCGCGCTGCGGCAGCCACCTCGGCCACGTATTCCCGGACGGTCCGCCGCCCACCTACGAGCGCCACTGCCTGAACTCCGTCTCACTTTCGTTCACCGGCAATGGCGAGCCCTGGCCCGATCCACTGCAGCGTGGCGGTGCCGAGGCCGGCGTGGCGGGCTGAAATACCCCGCTGACCGATTTCACAGAATTCCCTCTTCAGAAAACCAGGCGACGGGCCGACAAGGAGATATCCCCTCTCCTTGCGTCGCGCCATGCTCATCATCGTTGGATTCCTGGTCGTCATCATCAGCGTGATCGGGGGCTACCTCGGTGCCCACGGCCGCCTGGGTGCCCTCTGGCAACCCTACGAACTGGTCATCATCGGCGGCGCCGCACTCGGCGCCTTCCTGGTCGGCACCCCCGCCAAGACGGTCAAGCAGACCCTGCAGGCGATGGTGGGCGTGTTCAAGGGCCCACGTTACAAGCAGCAGGACTACATCGATGTGCTCAGCCTGCTCTATGAGCTGCTGAACAAGGCGCGCCGCGAAGGCTTCATGGCACTGGAAGACCATGTCGAGCGCCCAGCCGAGAGCGCGCTGTTCGGCAACTACCCCAAGGTGCAGGCCGACCACCACCTGATCGACTTCATCACCGACTGCCTGCGCCTGATGATCGGCAGCAACATCGAGCCGCACGAGCTGGAACCGCTGCTGGAACTGGAGCTGGAAAAGCACCACGCCGAAGCCATGGCGCCGTCGCAGGTGCTGACCAAGGTCGCCGACGGACTGCCCGGTTTCGGCATCGTGGCGGCGGTGCTGGGCATCGTCATCACCATGGGCTCGATCGGCGGCGACATCGTCGAAGTGGGCGGCCATGTGGCCGGTGCGCTGGTCGGCACCTTCCTCGGCATCCTGCTGGGCTACGGTTTCGTCGGCCCGATGGCGGCGGCGATGGAAGCCCGCGCCGAACAGGACAGCCGCATCTACGAATCGGTGAAGACCGCCCTGCTGGCCTGCCTGCGCGGCTACAACCCGAAGATCGCGCTGGAATTCGCCCGCAAGACGCTGCCGTCGAACGTGCGCCCGGCCTTCTCCGATTTCGAGCAGCACCTGAAGACGGTCAAGTAAGCCATGGCCGAGAACAAGCCCACCGTCATCGTCCGCCGGGTCAAGAAGGCCGGCCACGCCGCCCACCACGGCGGTTCGTGGAAGGTGGCCTACGCCGACTTCGTGACCGCGATGATGGCCTTCTTCCTGGTGCTGTGGCTGATGGCCACCACCAACAAGAACGACCGTGCCGCCATTTCCGAGTACTTCCGCAACCCCAGCCCGCTGAGTGGCCAGAACGCCACGCCGGCGCCCGGCATGGCCGGCCCGGGCGGCGCCAGTACTTCGATGATCAAGCTGGGCGGTGCCACCGACATCTCGCGTGGCAACAGCAACGATCCCTTCCAGAACCAGAAGGAAGCCGTGCCACAGCCGGTGGACCAGCAGCAGCGCGACAAGCAGCAGCTGGAACAGCTGATGAAGGAGCTGCAGGAAGCGATCAGCAAGAGCCAGGCGCTGGAACCGTTCAAGGACCAGCTGCTGCTGGACCTGACCCCGGAGGGCCTGCGCATCCAGATCGTGGACAAGCAGAACCGGCCGATGTTCGACCTTGGCAGTGCCACGCTGAAGCCGTACACGCAGCAGATCCTGCACGAGCTGGCCGAGTACCTGAACCATGTGCCGAACCGGATCAGCCTGACCGGCCACACCGACATCACCGCCTATTCCGCCGCACGCGGCTACGGCAACTGGGAACTGAGCGCCGACCGTGCCAATGCCGCACGCCGCGCGCTGATCGATGGCGGCCTGGATGACAGCAAGATCACCCGCGTGGTCGGCCTGTCCTCGTCCGTGCTGTTCGACAAGGCCGACCCGCAGAATCCGATCAACCGCCGCATCAGCATCGTAGTGATGACCAAGGCCGCCGAGGAGGCCGCCCTGGCCGGTGCCGGCCCGCAGGTGGGGCTGTCGGCGCCGACCGTCGACCCGGATGTGCAGGCCGCGCAGGGTGAGGCAAAGTAGACGGTGGGTGCGGACCTTGGTCCGCACATCCGGGAAAGCGTGCGGACCAAGGTCCGCACCCACCAGGGGCATCACCCGGCGCACCCGCTACAATGGCGGTCTTTCCGTTTCCAGGTGACCCCACCCCATGTCCCAGAACTCCAAGGCCAAGCGCGACAAGCGCAAGAAGCAGCAGGCCAAGCGCCCGTTCCTGCGCCTGAACGCCCAGCAGCAGGTGCAGAACCATGCCGTGCTGACCAACGAAGACGGCCAGGTGGTCGCCGCCATCGGCCTGCAGGGCCGTGAGTGGCTGCTGGCCATCGGCGGCCAGACCATGGGCAACGCCGAGAACCCGGTGCCGATGCTGGCCATGCTCAAGCACCTGTCCAACGTGCAGGAAAAGGAAGGCCGCAAGGTCAACCTGGAATACTCCGAGCTGCTGCAGAAGCTGCTGGACACCCTGGCCGAAGAGTCCGGCCAGACCGCTGACGAGTACCTGGACAAGCTGGTCGCCGAGTTCGAAGGCGTCGATGCTGCCGAGGGCGAGGAAGGCGAAGCCGCCGAGGCCGCCGAAGGTGACGTGGTTGAAGCTGCTGCCGATGCCGAGGCCGCCCCGGCCGCTGACAGCGACAGCAAGCCGCAGGCCTGAACCGGCTGCGGCGGTGACGGTCTACGTCGATGACGCGGTGCATCCCTGGCGCGGACAGCGCTGGGCGCACCTGATGGCCGACACCCTGCCCGAGCTGCACGCCATGGCCGCGCAGCTCGGCATTCCACCGCGGGCCTTCCAGAACAAGGCCAGCGGTGCCCACTACGATGTCACTGCCGAGCTGCGCGCACAGGCGATCGCGCTCGGTGCACGGGCCATTTCCCGGCACACCGACCGCGGCCTGGTCAAAGCGGTGATCGCCAACGCCAGGGCGCAGTACCGGCCGTAGGCCGGCGCACAAAGCGTGCGGACCAAGGTCCGCACCCACGGGGTAGAGTCGACTGGGTAGAGTCGACTGTTAGTCGACTATCGCGCGCAGCGCGGGGTTTTCGCGGCCGGATGGGAGATCAGTCGACTAACAGTCGACTCTACCCAGTCGGCCATCCCCGGCCGATCGCCCCCATCGGGTCATGCCCGACGCATCGCCCCATCCCTCAGAACGGGTCGCTGCCCAGCCGGATTTCCAAGTTCAGCAGCGAGCACAGTGCCAGCATCGCGTCGTCGTCGCGGGTCAGTGCCATCATCCCGGTGAAGCCGTCGCTGCCGGCATCCACGCTCCACAGCGTGTAGTTGTGCTCGCGCAGGCGGTCGAAGGCGGTGGACATCAGCTGCACACCGTCCAGGCCTTCGGCGAAGTCCTCGTCGTCCAGGTCGCCGCCCCAGTCCAGCTGCAGGTTGAAGCGCGCCGACAGTTCGTTCACCGCCGACTGCAGCGATTCCAGGTCATCACGTTCAACCTCGAAACCGGACTGCCAGGCAATGGCCGTGAACAGGGCCGGCAGCCAGTCGCTGTCCGCTTCCAGCGGCTGCCCGTCCTCGGCCAGATGCTCGCGCCAGCGGTTGAACTGCTGCAGGGCCAGCTCCTCGTCGCCCGGGTTGATCAGCACCAGCAGGTTCCAGACCCGCGCCTCGAAGCCATCTTCGTCGAAGTCGTGGATGTCTTCCTCGAAGTCGAAATAGTCGCTGTTGTCGGGCATGGCGGAACTTCCTCTGGGGCAGGCCGGCATTCTACGGTTTATCCTGTGCCGCTGAAGCCGGCCTTGGTGGCCGTCACTGTGAATGAAGCGATGAGCGATACCCCTCCCGACCACCTGGCGATCAACCCGGCCAGCCCCTTCCATGATGCGCAGGCGCTGGAGCGCGGCGTCGGCGTGCGTTTCAACGACGTCGAGCGCGACAACGTCGAGGAATACTCGGTCAGCGAAGGCTGGATCCGCGTGCAGGCCGGCAAGGCCCGCGACCGCCGCGGCAACCCGATGACCATCAAGGTCAAGGGCAAGGTCGAGGCGTATTTCCTGGAAACGAAGCCGGAATAAGGGCTGAAAGGTGTGCGGACCAAGGTCCGCACCCACCCGGCGGATCCTGGGGTCAGATCCCTTTCCAGCGGAAAGGGATCTGACCCCAATCGGCATACCGGTCACTCGCGCTTGCGCGATTCCAGCAGGTCCAGGTTGCGGATCAGGCGCCGCGAGATCTCATCGGAGATCACCCCGCGCCGGGTCAGCCGGAACAGTTCCTCGCGCTCGGCATTGAGGCCGGCGCTGCGCAGCTGGCGGTAGCCCATTTCCATGCGCCGCACCTTCTCCGGGTCCACGTCGGGCCCGTCGCTGTCGCGCTCCAGGTGGCGCTGGTACAGCAGGCTCACCCGCGACGCAGCGTCGTTGTACAGCTGCACGTTCTCGGTGTTCTGGTTCATCACCAGCTGCTGGCGCATGCGCTCGACCCCGGCCAGCGCGGCCTTCGACGACAGCCGGCGCGCCAGGTCCTCTTCCTTGCGTTCGCCCGAATCGGCCGGCAGCTGCAGGCCCTTCAGCAGCTGTGGCAGCGCGATGCTGGCGCCCAGCAGCGAGAACAGGATCACCGACGCGGCCAGGAAGATCACCAGGTCACGCGCCGGGAACGCACTGCCATCGGGCAGGAACAGCGGCAGGGTCAACACACCGGCCAGCGTGATCGCACCGCGTACGCCGGCCACCGAGGTCGCCACCACGATGCGCCAGTTCGGCGCCTCGCCGCGCTCCAGGCCACGGCGCCGCGCGCGCAGCAGGTTCCAGCGCAGCGACAGCCACACCCACAGCAGGCGCAGCACCACCAGCGCCAGGTTGATCACCACCACGTACACCAGCAGCCACCACGCACTCTGGTGGCCGCTCTCGTTCATGGTGGTGGTGGCGCGCTCGACGATGCCCGGCAGCTGCTCGCCCAGCAGCACGAACATGATGCCGTTGAAGCTGAACTGCAGCATGTTCCAGACCCCGGCACGCTGCACGCGCATGCTGCCGGAGACACGGCCGGTCAGCTCGACATAGCTCATCGCGATGCCGGCGGCGACCGCGGCGAGGATGCCCGAGGCATGGATCTCTTCGGCCAGCAGGTAGGCCGCGAACGGAATGAGCAGGTTGACCAGCATCGCCGCGCCCGGCTCCTCGCCGAAGCGGCGCCACAGCCAGCGCTGGAAGGTCGACACGCCGAGGGTGACCGCCACGCCCACCGCCAGGCCGGCCACCGCCACCCACACGAAGGTCAGCGAGGCCGTGGCCAGCGAAAAGGTGCCGGTCATCACCGCGGCCACCGCGAAGCGGAAGCAGACCAGGCCGGACGCATCGTTCAGCAGCGACTCGCCTTCCAGGATGTGCATCAGCCGCTTCGGAATCGGCGCCTTGGAGGCGATCGCACCGACTGCCACCGGATCGGTAGGCGACACGATCGCCGCCAGTGCGAAGCACACCGCCAGCGGCATCACCGGAATCAGCCAGTGGATCAGGAAGCCGGCGCCGATCACGGTGAACACCACCAGGCCGAATGCCAGTTCGAGGATCGCGCCCTTGTCGCGGAACAGGCCCTGCTTGGGAATGCGCCAGCCATCGAGGAACAGCAGCGGCGGCAGGAACAGCAGGAAGAACACTTCCGGCTCCAGCGCGTGGCCGCGGTTGAACACCCCGGCGATGACCGCGCCCAGGCCGATCTGCACCAGCGGCAGCGGCAACGAGAACGGCAGGACGCGAACCAGGTAGCCGCTGGCGACAACGGCTACCAGCATCGCCAGGACGACTTCAATGGTATGCATGCTTCTTCCAGGAAGCGGCGCGTGGGGAGGCTCGGGAGTCAGCGCCGGAAACCTAGGAAAAACTACCACATGCGGCTGCAGGCGCGACGACGGGGATGGCCCGGCGTCAGCCCCGGCTCATGCCGCCCCATCGAAGCGGTACAGGTCCATGGCCAGGAAACCGGCGTCGATGCCGGCATCGATGCGACGTGCACCGAAGCCGCCCTCGCCCGCCGCGCCCATCGCGAAGAACAGCGGCAGCAGGTGCTCGTCGGTCGGATGCGCGCGCTCGGCGAACGGTGCCTGCCGGCGATAGTCGAGCAGGGCCTGGCGGTCGTCGGCAGCCAGCCGCTGCTCCACCCACTCGATGAAGGGGCGCACGTACGGCGCTTCCTTGCCGTCCTGGTAGTCACCCCAGTCGTGCAGGTTGTGGGTGATGCTGCCCGAGCCGACCAGCAGCACGCCCTGCTCGCGCAGCGGCGCTAGCGCGCGACCCAGCGCGAACTGGTGCGCGGGGCCGAGCAACGGCTGGATCGACAGCGGCACCACCGGGATATCGGCCTGCGGGCGCAGCAGGCGCAGCGGCACCCACGCGCCATGGTCGAGGCCACGCTGCGGGTCGATGGCCACCGGCAGGCCAGCGGCGGCGATGCGGCCGGCCACCTCTTCGGCCAGCGCCGGATCACCCGGTGCCGGGTACTGCAGTTCAAACAGCGCGCGCGGGAAGCCGCCGAAGTCGTGGATGGTCGGCGGCTGCGGATGCGCGCCGACCAGCGGCTGCCGGCCCAGCCAGTGCGCCGAGGCCATCACGATGGCGCGCGGGGTCGGCAGATCCTGCGCCAGCTCGGCCAGGCGCACGCCGACCTGGCCCGGATGCAGGGCGGTCATCGGCGAGCCATGGGAAATGTACAACGAAGGCAGACGGGTCATGGAATTCTCCAAATGCAGGATCAGGCGGCGATCAGCGCGAACGCAGGGTCCACTTGCCGTCGCCGACCAGGAACAGCACCACCAGTGCCAACGCCCAGAACGCCGGGTATTCCCAGCCGCCGCCCGCGTTGGCGAAGCCGAAGCCGTTGGCGCCGTGCACGGTGACGATGGTGCCCAGCAGCAGCGGCACGCCGACCAGGCCGACCCAACGCGCGTAGATGCCCAGCAGCAGCGCAGCGGTGATCGCCAGCTCGACGGCGATGGTGAGGTAGCCCAGCACGCCGGGCAGGCCCAGCGATTCGAAGAAGGCGGCGGTACCGGCCGGGGTGAAGACCAGCAGCTTGGTCAGCGCGTGGACCAGGAACAGCACGCCCAGGGCCAGGCGCAGCAGGGTGGCACCATACGGGGCCAGCGGAGAAACAGGAGCGGAGGGGGTGTGCATGGGAGACACCTCGAAGGGAGTAGGCACAGGTTATTGCGCCTTCACGGACCGATAAATACGATCGTTTGACCGTATTTATTTCAAAAAGCGCAACAATGGACACCCTTGAGGCGATGCGCGTGTTCGTGGCGGTGGTCGAACGCAACGGCTTCAGTGCCGCCGCCCAGGCCCTGGACATGTCCACTGCCGGGGTGACCCGCCAGGTCGCCGCGCTGGAAAAGCGCCTGTCCACCCGCCTGCTTCACCGCACCACGCGCCGGGTGAGCCCCACCAGCGCCGGTGCTGCCTATTACGCCCAGTGCGTCCGCCTGCTGGCCGAGTTCGACGCGCTGGAAGCCAGCATCGGCGCGCAGGCGCTGGAGCCTTCAGGCACGCTGCGCATCAACGCACCGGTCAGCTGGGGCATCGCCCGTCTCGGCCCGCTGCTGGCCAGCTACCGCCAGCGCTTCCCGCAGGTGGAACTGGACCTGGCCCTGTCCGACCGGCTGGTGGACATGGTCGAGGAAGGCTACGACGTGGCCATCCGCATCACCCGCGAGCCCAGCCCGACGCTGATCGCGCGCCGCCTGGGCGAATCGCGGGTGAGCCTGTGCGCCGCACCGTCCTACCTTGCCGCGCGTGGCACGCCACAGACCCCGCAGGAGCTGCAGGCGCACGCCTGCCTGAGCTACAGCTATTGGGCCGCAGGCAACAACTGGCCGCTGCAGGGGCCCGGTGGCGAAGTGAAGGTGGCGGTGAGCAGCCTGCTGCACGCCAACAACGGCGACGTGCTGCGCGAAGCGGCAATCGCCGGCATGGGCGTGATCCTGCAGCCGGACTTCCTGCTGGAAGACGCTTTGGCCGATGGACGCCTGGTGCGCATCCTACCGGAGTGGGAGGCCTCGCCGATCGGCATTTTCGCGGTCTACACCAGCCGCAGCCACCTCGCGCCCAAGGTGCGCAGTTTCATCGACCACCTGGTGGAAACCGGGGTGTAAGGGTGCGTCCGCCGGGCATGGCCCGGCGCTACCGGCTCATGGATCCGCCGATGTTTCCGGCGGATATGGCCAGGTAGAGTCGACTGTCAGTCGACTCCCGCGCGTAGCGCGCGTTCTTTTCCAAACGCCAAGAGTCGCCGGCTCCTTCTCCGGAACGCGGCCTAGGCAACAACTTCGTCCAGCGCATCGATGATCCGCTCCAGCGGTGCCGGCCGCCCCAGCAGGTAGCCCTGCACCTGGTCGCAGCCGTGCGCGGCCAGCCAATCCAGCTGCCCCGGCGTCTCCACGCCCTCGGCGATGATGGTCAGGCCCATGCTGTGGCCCAGCGACAGCAGCGCGCGGCAGATCGAGGCATTGCGCGGATTGGTTTCCACGTCCGCCACGAAGCTGCGATCGATCTTCAGGATGTCCAGCGGCAGGTGCTGCAGGTAGGACATGCTGGAATAGCCGGTGCCGAAGTCATCCAGCGACACGCTGATGCCCTGCTCGTGCAGGCGCTGCATGGTCTGCATCGCCTGTGCCGGTTTGCGCATCAGGCTGCTCTCGGTCAGCTCCACATGCAGCGCACCCCGCGCCAGCCCGAACTCCTGCTGGGCGCGGGTGAACTCGGCCACCAGATCGCTGTTGAAGAACTGCACCGCCGAGACGTTGACGGCAATCGGCAGCTCGCCCCAGCCGGCCTCGACCAGCCGCCGCTGTGCCTTCGCTGCCGCTCGGATCACCCAGCGGCCCAGTGCCAGGATCAGCCCGGTCTCCTCGCACAGCTGGATGAACTCGTTGGGCGGGATGAAGCTGCCATCAGCCTGCGGCCAGCGCAGCAATGCTTCCAGTGCCGCCGGACTGCCATCGCTGGCATGCCGGATCGGCTGGAAATACAGCTGGAATTCGTTGTCGATGGCGGCATGGATGCGCCCGGCCAGGCGCAGCCGGTCGGCCAGCCGCGTGGTCACCGCTGCGTCGAACCAGACCACGACGTTGCCCTCGGCACGCGCCGCATGCGCGGCCTGCGCGGCCATGCCGATCACCTGCTCGGCGCTGTGGCCGTCACCGGCGACGTGCACTGCCACGCCGATGCGCGGCTCGAACTGGTGCAGTGAATCCTTGCCGCGCATCGGCGCCGACACGATCTGCAACAGGTCGTCCAGCACGCGCTGGGTATCGTGTTCGGCACCGATGGCGAACACGAAGTCCTCGGCCGGCTGGAAGGCCAGCGTGCCGCAGCGCGCGCCCAACCCGCCGAGCCGGGTCGCCATCGATTGCAGCACGGCATCGCCGATCTCGCGGCCCAGCGTATCGGCCACCAGCTGCAGGCCCCGCAGCTGCACGAAGGCGATGGTGTAACCCTCGTCCTGCTCGTCCAGCTGTTCGGTCAATGCACGCACGTTGAGCAGGCCGGTGGCCGGGTTGTGCCGCGCCTGGTAGGCCAGGTCACGCTCGTAGGCCAGCCGTTCGCTGACATCCTCGGCCAGCACCAGGCACGCCGGCTGGCCATCGAAATCGAGCTTGGACAGGTGCGCGCGCACTTCGAACACGCTGCCGTCCTTGCGCCGATGCAGCCGCACTGCCGCATCCTGCAGCTCGCCAACGCGGGCCTTGGCGATCGCCCCCTTCACCTCGTCCCAGCCTTCGCGTGGACGAATGTCGAGGATGCTCATCGCCAGGAATTCCTCGCGGCTGTAGCCGTACTGGCGCACCGCGGCGTCGTTGACCTCGATGAAGCGCAGCGTGTCCGGGTCGAACACCCAGAATGGCGCCGGGTTGCGATCGAACAGCAGCCGGAAGCGGCGTTCCACTTCGCTCATCTGCTCGCGCGCCTGGTAGCGCTCGCTCAGGTCGGTCAGCGCGCCGATCATGCGGCGCTCGCTGTCGGCCACCTCCACCCGTTGCCCGCGCGCACCCACCCAGCGCACTTCACCACCGGGCAGCACCAGGCGGAACACCTGGTCGAGCACTGCACCACCGGCGAAGGCCTGGTCAAAGGCCTGCTGCAGGCGCGCGGCATCATCGCGATGCACGCGTGCGAAGAAATCGGCTACCGGCAGCGCATCGGTCTGCACACCGAAGATCTCGCGTGCCAGCGGTGACCAGCGCAGCAGCGCGGCATCCTCGTCCACGTACCAAGTACAGACACGCCCGACCTGATGGGCCAGGCGCAGCTCGGCATGGCCCGCCTTCAGTTCCTCGGCCATCGATTGCTGGCGCCGGGTCGTACGGCGCACCGCGTACAGCAGCACCAGCAGCACCGCGATGTAGGCCAGCACAATCACCACCGACGCCTGCAGGTAGGGCCACCATGGCGCCAGCACGTCTTCATCGGCCAGGCCGATCTGCACCGCCAGCGGACTGCGGTCGAGCGTGCTGATGGTGGTGATGCGCGGCACACCATCGACCACGCCGGGCAGGCTGCCGAGCTCGACCACCGCCTGCTTGCCGAGCAGGTCACGCCGCGGCAGGTCGTAACGGCGACCGACGGTGCCATGTGGATCGGGCACGCGCGCCAGCATGTAACCCTCGGCATCGGTGATCGAGACCAGCCCGTTGGGCCCCACATCCAGGCCGCCGGCGATGCGCTGCAGTTCACCACAGCGCAGCCGCGCCAACAGCCAGCGTTCACCGGCCATCGGCAGTGCCAGCGGCACCACCCAGCCGCCATCGCTGGCCCGCTGCGGCGGCCCGATGTACAACGCGCTGCCCTGCCCGCGGCGCAGCGGGTCGGTCCACAGCGGCAGCTGCAGGTCGCCGCGGCCGGCGGTCAGCGCGCGCCCGTGGCTGTCCAGCACCACGATGCTGTGCAGTTCAGCGTGGCGGCGCAGCACGCCACCGATGGCGGCATCCAGCAGTGCCGGCGCCTGTGCCGGCACGCTGTGGAACAGTTCAGCGGCATCGGCGGCGATGCCGGACATCGCCCGCTCCAGGTTGCGCAGCTCCAGCGCCAGCAGGCGCTCGCTGCCCACCGCCAGCGCCCGGCTCTGCCGCTGCGCGGCCTCCAGGCGGCGGTGATGGTCGTTGGCCAGCATGGTGGCCAATCCGGCCACCAGCAACAGGCCCAGCAGCACGCCGCCCCAGGTAATGGCGCGCAACGGACGGGCCAACGCCCGCTTCAACGCGGGCATCGGTCGATCTTCCTTGTGCAGTCGGCTGGCTTCATGCGCGAACGAATCCTCCACATCCCCGACCTCAACGGCCGGCGAACGCCATTCTTGACGCCTGACCCCGTCCTGCATGGCCACCTCCCCGTGTCCGCGCAGGGCTCCAGGGCCCAGCATGCACCACCCCGGTGACGGCGTGAAGATCGCTTCGGCGCGTTCAGCCAGATCCTGCACAGAACCGGCCAGCCACAGGGACGGCCACCCGGGCCGCGGCGGATTAGACTTGGGGTTTTCCGCTGCAAGAGAAGTCCATGTCCAAGCTGCGCCGTCCCACCCTGGCACTGGCCATCGTTGCCAGCCTGTCCCTGGCTGCCTGCGACCGTCCGGCCGATCCGGCCGCTGGCACCGCCAAGCCCGCCGAGGCCGCCCCCGCTGCGGCCAAGCCGATGCTGGGCAGCTTCGGCTTCGATGCCAGCGGCATGGACCGCAGCATCGCCGCCGGCGATGACTTCTTCGGCTTCGCCAACGGCACCTGGGTGAAGAACACCGAGATCCCGGCCGACCGTTCGCGCTTTGGCAGCTTCAACGTCATCGCCGAAAAGACCCTGGCCGACACCCGCGCCATCCTCGAAGGCGCGGCCGGCAATGCGCAGGCCAGCGGTGACGACAAGCTGATCGGCGACTACTACGCCGCCTACATGGATGAAGCCGGCATCGAGCAGCATGGCATCGCCCCGGTGCAGCCGCAGCTGAAGGCCATCGATGCGATCACCGACAAGGCCGGCCTGGCCCGCACCCTCGGCGGCGACATGCGCGCCGACGTCGACCTGCTCAACGCCACCAACTTCTACACCGACCGCCTGTTCGGCCTGTGGGTGTCGGTGGATATGCTGCAGCCGGACCGCACCGCGCCGTACCTCGTGCAGGGTGGCCTGGGCATGCCCGACCGCGACTTCTACCTGGGCGGCGGCCGCATGGCCGAGCTGCGCAAGCAGTACCAGGCCTACATCGCACAGATGCTGCAGCTGGCCGGCGTGGCCGACCCGGCCGGCAAGGCACAGCGCATCCTCGCGCTGGAGACCAAGATCGCGCAGGCGCACGCCACCCAGGAAGAAACCAACGACGTGACCAAGGGTGCCAACCCGTGGACCCAGGCCGACTTCAACGCCAAGGCACCGGGCATGGACTGGAACGCCTTCCTTGATGCGGCCGCGCTGGGCGACCAGCAGGACTTCATCGTGTGGCAGCCCAAGGCCGTGGCCGGCCTGTCCAAGCTGGTCGCCACCGAGCCGCTGGACGTCTGGAAGGACTACCTGGCCTTCCACGCACTGGACCGTGCCGCCGCCTACCTGCCGAAGAAGTTCGCCGATGCCCGCTTCGCCTTCCATGGCACCGCGCTGAGCGGCACGCCGCAGCAGAGCGATCGCTGGAAGCGCGCCGTGGATGATGCCAACCATGCAGTCGGCGAAGCCATCGGCAAGCGCTACGTCGAGAAGCACTTCGACGCGAAGACCAAGGAGCGCGCGGACGAGATGGCGAAGAACATCATCGCCGCCTTCGCCAAGCGCATCGATGCACTGTCGTGGATGTCGCCGCAGACCAAGGCGCATGCCAAGGCCAAGGTGGCCGGCCTGACCGTGGGCATGGGCTACCCGGAGAAGTGGCGCGACTACACCGGCCTGGAGATCCGCCGCGATGACGCGCTGGGCAATGCACAGCGCGCCGAGCTCTTCGAGTACCAGCGCAACATCGCCAAGCTGGGCAAGCCGGTCGACCACAGCGAGTGGGCGATGCTGCCGCAGACCATCAATGCGATGAACGTGCCGCTGGAGAACCGCCTGGTGTTCCCGGCGGCGATCCTGCAGCCGCCGTTCTTCGACGGCGCTGCCGACGACGCGGTGAACTACGGTGCGATCGGCGCGGTGATCGGCCATGAGATCAGCCACGGCTTCGACAACGCCGGTGCGCTGTTCGATGAAACCGGCAAGCTGCACAACTGGTGGACCGCCGAAGACCTGAAGCAGTTCAACGCTGCTGGCGATGCGCTGGCCGCGCAGTTCAGCAGCTATGAGCCGTTCCCGGGCGTGCATGTGAACGGCAAGCTGACCCTGGGCGAGAACATCGCCGACGTGGCCGGCCTGGGCACCGCCTACGACGCCTACCAGCTGTCGCTGCAGGGCAAGCCGGGCCAGACCCTGGAAGGCTTCACCCCGGACCAGCGCTTCTTCCTCGGCTTCGCCCAGGCCTGGCGCAGCAAGAGCCGCGAGCAGGCGCTGCGCAATTCGCTGCTGACCGATGTGCATGCACCGGGCCAGTTCCGTGCACTGACCGTGCGCAACATCGACGCCTGGTACCCGGCGTTCGAAGTGAAGGAAGGCCAGAAGCTGTACCTGGCCCCGGACAAGCGGGTCAAGGTGTGGTGATGTAAACGGAACGGGCGCCGCAAGGCGCCCGTTTCATTTGCGGGTGGGTGCCGACCTTGGTCGGCATCTATCCACGCCATCCACCCATGGGGTGGATCTACTGCGAAATCCGCTCTGGTAGATGCCAACCAAGGTTGGCACCTACCGGAGCATTTCGGGCCACTCGCGCAGGACGTCCACCGGCACGCCCATGCGCGTGCAGGCGCGACTGGCCAGGCCATCGGGCAGCGCGCGGCGGAACAGCGGTGCCATGCCCTGCATCAGCTTCGCAGAGGCTGCGGCCTGCGCACGCTGGCGGCCATTGCGTTCCAGCATGCCCTCGGCCCAGTCCGGCAGCAGTGCCGCACCCGCGCCAAGGAACACTTCGCGCGACAGCCCTGGCACTGGAACCGGCAGGCGCACGCCGGACAACACCTCCAGCACTTCGCGCGAGCGCTCGTCCACGCGCAGCTCCGGTTGCCGTGCGCAGAAATACGCCGCCACCTCTGCTTCACTGCGCGGCACATCCACCGCGCCCAGCGCCTCGGCCACGCGGCGGTACTCGTCGTAGTAGCGATCGGCGACGTGCTCCGGCACCTCGCGCCCGTAGCGGCGGAAGCCCTGCAGGAAACCGAAGGCCTCGGTCACGTGCACCCAGGTCAGCAGTTGCGGATCGTCAGCGGCATACGGCTCGCCCTGCGCGGTCTGGCCGCGGATCTGCGCGTGGATGCGACGCACCTTGGCCACCAGCGCTTCCACCTCACCGCTGGGCGCGTAGCTGGTGCCTGCAACGAACGCGGTGGTGCGACGCAGGCGACCCACCAGGTCCTGGCGGAAATTGGAGTGGTCGTAGACCCCGGCCAGCGCGCGCGGGTGCAGGGTCTGCAGCATCAGCGCACACAACCCGCCAGCCAGCATCGAGGGGAATTCGGCATGCAGCCGCCAGGTGACGCTGTCGGGGCCGAACCAGCCCGGGTCGCCCAGCGGATGGTCGTAATCGATGCCGCTCTGGCCACGCGGGAAGGCCTCCAGCACCCAGCGCCGGATCGGCGCGGTGACGGGGCGGGAAAGTCGCTGCAGCAGAGCCGGCATCACAGGTCCAGGAAAGGCGGAAGTGCGGCCGCGCGTTGCGCGGTCGGCCCCGATTCTGGGCGATCACGACGCCGGCGGCGAGTCTCCGCGCTCAGCCACGGTTTCATGTGCGGCCGCAGCACATTTCACCCTGCGACATCCTGTCGCAGGCTGCGGCCACGATGCTGCAACGCACCAACATTCACCCATTCAGACAAAACCCTTACGCCGCTAGGCATTGCGCCCATTGCACGGCTCGCTGGAAGTGCTAGAACTGAACCCGCCACACCGTCCAATGCTGATCGACGCACGTTCCACAAGGAGCCAGCCATGATTGCTTTGTTCAAGGGTTTGGGACTACTGCTTCGCGACAACGAGCTCTACAGCAGCCCGTTCGAAAAACAGGTCGCGCACTGGCGCAGCCTCAGCGAGCAGCAGATCCGCGATGAAGTGGCTGTGCTGGCCCAGGCCAAGTGCCAGTGGCTGATCGCCTCGATCGTCGGCTGGCAGGCGGCCTCGCTGCTGATCCTCGGCCTGATCACCAACTATCTGTGGCGCGACGACTACCACATCACCTTCACCCGGGTGGTCGTGGTGTTCGGTTCATGGATCTCGATCCTGTTCGTGATCTGGTTCATGGCCAACATGTTCGACCGCACTGCCGGTTTCGAACGCTGGATGAAGGCGTTCAACAGCCGCGCCCGCATCAGCTCCAAGGCCGACAGTGTCGAGCACGTGGCCGAGGCACTGGACCTGGCCGAGCATTACCCGGAAGTGCTCGACTACAAGCAGGCGGTCACCGCCAAGCGCGAACTGCGCCACGAGGACATCCGCATCATGACCGAGATCGGGCGCATGAAGCAGCACTCCGAACTGGTCGGCCGCCTCAACCACGTGGGCGAGAACGAGCACCACCACGACCTGACACTGCAGCCTGCCTACTGACCCTTCAGGGAAGCGGGGGGACCCACAATGCCACCGTGCGCGATCACGGTGGCATTGTTCTTTCAGCAGCCTGCGTGGATCACATGCCGCGGAACAGGCTCATGAATGGTTGGCTGACCACCAGTGTTTCCGTGCGACCTCGCAGCCGCAGCACGCCGCGTCCGGTATCGTCGCGGCTGACCGCCGCCACCGCCTTCATGTTGACGATGGTCGAGCGGTGGATCTGGCGGAAGTGCTGCGGGTCGAGTACTTCCAGCAGCTCGCGCAACGGCGTGCGCAACAGGCTCTCACCTGCGGCCGTCACCACGGTGGTGTACTTGTTGTCGGCGCGGAAGTAGGCCACGTCCTCCAGCATGATCAGCTGCGTCTCGCGGCCGTTGCTGGCGGTGATCCAGGCCAGCGGTGGGCGTTCGGCAGCACCCTGCGATGGACCCAGCCGCTGCAGCAGGCGTTCAAGCACGGCGTCATCCTGACGCGTCGATGGCAACCGCGACAGGATGCGCTCACGCGTCGCCAGCAGGCGTTCGTCACTGACCGGCTTCAGCAGGTAATCCATCGCGCCCTGCTCGAACGCGTCGATGGCGTACTGGTCGTAGGCGGTGACGAACACCACCTGGGTGCGCGGGCTCAGCTCGGACAGCGAACGCGCGACTTCGATGCCACTGATGCCGGGCATGCGGATGTCGAGGAAAGCGATGTCCGGCTGCGTCTCGGCCAGCTGCTCCAGCGCACTGGCACCGTCCTCGCACTCGGCCACCAGCTTCAGCTCCGGCCACAACCGGCGCAGCTGTTCCACCAGTGACTGCCGCAGCAGTTCCTCGTCTTCGGCAATGAGGGCTTCAAGCGGCATGGCTGCGCTCCTTGAGTGTCTGCGGCAGGGTCATGGTCGCGGCAACACCGCTCGGGAAGTTGGCAACGATCGCCACGCCGGCCTGCTCACCACAGGTCAGGCGCAGGCGCTCGCGCAGGTTCTTCAGGCCGATGCCGGTGCCACTGGTGCCCTGGCCAAAGCCGAGGCCATCGTCGGCCACGGTCACCGTTACGTGGTCATCGAAGCCACGCGCCAGGATCCAGATCGTGCCACCGCCAGGCTTGGGTTCCAGGCCGTGCTTGATCGCGTTCTCCACCAGTGTCTGCAGTGCCATCGCCGGCAGGTGCACGCCGTGCAGCTCATTCGGCACCTGCACTTCCACCGCCAGCCGCGCGCCCATGCGGATGCGCAGGATCTCCAGGTAGGCGCGCGTACGCTCCAGCTCCACGCCCAGCGTCGACACCGATTCGTCCACCTGTGGCAGCGAGCTGCGCAGGTACTGGATCAGGTGGCCGAGCATCTGCTCCGCGCGCGCGGGGTCGGTACGGGTCAGCACCTGCGCGTTGGCCAGCGTGTTGTAGAGGAAGTGCGGTTCCACCTGCGCGTGCAGCAGGTTCAAGCGCGCGACCGACAGCTCCTTTTCCACCTGGGTCTGCTCGGCCGCCGCCTGCTCATCGCGGCGCTGGTCGGCCACGCGTCGGCTGATCGCGCGGGTGACCGCTTCGGCGTTCTCGAAGTTGCTGCCCTCGTCCAGCGCGAGCAGATCGGCCCACCAGCCAGCGTCCGGTTCGAACAGCAGGGTGACAGTGCTGGTGCCCTGCCCCGGCGTGACCGTGGCCAGCACGCTGTTGCGCTTGATCGCCAGCCGCGCCGGCAGGTTCCAGCGCGAGGGCTGGCGGCCATTCCAGAGATCGACCCGGCGCACGTAGGCGCGTACCTGCAGGCTGCCGGCCGAGCTTTCCACATCCTCCACGCGCGGAAGTTCGGCGATTGCCGCTTCCACCACGGCGTAGGCCTGGCCGGCATCCATCGGCAGTTCCACCTGGCGGCGCTGGCGGCCCGAGAGCGTGGTCGAATCCAGCCGGCCGGCCACCAGCCAGACCCGGCGTACATGGGTGATCGCGCTACCCAGCGCGGAGATCATCAGGAACATCGCCAGCAGGCCGAACACCCAGCCCGGGCCATCGTTCATGCCGCTGAAGATGCCGCTCCAGACCATGCCGGCGACAACCAGCGCGGCGGCCCAGGCCAGCAGGTGGCGGATCAGGAGAGAGAGGCTGGCGAACACGGCGGCGCCTTGGAGGAAGGGGGTGAGCCGAGCATAGGGCGGCCCGCCGGGCAAACAAGCGGGCTGCGACGAAGGGCCGGAAAGCGGCGATGGAAGCCGTTACGGCAACGCCGGGCATGGCCCGGCGCTACCGAAGGGTGGCGGGGCGGCGCCCCGCAATCCCTTATCTGCGCTGGTCGGCGCTGGCGTCACGTACGGCACGGAACGATTCGTCCTTGCTCCAGTTCGGCCAGCTGCGCGTGTTGGCCAGCTGGTTGCCCAGCGTGTACAGCACTTCCAGGTCGCGGGCGGCACCGGCGAACACCCAGTCCGGCTCCCATTCGTCGCCCTGCTGGTGGTAACGCTTGGCGGTGTAGTCCTCGGAGGCCTTCTTGCCTGCGGCCACGCCACCGTCCACCCAGTCCTGGCCGGCCGACCACGACAGTGCCGGCACGCCACGCTTGGCGAACGGGAAGTGATCGGAGCGGAAGAACAGGCCCGCTTCCGGCTTCGGGTCCGGGGTGTAGCGGATGTCCCAGCCCTTGGCCACGTCCTTCAGCTGGTCCAGCAGCTCGAAGCGCGCGGCACCGTAGATGCCGAAGTCACGCGACGGGCCGAACGGTGCCATGCCGTCCATGTTGATCACCGCCACGGTCTTTTCCAGCGGATACAGCGGGTGCGTGGCGTAATACTCCGAACCCAGCAGGCCCTTCTCCTCGGCAGTCACGGCCAGGAACAGGACCGAGCGCTCGGGGCGCTTGGCCTTGGCGAAACCACGGGCCAGTTCGATCAGCGAGGCGGTACCGCTGGCATTGTCCAGCGCACCGTTGAAGATGCGGTCGCCACGCGCGTCCGGCTCACCCACGCCGATATGGTCCCAGTGCGCGCTGTAGATGATGGTCTCGTCCGGATGGCGGCTGCCTTCCAGGCGCGCGGCCACGTTGTGCGAGGTGATCACTTCGGTCTTCACCGCATACTTCGCGTCCAGGCTGGCGCCGGTCAGCGGCACCGGGGTGAAGTCGCGCTGCTGCGCCTTCTTCTTCAGCGCCTCGAAATCCTGCCCGGCCGAGCGGAACAGCTCCACCGCCAGGTCGCGCTGGATCCAGCCTTCCAGCAGCGGGTGGCTTTCCGCCGGGTTGTCGCGCACCACATCAAACATGGTGTTGGTGTTGGAGCCAGCCACGGTGGCCCAGCCATACGATGCAGGTGCGGTCTCGTGCACGATCAGCACGCCCAGCGCGCCCTGGCGTGCGCCTTCCTCGTACTTGTAGGTCCAACGGCCGTAGTAGGTCATGCCCTTGCCGTCGAAATCGCCCTGGCCGGTTTCGAAGTCCGGGTCGTTGATCAGCACCACGGCGATCTTGCCCTTCAGGTCCACGCCCTTGAAGTCGTCCCAGTTGCGCTCCGGCGCCTTCACGCCGTAGCCGAGGAACACCAGTGGCGCCTTGCTGATGTCGACGTTGCTGGCGCCGTTCATGGCGGCGCGCACGGCGATCTGCTTGCCCTGCTCCAGCGGGACGGTCTTGCCGCCCTGGTGCAGCGCCAGCTGCGGTGCGCCGACGATGTCGCCCTTGCGCAGCGGCACGGCCTGGGTCCACAGGCGCTTGCCGTCCTTGAGGTCGCCGCCCGGCTGCAGGCCGGCATCGGCGAACTGCTTACTGAGGTAGGCGATGGTCTTCTCTTCGCCGGCGGTGGCCGGGGAGCGGCCTTCGTAGGCGTCGGAGGCCAGTTCCTTGACGTCGGCGGAGATCCGCGCGCCGTCGAATTTCGGGGTGGCCGCCATCAGTGCGCTCGACACTGACAGGGCCAGCAGGCCCAGTGCTACTCGTTTCATTGCTCTCTCCAGCAGGGAAATCTCTCTGGAGTGTAATGGGATTCGGCAGGGCTGCGCCCTGCACCTGCCGATGCCAGGGCAACAGCAACTGCCGAAGCAACAACAGAAGCTGGCTTCCTGAGGGTAGGCGGGGTGGATCCGGTTGCGGGGGACGCTGCAAGTACATCCATGTAAGCTCGGTCGCCGCATCCATGCGGCTCACGCCCCCGCAACCGGACCCACCCCGCCTTCGACAGGTTCCCGCTGCTGTTGATGGATGTCGACCTTGGTCGACACACCGCTGTTGGTAGGTGTCGACCTTGGTCGACACGGTAGATCCACGCCATGCGTGGATGACGGAAACACGAAGGGGTCAGATCCCTTTCCCGGCGGGAAAGGGCTCTGACCCCATCTGTGTGTTGCTTGAGTCTGTTACCAGTTCGGGTCTTCTGCCGGGGCGGCGGCTGCCTTGGGCTTCGGCTTGGCGGCCGGGCGTGCGGCTGCGGGAGTGGCCGAGGCAGTCGCGCCTGCGGCGGCGGCAGCCGGCTTGCTGCCCAGCTTCTGGCGCAGTTCGATCTGGCCCGGGCGGAAGCCGCCGCGCATCGCGTCGACGCCGTCTTCGATGGTGCCGTAGGACGTCTGTGCGGCCACGCGGTCGATGCGGATGGTGCAGCACGGGTGTTCGCTGCGGCCCAGCGAGCGGCCGGTCTGCGGGTCCTTCAGTTCTTCGCCCAGGCGCACGGCCTGCCAGCGTTGGCCCGCCTGCAGCGTTTCGCCGCCCTGGCTCAGCACCACCTGGTCGCCGTCCACCGAGACCACCGACACCGGGAACAGCGTGGTGACGATGGTGGTGCCGATCTGGCCGGACAGCGACTCCATCATCGCCGCCGCCATGTTGCGACCGTTGACCACACGCGGCAGGGTGCTCGGACCGGTCGAGGCCAGCTGGTGGTCGAAGCTGTCGGACATCACCACCTGGCCGGTGGTGGCGTTGATCAGGCGCAGGGTGATGCGGCCGCCACCGGAATACGAGGTCACCTGGCGGTCGGACATGCGCAGGTTGCGCACGCTGCGCGGGTACTCGAAGCGTTCGATGGTCGGGATCAGGATCAGGTCGGTCGCCAGCTGCTGGCCCACGCGTGCGGTGTCCTGCAGGCGCACGTTGCCGCTGTTGATGTGGTCGATCTCGGCCTGCAGTTCGTCGCCGAACTCGCGGTCCAGCACGATGAAGCGCTGGGTCTGGGTCAGCGTGTCGGACAGGCGCGCACGGATCGCGTCGGCCACTTCATCGGCATCCACGCGGCCATCGCCCACGGCGTAGCTGCCGGCCTTGGTACGCGGCAGGGCGACCACGATCTTCGGCTTGCCCTGCTCGTCCGGCGCACGGTACTGGGCGATCTGCGCACGCACGCGCACCTTCCAGTAGCTGCGCATGCTGCGATGGGTCACGTCGGAATCGAACGAACTGGCGCCACGCTTGGCATCGACGTTGACCTTCTCGTCGTAGCTTTCCCTGACGCTGGCCGAGGCCGAACCGCTCTTGGCCGAGGCTTCGCCGGACGCATTGGCCGACGCCGAGCCCTTGAAGCTCCAGCCTTCATCGCTGGCGCGCACGCGGGCGATGGTTTCCTCGTCCAGCTGCCGCACTTCATCCTGCGACAGGATTTCATAGCCCAGCACCGCGCCCTGCGATCCGGCGATCATCTGCTGGGTGAACGCGTCGGCGCGGATATCGCCGACGTGTTCGCCATCCACATCCACATGCAGGCCTGCACGCAGGCTCTGCATCTGGCTGGCCACGCGTACGCCGTTGACCTGCGCCACGGCCGACTGCAGCGCTGCCAGCACCGCCAGTTCCGGGGTGCTGCCGATGCCGTCGGCTTCACGCGCAACCTGGGTGGTGCCGCCGAAATCCGGCGTGCCACGCAGGGGCGCTGCTTCCACTGGCGCATTGCTGGCCAGCGCACTGGTTGCCTTGTCCTTGGCGGGTGCAGGCGCGGCGGCCGGGGTGTCCTGCTTACCGCAGGCTGCAAGCAGCGCGGCGGCCAGGCCCAGGCCGATCAAACGGGTTGTCGTACGCATGGAGATTCGCCTCGGATCAGATCGAGTCGAGCATCGAGTCGGCGTTGGACGGCACCTTCACCTTGCTCTTCCTGGCGAAGGTCACGGCCGACTTGGTCGAACCGTACAGGCCCTGGATGAAGCCCGGCGATTCCTTGGCAACCCATGCGCCCGCTGCCAGCTTGCGGCCAACGGTGGCCAGCTGGGTCGCGCCCAGGTTCTTCATGCCGGCGGTGAAGTTGCTGGCTTCGCCGCCCAGCTTCTGGGCTTCGGCAGCCGAAGACAGCAGCGAGACCAGGCCTTCGGCGTAGTGCTGCTTGGATTCAGCGTTCAGTTCCGGCTGTGCGGCCTGGCGCTCGTTGATCGCAGCCTGCGCAGCTTCGCTGACCGACACCGACTTCTTCATCGCATCGACGCTGACCGAACCCGACGACAGCGCCTGGCGCTCGGCTTCCAGCAGCTGCACCTGCTCGGCCAGGCCGAAGGCGCGGGCGAACGAAGTCTGGGCCTGCAGCGAGTGCGACTGCGAGCTGACGAAACGGCGCACCAGCGCTTCCTGCGCGGCTTCGTCCGGAGCGGCGGCGCTGGAGGCGCTGCTGCTGGAGGTACCGGTGGCGGCACCGGCCAGGTCCTTCAGCTTGCCCAGGCCAGCGTGGGCCGGCATCGACAGGGTGGCGGCAGCGATGGCCACGACAAGAGCGGTATTGCGGATCATGGAAGAGTCCTTTGGGAGAGACGGCCGCAGCGCGGCACGTGGGGAATCGGTAACCCAGGGCGATGCCGAGCAAGCTCGGCACCCACCGGGTGGCGGATCAGCGGACTGCCTTGACGTTCAGTTCGTTGATCATCTGCTGGGCGGCCTTCTCGGCGGCCAGCTGCAGGGCGTTGGTGCGGGCGACGGTTTCATTCGGGCCGGTGCCGGAGAACTGCACCGGGCCCACCGACGAGACGGTGCGCGGGAAGCGACCGGTCACGTCCAGCACCTTGCCGGTGACGGTGACGAACACGCGGGTGTTGCCGCTGGCCGGGTCGCGGTCGCGCATGCCGACGTCGAGGGTACCGACGGCGATGTACGGGATGTTGGCCGCACGGATGCCGTTGGCAGTATCACGCAGGGTGGCGGCAGACAGGTCGTTGCCGGTGCTGAAATCCTTGCGGATGCGCTCGATGCTCAGCAGGCCGCGCGATTCGCCTTCCACGTACTCGGCTTCAACCACTTCGTAGCCGGCGGCGCTGAAGGCACCGGTCATCGCAGTGTTGACCTCGGCCGCGTTGGCCACCTTCCAGCTGATGTTGTCGCTGCGCTGGGTGGTGCTGCCGCCGCTGGTGACCGACACCGAACCGTTCTGGTTGATGCTGCCGTTGGTGCTGACCGAGTTGCCGCGGAAGCTGTCGCCTTCACGGGTGTTCTCGCTGTAGCTGCTGCTGGCGTCGACGCGGCGGTACTCCTTGTCCTGGAACGACTGCACGGTGTCCTGCGAGCGTGCCATGAACAGGAAGGTCAGCAGCGAGCGCTGCGCGGCGGTGGCACCGGCCACGGCCGAACCCGCGTCCAGCTTGGTCTGCAGCAGCGTGGTGTTGATCTCGGCGCGGACGGTGACGGTGTAGGTCTTTGCCTTCTTGTCTTCGGTGTCCGACAGCGGCACGGCGCTGAGCACATAGCGGTCGATCTCGCCGATGAACTCGGCGCGGCGGGCTTCGAACAGGCGCAGCTTGGCTGCACCGGTTTCAGCGATGTACGCCTCCAGTGCATTGACCTTGGCCTTGTTCAGGGCCTGGGCGCGGGTGTCGGCGCTCAGGCGCAGGCCATAGCTGGCCGAACCGGTACCACGCGAGCTGGCGGTCTGTGCGGCGACCGGCGAGGCCACCACCAGGGCGATGAGGATGAGCAGGATGGTACGCATCAACGACATGACTTGATCAACTCCTGGAGGGCTTGGGTCTGCTGCTGCAACGGGCGGCCGCCCGGCTTCTGTTCGTCCAGCCATGCACGCGAATCGGCGCGCTTGGCGGCGGCGCCGGCGAAGGCGTCGAAGCCGGCCAGCAGGGTTTCGTAGCTGGCCGACCACTGGTCGACCTGCCACTGCGTGACCGGTACCACCTTGGTGGCCCCCTTGCGCAGCGGCTGTTCGAAATAGACCTTGCCGGAGAACGGCTCGGTCACCTTCGCGGTGAAGAAGGCGCCGAACAGCATCGTCTTCATCGCCGGGGTTTCTTCAATCACGCCGTTCTTCAGCGCATCGACCTGCACGCTGATGACGTAGTCCGGCTCGGGAATCTTCAGCTGGTAGACCTTGCCGTCGGCAAAACGCGCGGCCATCGCACCGCCGATCGCCTGGCCCGAGGCCGGCGGCAGCAGGCCGACGCCGGTGTTGGACGACAGCGTCTTGGACAGCTCATGGGCCAGCGTTGCACGCAGCGGGCCTTCCCACTTCGGGTCCGGCAGCTTGCCGCGTGC
This sequence comes from Stenotrophomonas sp. YJH_SMC_8, assembly GCF_059371315.1. Classification (NCBI taxonomy): domain Bacteria; kingdom Pseudomonadati; phylum Pseudomonadota; class Gammaproteobacteria; order Lysobacterales; family Lysobacteraceae; genus Stenotrophomonas; species Stenotrophomonas sp. YJH_SMC_8. The sequence continues at coordinate 119,607 of NZ_JCAFUL010000001.1, read as the reverse complement.
CGCATCGGACAGCGTCACGCCGCCCACCTGCAGGCGGCGCACCGCCGCGTCGGGCAGGCGGGCCTGGGTGAGGCTGGTGGCAAGGACCTGGGACAGGCTGGTGGCAGCATTGCCGTACAGCAGATCGGCGACGATCGCGTCGATATCGTCGTTGTCAGGACGGTAATCCTGCACGTCGATGCGCTGCAGGGTCAGCGGATAGGACGCAATCACCTGGCGCTCGCGGAAATCGAAGAACAGCGCCTGCAGGGCCACTTCCACCAGGACCTTGTACTGGTTGCCGATCGGCTCGACCGAAACCAGTTCGCGGTCCAACGCGGCGGCCAGCACAGTCGCGCTGGTGGTGCCGTCGAGCATCGCCACCGGCTGGTCGATCAGTTCCAGGTTCGCCGGCGGCCGGCGCTTGAGCGCCTGCGCCAGGGTCTGGTTCAGCGGGATCAGGCCGCGCTTTTCCAGCACGGCATGCGCATGCGGCGTGGTCGCCTGCACGGCAGCGGCATCAGCGGTATAGGCAAAACCGGCCCAGTAGGCCTGCTGCGATTTGTCTGCAGCCTGCGCGGCGATCGGCCATACGGCCAGGCACAGGGCACAGGCAAGCAGGCGCGCAAAAGCGCGCGATGCGCTCTTCGTCCTTGAATACATCCAACCGCTCCTCGGTCAATACGCACGGAACGCGGACGCTCATGCGCCCACTGGGCGCGAAACATAGCCGCTCACGCGCCTGCCGACAAGTGCTGCGTTCGTCGCAGTCACTCCTGGGGCGGCAGTCCGGCCCGTTGCCGCAGCAGGCCCCGCTCCGCCTGGTTCTGGCTGAGTCTGGCGGCTTCGGCAAAAGCGTGACGTGCGTCGAGGTCACGCCCCAGCGCCTGTAGTACCTCCCCGCGGACTACCTGCAGAGGGGCGTAGTCGCGCAGGCGTGCATCAACCAGCAGCGGCTGCAGTTGTGCCCATGCAGCGAACGCGCCCTCGCTGCGCAGCACCGCCACGATCCGGTTCAATGCGACAACCGGCGAAGGCATCACCTGCAGCAACCGGGTATAGAGCGAAGCGATACGCGGCCAGTCGGTGGCTTCAGCCCGACGCGCAGCCGCATGGCAGGCGGCAATGCGCGCCTGCAGCACATAGGGGTCGTCGCCGCCACCGGCCGCCAGCGCGCGGGCCAGCACCTGCTGCCCACGCTCGATCTGCAGCCAGTCCCAGCGGGCTCGGTTCTGCTGGTCCAGCAACACCGGCGCGCCCTGCGCGTCGGTCCGTGCCGCAGCGCGCGATGCCTGTAGTTCCATCAGCGCCAGCAGGCCCAGAACCGGCGGTACCGGCAGCCGATGTGCCAGGATGCGCGCCAGCCGCAGCGCTTCCTCGCACAACGCCGGTCGCATCCAGTCATCGCCGGCGCTGGCCGCATAGCCTTCATTGAAGACCAGGTAGATCGCCTCCAGCACCGACGCCAGCCGCTCGGGCATCGCCTCCGCGCGCGGCACTTCATAGGGCACCTGCTTCTGCACCAGCGTGCGCTTGGCGCGCACGATGCGCTGGGCGATGGTCGGCTCGGGCTGCAGGAAACCACGCGCGATCTCGGTGGTGGTCAGGCCACCGAGCAGGCGCAGGGTCAGTGCCACCCGCGCATCGGCAGGCAGCACCGGGTGGCAGGCCACGAACATCAGGCGCAGCAGGTCATCACCCAGGTCATCTTCCAGCGCCTGGCTGTCATCCGGCGCTGGCAGGGGGGCCGGATGCAGTTCCTCCCCCCATTGCGCGTGCTGCTGCGCCACACGCTGGTGCTGGCGCAGCACATCGATGGCACGGTTGCGCGCAGTGGTCATCAGCCAGGCTCCGGGATTGTCCGGGATGCCCTGCTCCGGCCAGCGCTCCAGCGCGGCCAGCCAGGTGTCCTGGGCCAGCTCCTCGGCACGGCCGACATCGCCTCCGAGCAGCCGCGCCAGGCGCGCGATCAACACCGGCGACTCCATCCGCCAGAGGGTTTCCAGACGCTGTGTCAGTGCGGGATCGAGCATGCGCCGATCACAGCACGCACGCCCGGCCCGCACAAGCGCCGCAACTCACGCTTCCACAATCGGCTTGAAGCCACCCCAGAACATGCGCCTGGTATCGAACGGCATGTCCTTCGGGCCCAGCGACGCCAACCGTGGGTCGGCCATCACCTTCGCGTTGATGCGGTCGCGTGCCGCGCGCGAGCGGAACACCACGAAGGCGACGATCACCGTTTCACCGGGCCTGGCCTTCACCGCGCGCGGGAACGACGTGCTCTTGCCTGGTTCCACGTCGTCGGCCACGCACTCCATGTACTGCAGCGCGCCATGGTCCTTCCACACCGCGCCGGCCTTGCGGGCAAGGCGGCGGTAAGCCGCCACCTTGTCCTGCGGGCACGGCAGAACGTAAGCATCCACGTAAGCCATGAGGGTTCTCCCTGCGGCGACCGTCAGCCCGGCTCGCCGTCCATGTGTGCGATTTCCCAGAGATGGCCATCCAGATCCTGGAAGCCGCGCTGGTACATGAAGCCGTAGTCACGCGCTGGCTGCGGTTCGCTGGCACCGGCTGCCAGTGCCTTGTCCACCATCACGTCCACCGCCTTGCGGCTGTCCGCCGACAGGCAGGTGATCACCTCGGTGTGGCTGTGCGCATCGGCAATCGCCTTGTTGGTGAACTGCCTGAAGAACGGCTGGGTCAGCAGCATCACGAAGATGCTCTCGCTGATGACCATGCAGGCCGCATCGTCGTTGGTGAAGGTCGGGTTGAAGCTGTAGCCCAGCGCGGCGAAGAAGGCCTTGGATGCGTTGAGATCCTGCACGGGCAGGTTGACGAAGATCATCTGCGGTTGCGGCGCACTCATCGGTAAAGCTCCTCGTGGATGAAGGAAAGGGCAATCAGGGCTGCTTCATGCAGTTGACCATCCACGGCTTGCCGTAGCGATCGATCAACATGCCCCAGCGGTGCGCCCAGAACGTTTCGGCGATCGGCATCTGCACCTGGCCACCCTCGGCCAGCGCGGCGAACACGCGCTCGGCTTCCTCGATGCTGTCGACATCGACATTGATGGTGGTCGAGCCACCCTCGCCACCGCCGGGGCCATCGGCGGCCATCAGGATGGTGTTGCCGATCTCCAGCTGGCTGTGTGCGACGTGGTCGAGGGTTTCCGGCGGCATCTCGTTGCAGCCCGGCGAGCCATCGGAGGGCGGCATGTCGCGGTACTTCATTTCCGACGTGACCTGGCCACCGAGTGCCTTGGCGTAGAACGCCATCGCATCGTGGGCCTGGCCGCTGAAGCCGAGGAAGGGAATCAGTTTCATGGCACTACTCCGTTGAGGGTTTCAGGGCGGCAGCGCCGGGCCATGCCCGGCGGGGAAATGGATCGGATCAACCTTCCAGCTGTGCACGCAGACGCTGTTCCTGCTGCTGTAAGTCGGGGGTGAAGGCTTCACCGAAGTCTTCGGCGGTGATCAGGGGGCGCAGTTCCAGCGTGCCCCCGCTACCGAACGGCGCGCGGCTGGCCCACTCGACGGCCTCCTCCAGCGAGCGCACGTCCCACAGCCAGAATCCGGCGATCTGCTCGCTGGCGGGGCCGAACGGGCCAGCCTCGACCCTGGGTGCGCCGCTGCCGAAATGAATGCGGCGACCGCGCTGGGTGGCGTGCAGGCCTTCACCGGCCAGCATGATGCCGGCGGCCACGAGTTGTTCGTTGAAGGCGCCCATTTCGGACAGTTCCTGTTCGCTGGGCATGCGGCCGGCTTCGGAGTCGGCGTTGGCCTTCACGATCACCATTACTTTCATTGCAGTCTCCCGTGGGGACGCGTGGTGCGTGCCCTTCACTGGGTACAACGAACCAGGGTCACGGGAATCGACACGTCTTATGAAAATTATTTCTTCCGAGGAAAGCGTGCCTTCGGCGGGGGTCGGCGAACGGCGGAGCCCCTCCGTGGTGGGGTTGGGTTGGTCGCTGAAAGCTGGGTTCATGGGTTTGGCCGGGTGGGTAGACGGGTCGGGGGACGCCGTAAACCCATCCCTGGGGGCTTGGCCGCGGCATCCATGCCGCGGACACCCCCGCCCCGCCTACCCACCCGGCCCTGGACAGTTTCCTGCCTGCGGTACCCACCACGGGAAGATCAAGAAAAAAGGCAAAAGCAAAAGCAAAAGCAACGGCAACAGCAACGGCGGATGGCTGGCGGCCTCGGCTTTGTGAGCGAAGCGACCCGCTTTTGCTCTTGCTTGTGATTTCCCGTGGTGGGTCAGCCGCAGAGATCTGTCCAAGGCCGGGTGGGGAGGCAGGGCAGGGGCGTGAGCCGCATGGATGCGGCGACCGAGCTTACATGGACGTACTTGCAGCGCCCCCTGCCCTGCCTCCCCACCCGGCCAATCGCCAGAAAGCCAGCTTTCAGCAACCAACCCAACCCCACCACGGAGGGGCTCCGCCGTTCGCCGATCCCCGCCGAAGGCGCGCCTCCCGCGCTGCAACATGCCTACGCGCAGACCTGCGCCATCATGGGCACCCCGCCCCGCCAGGACCGTGCCATGCAGCAGTACCTGCTTCTGATCTACATCGAGCCTGCCCTGCTGCAGGCGCTGCCCATCGAAGAATTCAATGCGCTGATGCGCGACTGCCTCGCCCACGCCGACAAACTGCAGGCTGAGGGCACGCTGCTGGCCGCACAGAAACTGCAGCCGGTCGACACCGCGCAGACCCTGCGCGTGCGCGAGGGCCACAGTCGCGTACTGGATGGCCCGTTCGCCGAAACCCGTGAACTGCTGGCCGGCTTCAACCTGATCGTTGCCCGCGACCGCGACGAAGCCATGCGCATCGCCCGCGACTTCCCGTGGGCACGCTTCGGCAGCATCGAAGTGCGGCCGCTGGAAGACATGGACGCCGAGCGGGAACGCTGCGGCGCCCCGGCCGCGGCTATGGCAGCAGCCGTACCCTGATCTCGCGCGGGCCGATGCCTTCGTTGCCGCTGTAATCGCGCACGCTGGCACGCACGACGTACTCGCCCGGCGGGAGCGCTGCCGGCTGCCAGCGGCCGGTTTCCATCAGGCCATCGCGCACGGTGTTGGTCGCCAGGTAGCGGAAACGGGTCACCGCGCTGCCATGCACGGTGATGCCGCTGTCCGGCGCGTAGGCCACGCGCACGGCCTCCCGCTGCGGCGGCATGCGGTTGAACACGATGTTCCAGCGCGGCTGCTCGTAGCCCTGCAGCGGTTGACCGCCCGCATCGAGGATCTGGTAGCCCACCTGGTACATGCCCAGGCGGCGTCGTGGCAGGTTGTTGTCGACCTGGTCCCAGGCCTCCACCACGATCTGCACGCCGCGTCCCTGGCGCGCCACCATCACCACGCCATCGCTGCCTGCGGCCATTGGCTGGTCGTTGTCGTCCAGCAGCGCCACATCGGTGATGCGCGGTGCGAAGTGGTCGGCATAGTTGTGGAAGCCCAGTGCCACGGCGTTGGTCTCGAAACCACCGGTGCCGACGGCCAGGTGCACGTGCGCCTGGTTGTTGATGCTGCCCAGGCGGTCACCAACGTGGATGCGCATGCCACGACGCACGCGCATCCGCTCCAGCCTGCCCTGCTCGTCGTACAGCGCCTGCCAGCGCGCATCGAACGGTTCATTGCGCGGGGTGCGCCCCACCCGCATGTGGATGTACTTGAGGCGGTCCACCGCCAGGCCCTCGGCCTGTTCACCCAGACTCCAGGCCGCCATCGGGCTGCTGATCTTGCCATCGGCGATCGCCAGCACGGTCTGGCCCACATCACCGCGCACGTCGAAGCCCCCGTGCAGGTGATGGCGACTCTCGCCCTTGAAGTTGCCGCGCACTTCGCCGAGCGTGCCGACCACCTCGTGCCAGCCATCCTGCGGGGCAAGCGGCCAGCGCCCGCCGGTATCGGGCAACGCGGCATCGGCGGCCGGGCCGACCAGCGCCGGTGCGGGCAGTTCCCCCACCGGTAGCGGGCGCAGGCGGTGCAGGCGATAGGCCGTCGCGTCGGCCACCAGCACGCTGCCGTCGGCGTCCATCGCCAGGCCACTGGGGCGGGCCAGGCGTGGCAGTCGACCGTTGCCGACCAGTGCGATCTGGTGGCCCTGCGGCGTCACCTGCACGATGCGGCCATCCATGTCGCCCACGTACAGCACGCCATCGTGGGTGGTGGCCAACGACAGCGGCCCATTGATCACGCCACCACCACCCACCACGGTGCTGACCGTGCCATCGGCACCGACGCGGCGCACCGCGTTGTTGAACAGGTCGGCCACCAGCAACGCGCCCTGCGCGTCGAAGGCCAGTGCCACCGGCGTATCGAAGCGCGCCGCGGCGCCCACGCCATCGGCCATTCCCGGGCGCTCACCACCGGCCAGGGTGCGCACCGTGCCGTCGGTACCGATCACCCGGATACGGTCGTTGTAGGTGTCGGCCACGTAGACCTGGCCCTGCGCGTCCACTGCGATGCCCATCGGTGCATCGAAGCGCGCCTGCGCGGCCGCTCCATCGGCATGGCCCCGTTCACCACCGGCCAGCGTGCTGACCTGGCCATCGGTGCCGATGCGGCGGATCGCATGGTTGCCGGTGTCGGCCACGTACAGGTTGCCCTGCGCATCGGTCGCGATGCCCGAAGGCGTATTGAAGCTGGCCTGCAACGCCGGGCCATCAACGCGTCCCTCGCCCTGCCCGGCTACGGTTTCGACGCGGCCATCGGGCAGGCGGCGGCGGATCCGGTTGTTGTCGCCGGCATCGGTGAAGTAGATGCTGCCATCGGCGCCGCGCAGCAATGAATACGGGTCGGCGAAGCGGGCCTGCGCGGCGGCACCGTCGCGGTCACCCGGATGACCATCGCCGGCAAGCGGCTCGATCTGCGCAGTCCAGGCCAGGGGCGTGGGCGCGGGGCCTGCGGGTTCAGCCAGCGTGTGCAGCGGTGCCTCCCACCAGGTCGCCGCCAATGCCACTGCCGTTGCCAACGCCACGCCTGCCGCCATCCATTGCCACCGTGCCATCGCGCTGCGCTACCTGCTGCTGTGTGAAGAGGTACCGACAATAGACGCTGCGCACGGGATGCGCCACGGCCAATCGTGCGACCGGATACCAGAGTTCCATGCACCGCGCTTGTTCTCGTTGGCCACAGCAGGTTCAATGCGGTTCCCACGGATGGAGATCCTCCATGCCCCGCACGCTCCCCCTCGCCGCCCTGCTGATCGCCACGCTGGCCAGCACGCCCGTGTCCGCCTCGATCACGGTGGCACCCCAGAAGCCCTCGGTCACCAGCGACGCGGTACACATGGCCTACGCCACGCGCTGGGATGAGGCGATCCAGCAGTCGCGCAGCGGCAACACGCTGGGGGCGCTGATTGCCATGGAACGGCTGATGGAGGATCCGCTGCTGGATGACTTCGACGCCGAGCGACGGGGCCGTGCCTCGCAGGTGGCCGGCTGGACCGCACTGATGCAGAAGAAGCCAGCCCAGGCCCGCCGTTATCTGCAGCGGGCGATGGAAGCGTTGCCCGACGATACGCAGATCCTGCTCACCGTGATGTCGGTGGAGCTGTCCGAGAACCAGCCTGCGGCGGCCACCCGCTATCTGGTGCAGGCGCTGAAACATGCCGACGGGCCCGTGCCACTCGATCACCAGGCAATCGGCTACCTGCAGTACCGCCTGCGCGATCAGCCACGGCAGCGCATGGACCTGCTGCAGGCGCTGTTCGACAACGGCTGGAAGCGCAATGGCCTGGAGCCGGCCGGACTGTGGCTGGCACTGGCCACGCTGCAGGCCGAGAACGGTCGCGGCGATGCGATCCCGGCCACGCTGGCCCGCATCGACAGCCCCGCCGAGATCATCCAGCTGCGCAGCGACAAGCGCTTCGACCGTTATGTCGACCGTGCCGATCCGCGCTTCGACCCGGTACAGGTCGCGCAGAAGCACCTGGACGACCTGCGGGTGTCCGGCCTGCTTGATCGCAAGCTGGACGCGCGCATGGCCCAGTTCAGCGTCACGCTGCTGATGCTGAACCGCAATGAAGAAGTGCTGGCACTGACCGACGGCATGGCCCGTGCGGCCGCCGAAGGTGAATCGCCGTCGGCGGAGGAAGCCGAGTGGGTGGCGTGGCTGCTCAACAGCCGGTTCACCGCATTGCGCCGGCTGGGCCGCACCGACGATGCCCTGGCGGCGGCGCAACAGGCGGCCCGCATCGGCGCACTCGGCCCGGACGACATCGAGCACCGGCTGAATGTCGGCTTCGTGTTCACCTCGCTGGGACGTATGCAGGATGCAGCGCAGGCCGTGAAGGACCTCCCCGGTCTCGGCGCCTACGGCAAAGCCGCACAAGCCCTGGTGCAGTTCGCTGCCGCCCGCGAACGCGGCGATGCCCAGGCAATGGAAGCCGCACGCTCGGTGATCCTCGCCCAGCGCGACGACGCGCGCCTGTTCCATCGCGAGATGCTGCTGGACGAAGGCAACCTGGACGGCGCAGCCGCAGTGCTGATCGAACAGCTGCGCTCCCCCACCGACCGTGGCGAGACGCTGGCCAGCCTGCAGGACATGCGCACCTATCCGTCATTGCCGGGCGACGTGAAGATCGATGCAGCCTGGCGTGCGCTCAAGCAACGCGCCGATGTGCAGGCCGAGGTTGCCCGTCTTGGCCGCATCGAGCGCTACGAACTGGTCAGCTCCTCCACTTCGCGCTGAGCGCATTTCCTGTAGAGCCGAGCCCATGCTCGGCTGCGCTGACAGCAGCCGAGCATGGGCTCGGCTCTACAACACCCTCCGCAACCGCGCGCACAGCACCGCCTGCCTAGCGCGCGGGCACCTCGGTGCGGATGCCCATCGCTTCGCGGTAGCGTGCGTACAGCGCCATCACCTTGTCCACATAGGCCAGGGTTTCGGCATACGGCGGCACGCCCTTGTAGCGGGTGACCGCACCGATACCGGCGTTGTAGGCCGCCGCCGCCAGCGGCCTGTCACCGTTGTAGCGGCGCAGCAGCGCGCGCATGTAGCGCGCGCCACCATCGATCGACTGCTGCGGCGAGAAAGGATCGCGCACACCGAATTCCTGCGCGGTCTCGGGCATCAGCTGCATCACGCCCTTCGCGCCTTTGCTCGAGACCGCCAGCGCATCGAAATTGCTCTCGGCATGGGCAATTGCACGCAGCCAGGCGTCGTCGACGCCGGTGGCCTTGGCGGCGGCCTTGAACTGCTTGGCATGCTGGGCCAGCTGCGGCTTGCCGACCTTGCCAAGGCCCTCGTGGGCGGGCTCACCCGGCGGCGTGGCCACGGTGAACTTCAGGAACACCCGCGAACCGGGCAGGTTGCGGGTGGAATAGACCAGCACGCCATCCTGCTCGCGCTCGTACAGCACACCACTGAACACACCCATGTTGCCCCACAGGTTCGGGGCCTGGATGGCGTTGTCGTCGATTTCCTTCGGGGTGCAACGTGAACCGGGTTCCGGAGCAGTGGCCAGGCTGACGGTGTTGCCCTGCACGCAGCGGTAGACGGTGCGCGCGGCGGCCAGCCCCGGCCATAGGCTGGACAGCAGCAACAGTGCGATGGCGGCAGGGCGGGTAAACATGGCGGCCGGATGATCCGGCCGCGCCCGCTAACGCCAAGTGAATGGGGATAGGGCGGGTACCGGGACCCGCAACGGAACTGGAACTGGCACCGGTAGCTGCACCGGTAGAGTCGACTGTTAGTCGACTATCGCGCGCCGCGCGGGGTTTTGCGGTGGCCCATGGGAGAGCAGTCGACTAACAGTCGACTCTACCGACGTTCCGACGTTCCGACGTTCCGAAGTTCCGATTTCCGAAGTTCCGATTTCCGACGTTCCCGATCTCCAACGTTCGCGATTTCCGGAATTGCCGCCCCCTCCGCATCCCCGGTCATTTCGCCGTTCTGCGTCGCACCCAGTACCCCACACCCAGCAGCACGAACCACGCCGGGCTGGCGATCAGCGCCTGACGGGTGTCGCCCTGCAGGCTCAGCAGCACCAGTACGCCGGCGAAGAACACCAGGCAGGCCCAGCACATGGCGACGCCGCCAGGCATCTTGAAGATGGAGGCGGCGTGGCGCTCCGGGTAGCGGCGGCGGTAGACCATGTAGGCCACCAGGATCAGCGACCAGACAAAAATGAAGAGCACGGTGGCCAGCGTGGTCACCAGGGTGAAGGCCGTCACCAGGTTCGGAATCAGGTAGATCAGCAACGTGCCGCCCAGCAGGCACAGGCAGGAGAACAGCAGGCCGCGGGCCGGCACCGCCGCGCGTGACAACCGCGACAGCCCACGCGGTGCGTGGCCCTCTTCGGCCAGGCCATACAGCATGCGGCTGGTGGAGAAGATGCCGCTGTTGGCAGACGAAGTGGCCGAGGTCAGCACCACGAAGTTGATCAGGCTGGCGGCGGCGGGAATGCCGGCCAGTACGAACAACTGCACGAACGGGCTCTTGTCCGGCACCACCTGGCGCCACGGGGTGACCGCCATGATCGCGATCAGCGCCAGCACGTAGAAGATGATGATGCGCACCGGGATCGAGTTGATCGCCTTGGGCAGGTTGCGCTCGGGGTCGGCGGTTTCGGCGGCGGTGGTGCCGACCAGCTCGATGCCGACGAAGGCGAACACCGCAATCTGGAAGCCAGCGAAGAAGCCGACCAGCCCCATCGGGAACATGCCACCGTCATTCCACAGGTTCGACAGCGCCGCGGTGTGGCCACTGGGCGAGGTGAAACCCCACGCCACCAGCCCGGCACCGGTGATGATCAGCGCGCAGATCGCCACGATCTTGATCAGCGCAAACCAGAATTCCATTTCGCCGAACAGCTTCACCGTCACCAGGTTCAACGACAGCAGCAGCATCACGCACGCCAGCGCCGGCTTCCAGGCCTCAAGCCCGGGGAACCAGAACTGCGCGTAGGCGGCAATCGCGATCACGTCGGCGATGGCGGTGACGATCCAGCAGAACCAGTACGTCCATCCGCAGAAAAAGCCGGCCCAGGGGCCGAGCAGGTCGGTGGAGAAGTCGATGAAGGATTTGTAGTTCAGGTTGGACAGCAGCAGCTCGCCCATCGCGCGCATCACGAAGAACAGCATCGCGCCGATGATCAGGTAGACGAAGACGATGGATGGGCCCGCCAGGCTGATGGTCTTGCCCGAGCCCATGAACAGGCCGGTGCCGATGGCACCACCGATGGCGATCAGTTGCAGGTGGCGGTTGGACAGGCTGCGGCGCAGGTGCTCGGGGGGCGTGGCGGGCTCGGTCATGGGCGCGGGAAAGGGGCGGGCGAAGCGTTCGACGGTAGTCCTCCGCGCGTCGGAGCGCCAGCACCGGATGGGCTGATCCCGTCAAACTTGGCCGCTTTCATCACAATGTGACGAAATGCCGGGTCGAGCCCATTCCTCCCGGCCCGGCGCCATGCTCAGATAGCCGCACCTGCCCAAGGATCGGCCCAGTCCATGCACCCTGCCCTGCCCGCCCTGCTGGAGCCCCGGCCATGAGCCGGCTGCGCGTGATCATTGGCGGCACCGCACTGGCGCTGCTGGCCGCGGCTGTGCCGATCGCAGTGATGGCCTATGCCACCTGGGACCGTGCGGTCAGTGTCGAGCAGCAGCGCCTGCGCGACATCGCCGGCCGCACCCTGCGACGCTCCGACCAGTCCTACCTGGAAGCGCTGGCCGCGTTGAAGTCCGCCGAGGCCGGCGCCTACGACCCGTGCGGGCCGGACCACATCCGGCGCATGCAGACTCTGGTGATGACCACGTCGTCGGTCGACCAGATGGGCTATTTCGAGGGCGGCAAGCTGCGTTGCACGTCGTGGGGGCCGTTCCCATCCGACGTGAACCAGCCCAAGGCCGACCATGTCACCAGTGACGGTGCGGGGATTGCGGTGGATGTCCGGCCCGAAACCAGTGGCCGGCGGCAGATGCTGGCCATCCTGTACGGCAACTACGATGTGCTGGTCGATCCGCGCCGCTTCGTCGACGTCATCGTCGACCCGCACGTGCGCCTGGCCCTGGCCAGCCCGGACGGCCGCCTGCTGGCCAGGCAGGAGGGCATGGACCCGGCGCTGCTGGAAGCGCTGCTGCGAGCCCCGGGCGAAGGCCTGGACCAGAACACGCTGTACGCCACCGCCCGCAACGAGGAGTGGCTGGCGATCGCAACCACGCCACGTACCGCTTTGGCTGCGACCTTCCGCCAGCAGGCGTGGCTGTTCGTGCCGCTGGGCGTCCTGCTGGCCACCGCCGGTGCCGGCCTGGTGATCTGGCTGTCACGTCGCCGCCTGTCGCTGCGCGGCGAACTGGCCACCGCGATCCGGCGCCGCGAGCTGTACCTGCACTACCAGCCGATCATCGAACTGGATACCGGCATCTGCGTCGGCGCCGAGGCGTTGATCCGATGGCAGCGCCCGGATGGCACCCAGGTGCGTCCGGACCTGTTCATTCCGCTGGCCGAAGAGGCCGGCATGATCGCCGACGTCACCGACCTGGTGATCGAGAACGTGGTACGCGACATGCGCGAGCTGCTGGTGGCTGATCGCAGCGCGCACATCGCGATCAATCTTGCCGCCGAGGACATCAGCAGCGGCCGCGCCTTGAAGATGATCTCCAAGCACATGGCCGGCAGCGGCATCCTGCCGCAGCAGATCTGGATGGAAGCCACCGAGCGCGGCTTCCTCGATCTGGACCGCGCACGCACGATGCTGGCGCAGGCACGCCGCGCGGGCCACAGCGTGGCCATCGATGATTTCGGTGTGGGCTTTTCCAGCCTGCAGTACCTGGAGCAGCTGCCGCTGGATGCGCTGAAGATCGACAAGTCGTTCATCGATGCGATCGGCACCGAGAGTGCGACCAGCCCGGTGACCCCGCACATCATCGACATGGCCAAGGAACTGGGGCTGTGGGTGGTGGCCGAGGGCGTGGAGACCGAAGCACAGCTGGCCTATCTGCACAGCCGCAAGGTGGAATTCGGACAGGGCTGGCTGTTCTCGCGGCCACTGCCACGTGATGAGTTCGTGGCGTTCCATCACAAGCGGCAGCAGCGCTATGGCGCCGCGCGGGAGGACATGCAGAACCCGCGGAGCGTGCCGATCGAGCGTGAGGGAGTGGAGTAGGACGGCGAACGGCAGAGCCCCTCGTGGTGGGTCGCGCCCGGTGGATCCATCAGGTGGGGCCGGGTGGATGGGTCGCGCAGGGGGCGCTGCAAGTACGTCCATGTAAGCTCGATCGCCGCATCCATGCGGCTCACGCCCCTGCGCAACCCACCCACCCGGCCACGGACACATTGCGGCGGCGTGCCACCACGGAATCAACAGAAGAAAGCAAAAGCAGAAGCAAACGCGGGTCGCTGCGCTCGGTAGATCCACGCCATGCGTGGATGGCGTGAACCACGGTAGTGCCGGCGGTTGGCCGGCACCACATCACCGATGATCGCGGCCTACACCCACGCCTTCGGCCGTGCCAGCAACCATGCAGCGGTCACCGCCAGCAGCAGCAACGGCAACCATCCCAACTGGGTGGGCCCACCGGTCTGCAGCAGCACACCACCCGCCACACCTCCCGCAGCAATGGCCAGGTTCCAGCCGGTCACCAGCATCGATTGCGCCAGATCCGCGGCGGCACCGGCACGGCGGGCGAGTGCGGTCTGGAACAGGGTCGGCACCGCGCCGAAGGCCACGCCCCACAGGATCGTTGCCAGCAGCAGCGCGGTCGCGTTGCCCGGCCACAGCAGCAGCGCCAGCACCGGCAGGATGAAGCCGATCACCGCCGCCCACACCAGCGTGCGCAGGTGGCGGTCCACGCCCCAGCCGGCAATACCGATGCCGGCAATCGCCGCCAGGCCGAAGGCCAGCAGCAGGCGGTCCAGCCACGGGCCCGCCCCCGCCTCCACTGCCAGCGGTTCGATGTAGGTGTAGAGCACGTTGTGTGCGAGTACGTACAGCACCATCACCAGCAGTGCACTGCGCACGCCGGGCATGCGCCAGACCGCGCCCAGCGATGTGCGCTTGCCGGCACCCGCAGCAGGCAAGGCTGGCAGCGCCCAACGCGCATACGCCAGCAGCCCCACGCCCAGCACGCTCATCAATGCGAACGCCCAGCGCCAGCCGATCTGCTGGCCCAGCAGCGTGCCCGCCGGTACGCCCAGCGACAGCGCCAACGGCGATCCGACCATTGCCACCGCAATCGCCCGGCCCTGCAGCGAAGGCACCACCATGCGTGCGGCATAGCCGGCCACCAGCGACCACAGCAGCCCGCCGCTCACGCCCGCCAGGAAACGTGCGGCGAGGATCAGCGCATAGCTGCTGCTCAACGCGGTCAGCGTATTGACCACCACGAAGCCAGCAATCGCCGCCAGCAACAGCGGGCGTCGTGGCAGGCGCTGGGTCAGCGCGGTCATCGGCAATGCGGCCATCACCGAGCCCAGCGCATACACGCTCACCAGCTGCCCCACCGCCGCATCGCTCACGCCCAGGCTGTCGCCCATCGGCCGCAATACACCGGCCGGCAAGGTCTCGGTCAGCAGGGTGATGAAGCCGCCGCCGGCCAGTGCCAGCAGGCCGGCCCATGGCAGACGCGTGGCTTCACCGGCCGGGCTGGCCGCATCGATGGCATGGCCGCTCATCGCGCAGTCCCCAGGTCGGCATACACCGCATCGCGCAGTTCATCGACAAAGGCGCCGTCCATGCCTTCGTACAGCGTGTTGGTCAGCGCCACCACGCTCAGGCCACGCGCAGGATCGACAAACCAGCTGTGGCCGTAGGCACCGCCCCACCGCCATGTACCTGCGTTCTGCGGCGTACCGCTGGCGGCAGCATCGCGCAGCACCGCAAAGCCAAGGCCGAAGCCCCAGCCGGGCGGTTCCGGCGGCCCCTGCTCGCCCACCTGCGGGGTCGCCATCTCCGCCACCAGCTGGGGCGGCAACACGCCGGAGCGCTGCCCGTCGCGCAACGCTTCCAGCACCACCATCACCTCATCGGCGCTACCCACCAGGCCCGCGCCGGCCGAAGGGAACCGGCTGGCATCGGTCGCGCGGGCGAGGCTGTACTCGATGCCCACCGTGCCCTCGAACGGGGCGACCACCTCGCCTTGGCGCAGGCGGTGCGGCTGCGGTGTGTCGGTGACATACGGCGTGGCCAGCCGCGCCGCATCGTGGGTGGCGAAAGCGGTATCGCGCAGGCCCAGGGGCGCAGCCAGCAAGCGGGCGAACAAGGCCTGCAGCGTTTCACCGGTTGCCGCTTCCGCCACTGCGCCGGCCACGTCCACGCCCAGCGAATACATCCACTGGCTGCCCGGTGCGAACAGCAGTGGCGCCTGCGCGATGCGGCGCACGTTCTCGGCCAGGGTCAACGGGTTGGCATCCATGCCGTCGCTGACACCCGCGCGCGCATAGGGGCCATCCGCGTCGGCTTCGAGGAAGCGGTAGCCCAGCCCACTGCTGTGGCTGAGAAGCTGGCGCAGGCTGATCGGCGGCGTGCTGCCATCGGCCAGCGCCGGGCGGAAGTCCGGCAACCAGCGCTGCACCGGTGCATCGAGGTCGAGCACGCCCTCGGCCACTAGGCGCAGGATCACCGTGGTCAGCAGCGGCTTGCTCACCGAGGCCAGCCGGAACAGCTGGTCGCGCTGCATCGGCGTGGCCCACTCGCGATCCGCCAGGCCCGTGGCGCTGGCATGGCGCAGCACGCCGTGCTCGCGCACCAGCACCACCGCACCGACCAGGCGCTGCGGGTGGACCTGCTGCAGCAGCCGCTGCACCGAAGGCAGTGTCGGCGCAGGTTCGAAGGAAGGAGCGGCATTCATCGCGGTGATCCATGGGGGAGAGGCCGCCACGTTAGGCAGCGGGCGTCCGTGCAAAAAGCCGGTTGCCGCTCCGGGCATCATGGACCGTGCAGTCCGCAATCGGCATGATGGCCGGAACTGCAAGGCCGCAACGGTCCCCACTCCCCCCGCACCACAGTGTTGCGATGGCGGAGCCGCCCGCCGCGGTCGCGCCGACCTACCCTGCCGCTTTCACCGCCCGCACGCCCATGTCAGTCCTGGACAACCTCGCCAACCTGCAGACCTTCGTGCATGCCGCCGACACCCGCAGCTTTGTCGAGACCGGGCGCCTGCAGGGCATATCCGCCTCGGCAGCGGGCAAGTGCGTGGCGCGGCTGGAGCACGCACTGGGCGTGCGCCTGTTCCATCGCAGCACGCGCAGCATCACCCTCACCGCCGAGGGCCAGCTGTTCCTGGCGCGCTGCCGGCGCATCCTCGACGAGCGCGACGCTGCCCGCACCGAACTGGCGCAGCCACACGCCTCACCCAAGGGCACGCTGCGCATCAGCCTGCCCCTGGTTGGCGACCTCACCCTGCCGTTGATGGCCGAATTCATGGCGGCGTATCCCGACATCCGCCTCGACCTGGATTTCAGCGATCGGCTGGTCGACGTCATCGAGGAAGGTTTCGATGCGGTGCTGCGCGTCGGTGAGCCCAGCGACTCGCGCATGAACGCACGGCGGCTGGGCGTGTTCCCGCGCCGCATCGTCGCCTCCCCCGCCTATCTGCAGCGCCGCGGCATTCCACGCACGCCAGCGGAGCTGATGCAGCACACCCTGCTGCACTACCGCTTCCCCAGCACCGGCAAGCTGGAACTGTGGCCAATCCACTGGCCCGACCATGAAACACCACAGGAACTGCCGGTGCACATGGTGGCCAACACCATCGAAGCGCGGGTGGCACTGGCGCTTCGCGATATCGGCCTGGCCTTCGTGCCGGTGCACTCGGTGCGCGACGCGCTGGCCGACGGTCGCCTGGTCACCGTGCTGGACGAGCATGTGCATTCCTGCGGCATCTTCCATCTGTTGTGGCCTTCCGGCCGCCACGTGTTGCCGAAGCTGCGGGTGTTCATCGATTTCGTCAGCGAACGCCTGGAAACCGTGCCGTAGGCCCGAAAGCTCCACGGCATACGCCACGTCGCGGTAGATCCACGCCATGCGTGGATGCTTCTCGCGGCGAAAGGAAGCCGAGCATCGGCTCGGCTCTACAGAACCGCCCGATCATTGGTAGCGCCGGGCCATGCCCGGCGGCCGCGCACCCGACCATTCAGCCACTGCCGCTATACTGGCCGCTCATTCCTCCCAGAGGCTCGCGACCAATGCGCCATTGATGCCGCCGTCTTCCCAACAGACGGCCTGACTCTTCCCGCCCCTGCGCGCAGGGGAGAACCCGGCATCCATGGAGGTCGCATGACCACACATTCCCTCACGCTCGATCGCGTGTCGTATCGGCTGGCCGACGGCCGCCCGCTGTTTTCCGACCTTTCGTTTTCCTTCGATCCGGTCGCCACCGGCCTGGTCGGTGCCAACGGCGCCGGCAAGAGCGTGCTGGCACGCCTGTTGGCCGGCCGCCTGTCACCCGACAGCGGCCAGGTACGCGGCAGCGGCCGCGTATTCCTGTTGCCCACGCCCGGCTATCCACCGTCCGGCACCGTGGGCGAGCTCGCCGGCGTCGGCAAGGCACTGGCCGCGCTGACGCGCATCGAAGCGGGCAGCGTGGATGAGGCCGACTTCGCCTGCGTCGGTGACCACTGGGATCTGCGTGATCGCCTGCAACAGCAATGGCAGGCATTGCGCCTGCCCGGTGATCTCGATCCCGACCAGCCCGCCGCACGCCTCAGCGGTGGCCAGGCGATGCAGGTAGCGCTGTCCGGTGCCTGGGCCAGCGACGCCGACTGGCTCATCCTGGACGAACCCAGCAACCATCTCGACGTGCGGCATCGACAGCAGCTGTACGAACAGCTGCAGCAATGGCGCGGCGGCCTGCTGGCGATCAGCCATGATCGCGAACTGCTTGGGCACATGCAGCAGATCGTCGAACTGGACGCACGGGGACTGCACCGCTATGGCGGGCCGTGGCAGCACTACGCCGACGCGCGTGCCGCCGAACGCGAAGCTGCCGCCGCCCAACTCGACCATGCGCGCGCCCAGCACCGCCAGCAGCAGCGCAGCGCGCGTGAGCAGCACGAACGGCAGCAGCAACGCCAGGCACGCGGCAACCGCGATGCGAAGCAGGCCAACCAGGCACCGATCCTGCTGGGCCGGCAGAAGCAGCGCGCCGAGGCCAGCCAGGGTCGATCGCAGCAGATCCAGGCCGAGCGCCTGCTGGCCAGCGCCGGCCAGCTGCGCGCAGCGGCATCAGCGGTTCACGCGGCGCCGGAACTGGCACTGTTTGCCGGTGAAGGCGAACGCGGCAGTTCACGCCTGCTGCAAGCGGAGTCGCTGGTGCTTCCGCATGGGTGCAGCGCTCCATTGCAGCTCGAGATCCGACGCGGGCAGCGCATCGCTGTGGTCGGTGACAACGGTGCTGGAAAATCCACCCTGCTGCGTGTGCTGGCAGGGCACCTGCCCGCGCGCAGTGGCACCGTGCAACGGCATGCGCCATTGGCACTGCTTGACCAGCAGCTGTTGGGATTGTCTGGCGGGCACAGCATCCTGGAGACGGTGCAGGCGGCAAACCCGGGCACCGATGTGGGCGAACTGCGCACGCGGCTTGCCCTGCTCGGGCTGGACGCACAACGCATCCAGCGGGCAGCCCATGGCCTCAGCGATGGCGAGCGCGTAAAGGGTGCGCTGGCCAGCGTCCTGTATGCCGATCCCGCCCCACAGCTGTTGCTGCTGGACGAACCCGGTAATGCGCTGGATCTGAGTGCATTGCAGGCGTTGGAGGAACTGCTTGCGGCCTGGCCGGGTGCACTGATGATGGTCAGCCACGACCGGCATCTGCTGCAGGCGTTGCGACCGACACAGGTGCTGCACGTCACCGCAGACGGTTGGCAGTGGCGCGAGACGCTGTAGATCCACGCCATGCGTGGATTCGATTCTGTAGAGCCGAGCCGATGCTCGGCTGCAGTTGCAGTACAGCCACGCCATGCGTGGATGGAATGATCCGCCAGCCGAGCGTGGGCTCGGCTCTACAAGGCGGGCAAAGACCGGTTGAACCGCCATCCACGCATGGCGTGGATCCAGTGGAGCCGTTCGATCAACGCTTCCACACCGGGAACGACTGCGGCAGCTGCTGCCACAGCAGCGGCCCCGCACGCAGTTCCTGGTCATTGAGCAGGCAGGCATCCAGCTCCGCACGCACCGCGCGCTCATCCATGTGCACGCCAATCACCACCAGTTCCTGGCGACGATCGCCCCACAAGGGATGCCACAGCCGCTGCATCGCCGCGTGCGCGGCCGAATCCGGAAACTCCTCCAGGCCCGGCAACGGCGCGCTCCAGCAATCGGCCTGCTGCCGGGCCCAGCCAAGATCGCTGTAGGGCAGGGGCGTGGGTGGCAGCAGTGGTGTGGTGTCCTCGATGCCCGCACGCACGCGATCGCGCGCGGCGTACCAGAAGCCCGCCGCCTGCGTGCGCGTCGCTGCGCCCACCGTGTTCAGTTCGCCCACCCAGTCCATGCGGTTGGCCAGCCAGAACCAGCCCTTGCTGCGGATCACGCCGGGCATGCCCGACTGCAGCGCGCGCGCGAAGCGCCCGGGATGGAACGGCCGCCGCGAGCGATAGACAAAGCTGCCGATCCCGTACTCCTCCGTTTCCGGCGTGTGCTCACCACGCAGTTCCTTCACCCAGCCCGGCGCACGTTGTGCACGCTCCATATCGAAGCGACCGGTATCCAGCAGCTCCGCCAGCGGCACATCACCGAAGCTGGACAGCAGCAGCCTGGCGTCGCGGTTCAACCCGCGCAGCACGGCCAGCGTGTCCTGCAGCACCTCGTCGTCCACCTGGTCCACCTTGCTGACCACGATCACGTCGGCGAACTCGACCTGCTCGCACAGCAGGTCAACCACCCCGCGATCATCCTCCGGGCCGGCCTGCTGGCCACGCTCGGCCAGGCGCAGCGTCGAACCGAAGTCGGCAAGGAAGGCGCTGCCATCGACCACGGTCACCATCGTGTCCAGGCGCGCAATGTCACTCAGGCTGAAGCCATGCTCGTCGCGCACAGCAAAGGTGGCGGCCACCGGCATCGGTTCGCCGATGCCGGTCGATTCGATCAGCAGGTAGTCATAGCGACCCGCATCGGCGAGGCGCCGCACTTCCTGCAGCAGGTCATCGCGCAGCGTGCAGCAGATGCAGCCGTTGCTGAATTCCACCAGCGTCTCTTCGGTGCGGCGCAGTTCGGCGCCGCCTTCGCGCACCAGCTGTGCGTCGATGTTGACCTCGCTCATGTCGTTGACGATGACCGCCACGCGCAGGCCCTCACGGTTGCGCAGGATCTGGTTGAGCAGGGTGGTTTTGCCGGCCCCGAGGAAGCCGGACAGCACGGTGACCGGAAGGCGACGGTCGGCGCGGGAAACAGTGTTCATGTCGGAGCGGGTTGGCTGCGGAACGGAAATGTTACTGTATAACATCTGTTGTGCAAGGAACCTCCCCCGATGAAGTCGCCTTCCGCCGCCCTGCTCGATGCCGGTGCGGTCGCCCTGTCCAGCCTGTGCCTGCTCCATTGCCTGGCACTGCCTCTGCTCGCCGCCGCGTTGCCGCTGTTCGGCACCTGGGCCGAAGCCGAATGGGTGCACCTGCTGTTCGTGGCCATCGCCCTGCCGCTGACCGGCTATGCGCTGTGGCGGGCCGAGCGACGTCATCCGCTGCCTGCACTGGCCTGGGCCACCGCCGGTGCCGGTCTGGGGCTGTTGCTGGCCGGCGCGCTGGCCCTTCCCTCGCATGACTGGGAAACGCCGATGACCGTTACCGGCAGCCTGCTGCTGGCCGCAACGCATATCTGGAACGCGCGGCACCGGCACGCAGGGTAGAGTCGACTGTTAGTCGACTGCTCTTCGCTCGGGCTGCATAGAACCCCGCGCTTCGCGCGATAGTCGACTAACAGTCGACTCTACCCCCCCCCACGGCCTATTTGCCGTAGCGGCGCAGCAGCTCCACCAGCACTTCGGCTTCGGCGGCCCGCTGCTGCGGGTCTTCGGCGCCCACCACGTGCTCCTGCAGGTGCTCGTGCAGCAGCTCCATCAGCAGGCTGTGTGCGGCACCGCGCACCGCGGCGACCTGCACCAGCACGTCCACGCAGTCGCCCGCCTCGCCCTCGGGCTTGTCCAGCGCCTGTTCCAACGCCGCCACCTGGCCGCCGATACGGCGTACCCGGGTCAGCAGCTGCTTTCGATTCTTGTGTACATGGGCCATGGTGGGATCGTATACCCTATGGGGGTATCCTTCCACCCATGATCTGCCCATGCATCTGGACGCCCTCGCCGCCGCCCGCCGCCACGAACACCGCTTCGACGACGGCAACCCGCTGGCCGAACGCAACACCCGCCGCGCCATGTGGCTCACCGTCAGCATGATGCTGGTGGAGATCGTTGGCGGCTGGTGGTTCAACTCCATGGCCGTGCTCGCCGACGGCTGGCACATGAGCTCGCACGCGCTGGCGCTGGGCCTGTCGGTGTTCGCCTACCGCTGTGCACGCCGTTACGCGCACGATCCGCGCTTCGCCTTCGGTACCTGGAAAATCGAGATCCTGGCCGGCTATACCAGTGCCATCGCCCTGCTCGGTGTCGCTGCACTGATGGCGGTGCAGTCGCTGGAGCGGCTGTGGGTGCCGGCACCGATCCATTACAACGAAGCCATTGCCATTGCGGTCGTCGGCCTGGCGGTGAACCTGCTGTGCGCCTGGTGGCTGCACGACAGCCCGGGGCATGCGCATCACCACCATGGGCACGCCCATGGCGATCACCACGGGCATGAACACGCGCACCACGATCACGCGCATGGTCACGACCTGAATCTGCGCTCGGCCTACGTGCACGTTCTGGCCGACGCCGCCACGTCGGTGCTGGCCATCGTCGCCCTGCTCGGCGGCAAGCTGCTGGGCCTGACCTGGCTGGACCCGGTGATGGGCCTGGTCGGCGCCGTGCTGGTCACGGTGTGGGCAGTAGGCCTGCTGCGCGACAGCGGCCGCATCCTGCTGGACGCGCAGATGGACGCACCGGTGGTGGCCGAAGTGCGCGAAGTGATCGAACAGGGCCCGTGGCCGGCGCGCCTGGCCGACCTGCACGTCTGGCAGGTGGGGCGCGGCAAGTACGCAGTCAGTGCCAGCGTGGTCACCAGCGATGCCAGCCTGGATGCCGATACCGTGCGCAACGCGCTGGCCATCCATGAGGAGCTGGTGCACGTGACAGTGGAGATCCACCGCAGCGCGTAAGCCACGTCGGGTAGTGCCGGCCGCTGGCCGGCAACCTCATGAACGCCGCACGCGACCTGCGTGTGCCGGCCAGCGGCCGGCACTACCGCCTAGAGCTTCAACATCATCCGCAGCAGGTACATCAGCAGCGGCAGCGCACTGATCACGGCGCCGGCAATACCGATCCACGGCCAACGCTCGCCCCGCACGCGCGAGGCCACTGCCAGGCCGCCGCCGACCAGTGCCGCACCCAGCACGCCCACGCCCAGTCCGGCGGCCATGCCATTGCCGCCCGCGGCCACTGCTGCCTGCGCGGCCAACGTGCCAGCCCCCCAACCCACAGCGATCCCCAGCCAACTGGCCACGCCGCACCACGGTGCCTTGCCCTGCGCCATCCGAAAACCCCTTTGTTCTTGCCGAATTTCTGTACGGGCCGTGCCCGCATGCTGCCTACACTAGCCGCACCTGCCCCTGTAGGGACATCCCATGCGCACGCTCCGCCTGCTGCTGCCCGGTGCCCTCCTGCTGCTCACCGCCTGCAGTGGTGATGCCGGGCTTCCTTTCAGCGCCGATCCGTTGCAGGGCTGCTTCGCCACCGGCGCGCGGAAACCGGCCGACTTCCGCATCGACAGGGAAGGCGGCCAGTACTTCGTCTCCTTCAGCCGCGGCGACCAGTGGCAGCGCGAGCCGAATGCCCTGCACAAGGCCACCCGCAGCGAGATCAGCCGCTACTTCCGCGATGACGCCGAGCAGATCGACAGCGCGCTGATCCGCATGGCCGGCGGCTTCGGCATCTTCCACTTCAACAAGGACGCGACGTTGAAGGGCAAGGCCAGCGATAGTGACTACATGGCGTTGATGCTGATCGGTGCTGGGCCGGTGTATGCGGTGAAGTGCCCGTAAGACGCAATGATTCTGATGGCGACTCAGGGCAATATGGGCGCATCCTGTCTTCTTTGAGGAGCGATGCCAATGCTGCTGTTTCTGCTGCTTGCGGTAAGCGCGCCGAAGACCCAGGGTGCCTATGACGAAGTCCGGCAGCTGCCCGATGGCCAGACCCTGATCATGCGCACCCTGGACTGGGATCTCGGTGATGGTCGCCACGAGCGCGTTACCGTGCATTGGCTGCTGCAGGAAGACGGCAGCCTGCGCTACGACTTTGATCGGCAGCCACCGGAAACCCAGGAGGTCCACCGTCGATCGTGCGCGCTGCAGGGCATGCAGCCCTCGCGTGGCGTCAACATGATTTCAGGAGAAGGAACCACGCACGGCTTCAGCTGCACCAGCCAGCGGTAGCGCCGAACCCACGCTCGGCTCCTCCCGTCTACATCCACGCTTGGCGTGGATCTACTGCAGCAGCCACACCTGGCCCCGGCAACAGCTGCGGTACCATGCCCTCCCCCGAACCGCCCCGGTACCCGCCGTGCCCCACTACACCGGCCCCCTGCTGACCCGCGACAGCGCCGATACCCTGCGCCGTGCCCATGACAAGGGCGCTGCCGAATGGCAGGGCTCGCTCGACCTCGGCCGCAGCGAGGGCAGCGTGGCGCTGGATGCCGAGGGCTTCCACTTCCGTGGCCAGCACTACCCGTGGCCAGGCAAGCTGAAGGACCGCACGCTGTACTACTGGGATGACGAGGACTTCGCGCCGATCTCGCGCTACAGCGGCTCGCTGATCAAGCTGGTGCCGACCGAATGGGGCGCACCGACCTTCGAGATCGACGGCATCAAGATGCTGCCGACCTCGAAGCTGTCGCCGTTCGAGGATGCGCGCCGCAAGGTGGAGCTGGTCGCCCCGGCCGGCAAGGTCATCCTCGATACCTGTGGTGGCCTCGGCTACTTCGCCGCCTGCGCGCTGGAAGCCGGGGTCGGCCAGATCCGTTCGTTCGAGAAGAACGCCGATGTGATGTGGCTGCGCACGCTCAACCCGTGGTCGCCGGACCCTGACTCGGCGGCCGCCGGTGGCCGCCTGCAGTTCAGCCACGGCGATGTCTCGCAGCAGATCGAACAGCTGGCCAGCAACAGTGTCGACGCGATCCTGCACGACCCGCCGCGCTTCGGCATTGCCGGCGAGTTGTACTCGCAGGTGTTCTACGACCACCTCGCCCGCGTCATCCGCAAGGGCGGCCGGCTGTTCCATTACACCGGCGCGCCGAACAAGCTGACCAGCGGTCGCGACGTGCCGCGCGAAGTGGCCAAACGCCTGGAAAAGGCTGGCTTCAAGGCCGAGCTGGCGCTTGACGGCGTGCTGGCCGTCAAGCGCTGAGCTTCATTCCGAGTCCACTTTCGCCAGCTTCATCACCCACGCCGGCACCACCGGCTCACCGGCATAGAAGTCCTTCGGCTTCTTCTCCGCCATCGCCCAGCGGTGCAGCCAGCTCGGGCCGTAGCGACCGTTGTAGCCCTCGGCCCCACGTGCATAGGCTGGGTCACGCATCGCCTCGTCCAGCGAAATGAAGCGATAGCCACGCCGCTTCGTCGCGGCCACCAGTTCGGCGAACGTCGCCGCGTTGAGTTCGTTGGCATGCATCAGCCACACTTGTGGAAGCGCATGGCCCAGCAGCGCCTGCGACTGTTTCTCGTAGTAGTCCAGCTTGTTCAGCATGTAGGGCACGTAGCCCTTGCGCAGCTGCGCCAACGTCGCCTCGCGTGCCGGGGAATCGGGCTGCTCGTTCATCACGTTGGCATAGGCGAACGCCCACACCCACTCGCCGTTGTCGACGGTGACCGGCGCCACGCGGTAGCCGTGTTCCTGGAAGAACGCGTCCATCTCCGCGCGCTCTTCCGGCGTGCGCCCAGCCCGCAGGTAGGGATGGCGCATCCACTGCGGTTTCAGGCCGCGCTCGGCCAGCAGCGGCCGCAGCACCGTCTCGCCGTGCAGGAAATCCTGCTGGAACGCAGGTACGCCCTTGGCATTCAGATCCATGTGCGAGTACGTGTGGTTGCCAAGCTCATAACCGGCGTCCAGCCAATCGCGCAGCATCTGCACCCGCGCCGCCTTCACCTGCCCGTCTACCTCCAGCTTGTTCTCGTTGACGAAACCGACCACCGGCACGCCCGCCTGGCGCAGCTGGTCCATCAATGCCTCATGCCGTGCCTGCAGGTCCGGCGGCACGATCTCGTCCACCCGCGCCCATGGCAGGTCGTCGATGGTCACCGCAATCCGGCGGTCCACCTCGGCGGCGTGTACCGCCAGCGAGCACAGCAGCAACGGCACAGTACGCAGCAACCAACGCATCAGCACTTCCTTGCAGGGACGAAGTGGCGACTCTAGCGCGATTACGGGTGCGCGGCCGGTCACACACCCACTATGGGCTGGACGGCTGCGCCTGGCGCTCACGCACGATTGCCCGCCACAGCATGAATCCCGCGGCCATCGCCATCAGCATCAACGCGGCCAACACCAGCGCCAGATCATCGGGATTACGCAGCAGCGGCGCGTGCTCATGGGTGAGGATCTCGAACACCACACGCTGTGCCTGCGCCAACGGCAGCCGGCCCTGTTCGCCCAGTTCCACCAGGCATGTCGTTGGGGAAAGCTTGGCCACGCTGGTCCATGCCATGTCGTACAGATGCAGTGCCCTGGCGGCCAGCGCCAGGATCGCGGCATGCAGCGCCATCAATCCCCAGTTGGCCCGCCGCAGGCGTCCCGGCAGGCGCCCCAACCGGTAGAGGCTGATCGACATCGCGCCGAGCAGAGCCAGCACCACACCGGCCATGGGGATCCACTGCAGCGGCTGCCACGGCGCCAACGCCGTGGAGCGCGCCAGCAGCTGTTCGGCCACCTGCATGCGCGCGGCAGGATCGGGGCCACCACAGGCTTCATCCACCGGCTCCAGCAGCAGTCCCACGCGGTAGTGGAAGAAACCTGCGGCCAGCGCAACCGCCAGCAGTGCCACTACCTGCAGTACCAGCAGGATCGGGCCAGGACCACAGATACGGCAGAAGCGGGTAGCAGCAGAGGCCATCGGTTCATCCATGACAACAAAAAACCATCCTAACCAAGCGTTCCCTGGTTGTCGGCGGGCGGATACGACAGCCCACGTCCGCCCCGGTAGGATGTGGATGAGCATGGATGGTCGTATGTCGAGGTGTCGTGGATGGTCACGCTGTATCTGTGGGTGCGGACGCTGTTTCCGTTGCTGGCGTTCGTGCTGGCCTGGATGCTGCTGTCGCGCCTGATCAAGGCTCGCGTGGCACGCCTTCCCCGCGTTCCATTGAACCTTCCCGAACACAGCAGCAGCCCACGCAGGAAGGATCGACGCATCTACAGGCGCAAGCTGCGGCGCAAACCGGGGCTGCGCAACGCGACTCGCCCGGCTACGGTGCCGCGAAGCTGGAACCTCGCGGCAGCTTTCGTTTCGCTCTGCGCACTGATCGCCGCCGTACTGGTCATGCCGGATGGCGCGCGCTTCCAGGTGATGGTCGAGAGCCTTGCCGGCTACCCGGCCACCATTGCTGAAGTGCACGTTCCCGCTGCAAGGCAGACGCTTGTGCTGCAGGCGTGGCAGCCCACACTGGCGCAGTTGTCGCGGCCTGTAACCCTGCGCTACCCGATCGGGCGCACCGGCGGCGAGCATCAGGCGCATGCAACGCTGCCGGTGCAGGTAAGGCATCATGGTGATCGGCTGCAGGTGGCTACGCCCGTGCCTGTGGACGGCGACGTGATGCGTGCGGAGCTTGCGCGCCTGGCTGGGCTGCCGACGGAGGCAATCACCGTCCGCCAGAGCGAGATCTCACCCTGGCGGGAACCCGGCTGGAAACCGCTGGCCGAACGGTAGAGCCGAGCGCGCAAGCCCAGCATGGCTCGGCACTACACGTAGCGCCGGGCCCAGGCCAGGCTGCTGTTGCAGTAGATCCACGCCATGCGTGGATGGACGCAGTGCGGAGCCGAGCATGGCTCGGCTCTACAGATCAGGATCCCCGCGGCAGCTTCGCGGCCCACATGTTGTCGACCAGGTTCGGGTAGCGCCGCCCGTTCTCTTCCGCACGCTGCCGCGCCGCCTCTTTCTGCGCAGGTGACAGCGGCTGCGAGACCTGGCCCTTGGGATTGGGCTTCTTCCACGGGGGTGTCTTCGGCTCACGCATGGCCGCAGCTTACCGCTTCAGGAAGTTCAGCAGCGCCAGATTGAAGTGATCGGCGTGGCTCGTGTTGCAGCCATGCGGCGCACCTTCCAGGATCACCACCTCGCTGCCCGCAATCGCCTGATGCGTTCGCTGCCCGGAACCTTCGAACGGCACGATGGCGTCGCTGTCGCCGTGCAGGATCAGGGTTGGCACCGTGATCTTCTTCAGATCGTCGCGGAAGTCGGTAGTCGCGAACGCGTGCATGCAACCCAGCGCCGCCGTCTGGTCGGATTGATGGCACAGCGCGATGGCCGCCTGACGCGTCTCTTCGGTCACCATCAACTGGCCGTTGGCGCTGAAGAAATCGCGGGTGAAGCCATCGAAGAACGCCTCGCGATCTTTCTCCAGACCACTGCGCATTTCGTCAGCCTTGTCCTGGGTCAGCGGGCCGTCCGGGTTGTCGTCGCTGCGTAGCAGGAACGGCGGTACCGCTGCTGCAAACACCACACTGTGCAGGCGTTCCTGGCCATGGTTGGCCACGTAACGCGCTACCTCGCCACCGCCCATCGAGAAGCCGACCAAGGTGACGTCGCGCAGGTCACGTTCCTCGATCACCCCGGCCAGATCCGCCGCCAGCGTGTCGTAGTCGTAACCTTCTGCCGGCTTGTCAGAACGGCCGAAGCCACGCCGGTCGTAGCTGATCACCCGGTGTTGGGCGTCGCGCAGGATCGACACCTGCGTCTTCCATGCGTCGGCGGATAGCGGCCAACCGTGAATCAGAATGACCGGGCGGCCGTCGCCACCGGTGTCTTCAACGTGCAGGCGGACGCGGGAAGCAGGCATGGGAGCTCCTGTGGGAGGGGAGGATTTCAGGCTATGGGCCGGCCCCTATCGCGACCGTGATGGAATCGCCGGCCGCCATGACACCGCCTGCACAGGGCACGCCCCCCGGCCAATCCACCGATGCGGGCATTCACTCCCTGGAAATCCCGTTTCGTCGCAGGGCGGCTGCGGCCCTCGGAGCGCCGTGCGAGCCTGCATGAATCCCGCCCTGGAGCCTCGCCATGCTGCTGCTCACCCTACCCCTGCTGGCCGCCGGCCTCGCCGCCGCACCCGCGCCCTCCGATGACCTGCGCGAGCAGATCCACCAGGCCGACGCGCAGCTGTTCGCCGCCGCATTCGACGACTGCGATGCCGACAAGGCCGCGACCATGACCACTGAAGACATGGAGTTCTTCCATGACAAGGCGGGCAAGTCCGCCAGCAAGCGTGACGACTTCCGCCGCAGCGTGGCCGCCCTGTGCGAGAGCACCCGCGCCAACCGCACCCATCTGCGCCGCGAGCTGGTGGAAAGCTCGCTGCAGGTGTTTCCGCTGCACGACGATCGCGCCCTGGAAATCGGCGACCACCGCTTCCACGAGCGCGATGCAAAGGGTGTCGAGCACTGGACCGGCCAGGCCCGTTTCATCCAGGTCTGGCGCCGCGTGGACGGGCGCTGGCTGGCCGAGCGGGTGATCAGCTACGACCATCGGCCGGCAGACTGATCGCCACGATGCGGTGGTTCACGGGCCGGTTCTATACTGCCCAGGTCCATCACGACCTACCGCTGCAGATCGCCCCATGGCAGAGATCACCCCCAACCATCCCGAGTACAGCCTCAACCAGCAGATCCGCCAGGGCGTGGCCGCCCTGGACGCGCAGCATGGCCGTCCGTTCGACCAGACCAGCGAGCGCCTGACCGCCAGCCTGACCGTGCTGGCCCGCGAGCAGGGCCTGCAGCAGGTCGACCACGTGCTGGTCAGCCATGCCACGGCCAACCAGCCGGCGGGACACAACATCTTCGTGGTACAGGGCGACCCGGCCAATCCGGCTCACCTGCGGGCGATGATGCCGACCGCAGTGGCCGCGCAGACGCCGGTGGAGCAGTCGATGCAGAAGCTCGGCATTGCCCCGCAGCAGCCGGCCATGGGGCAGCCGCCCGAACAGCAGGCCCGTGAGCAGGAACAACAGCAGAACCCGGCACACCGCCTGGGCTGAGCCGGCTCCGGCGTTACTGGCGGCCCAGCGCGAGAACGTCGGCTCGCCGTACGCTTGCCGCCCTACGCCATGCGAGGCCCGGACTGCTCCTGCACCTGGCGCTGCTGCAGCTCATCCTGCGAGCGCGCCTGCCCCGACTGTGACAGCTGCTCAGCGCGCTCGAAGGAGATTTCTGCCGGTGTCTGCGCGGCTACCGCCGTTGGCATGCTGGCCCGCAGCTGTGCCGGGTCGTTGCGCTCCCCCTGGACGATGAAGATGCTCTGCGCCACATCGGCCTGCGCAGTGCGATCGCTCAACAGCACATGGTCAACCTGGGTCAGGCCATTGGCTTTGGCCAGCGCGTACAGGCTGGCACTGATGTTCTCGCTGGTGGCATCGAAGTCGCGGCCCCGCTCTGCATCGAGCCGGGCCACGCCCTGGTTGATCTGCGAGAGCAGCGGATCGTTGCTGTGCCAGGCCAGACGATCACCGCTTCGTTCGCCCATGCTCTCAGCATCACTCAGCATGTGTTGCTTGAGACTGCGCTCCGGCAGGGGATTGGTTTTCCTCTGGTTGAGCTCGCTGTCCGGAAACGGCGGATCAATGCTGTCCACACCGTGGATGTTGCGCAGCGGTCGGAATGCATCCTTGCCTGCCCCCTTGATGTCAAGAGGAATGCGAACATCCGGAAGAAGCTGGCCGGCGGGACCTCCCAACGCGTTCACGTCGATGCTGCTTTTCCGCTGGATGCCCGCGTGATTCAGCGCTTCCCAAGTGAAGTCCACGCAGTTGTGGCGAACATCCTGATAGTGCTTGCTGAAACCGAATTTCTCCGGGTCCGAGCCGAACTGCTGGAGCTTCCTGTACTGATCTTCGCTGATCTCGAGGGTACGGGTGTAGCGCGGGTCTCTATAGACCGTTGCGTCATCCTCCATGATGGCGCCAGGACCATTCATGCTTCCGTGCTCCTTGGGAGCAAATCCATAGCTCTTCGCAGGCACGCCGGGTGCATGCAGGACGTAGAACATATGTCCTGGGGCGGACGTCTGCGGAACACCCTCAGCGTCGACGGCCTGCTTGTGCGTCCTGGGGTCGATCAGCGGTGTGCCAGGTGCAGCAATAACGATCTCTACGGTATAGCGCGGCTTGTCCATAAGGTGATTCCTTCGTTCCTTCCAGTGGTAAGGTTGATTACTTGCCTGGCGGCCGGGCTGCGTGTACCCGCAACTGAGCCGAGTAGTGCTGCAGTTCCGGCGAGGCCTGCGCAGTGCGAACCTGTACGCGATAGCGGGTATCAGGCTCCAGTGGCAGAGCAACCAGACTCAGCGTGTATTGGCCGTCACTGCCCATGTGCGGCGACGTATACCGCCATTCGCTGGATGCATGCCATTCCGGAAGCTGTTCACCTGCATTGAGCACCCCGGCCTGATAGCTGTCGTAGGTGGGAACATCCTTCCAGGCATCAGTGCCCCATTGCTGCAGGGTCACCTCGAACGGGACCCTTGATGTGCCCACGTCAGGCTCGTCCGGCCTTCGTGTCCCTTGGCGCTGCAACTCCAGCTCCAGCGCATACGTGCGACCCAGCTGGAAGTTGCGGGCATTCGTCTCGAACTCGAACCGCACCACCTGGCCAGGCTCGGCAACGACAATTGGCTTGACCAGATCCAGTGGCTCCAGCGCATCCGGTACGCGGCTGCTGCAGGCGCCGAGTGCGCCCGCCAGCGTGAAGATCAGGCCGGCACGCAGCCAGCGGTGGATACCCAGCATGATTCAGATCCTTTGGCTCCCTGCCATGGGGTTCAACCCTAGCCGCCGGCTGCTGGCGCCGCAACCGGCCAATGAAAAAGGCAGGGTCTTCACCCTGCCTTCTTCACGCGGCTCGCCGCCGGGCGTGCCCCGGCGTCACCCCATTACAGCTGGATGCGCGCCACGCTCTCGTCGGCGCCCTTGTCGTCCTTCTCGCCGTTCTTGATGCTCACGAACAACACGTTGTTCTTCGCATCCAGCGCCAGGCTGTTCGGGTGGGTCGGCACCTTGTAGGTCGCCACCTTCTGGTAGCTGTCACTGTTGTACGCGGTCACCGTACCGGCTTCGCGGTTGGTCACGTACAGGCGCTTGCGCGGTGCATCCAGTAGGATACCCAGCGGGCCGGCGTCGGTCGGGATGCTGGCCAGTTCCTTGCCGGTGCTGCGGTCCAGCACCAGCACGCGCTGGCCCGGATGCTTGCTGACCAGGCCACTGCTCTTGGCCTGGTAGCCACGCAGGAATTCCGAGCCCTGGTCGGTTACGAACAGGCGCTTGCCGGCCGGGTCCAGCGCGATGTTCATCGGCTGCTCGGCGGCGATCTTGTGCTGCGCCACCACCTTGTTCGAATCGGTGCCCACCACCACCAGGTCGGCCAGCAGGTTGCTGGTGTAGACGCGCTTGTTGGCCGCATCCAGCGCCAGGCCCGGCGCCTTGGCATTGCCCAGGCCGTCGATGGTGTTGATCACCTTCAGCGTGGTGGTATCGATCACGAACAGCACACTGCTCACGTCCGGCTGGCTGCTGTGGCCGGTCACGTACAGGCGGTTGGCCGCGCTGTCGACCACCAGCTCGCGCAGGTCGTGGGTGTAGGCGGCCTTGCCGTCCTTGCCGGTCTTCTTCTCCATCAGCTGGATGGTGCCGACGGCCTTGTTCTGCGCGGTGTCGACCACGGTCACCGACAGGTCCACGGTGTTGCCCACGTACAGGCGGTCGTGGGCGTCATCCAGCACCACGCCGAAGGCTTTGCGCTCCAGCGGAATGCGGGTTTCCACAGCCAGCGTGGACGGGTTCAGGCGCAGCACCTGGGCCGGGCCGGCGTCATCGCCGAAGCCACCGGACGAGGCCACGAACACGGCGTTCTGCTTCGGGCTGTAGGCCAGCTCGTACAGGCCCTTGGCCACGGCCTGGCGCTGTACGGCGGCGGTGACACTGGCGGCGGGTGCGTTGTCGGCAAACGCGGAGGGCGCGCCGAGGCTGAGCGAAACGGCAACGGCCAGGGCGGCCGAGCGGAAGAGAGGATTACGGAACATGCGAGCGTCCTTGAATGGGCACGGGAAGGTGTCCTGGCTCGCTGGGCCGTACTGCGACGGCCCGACCTGCATCTGTCTGCGCGGGTGGGCTGGCTGGGGTTGCGGGGGAATGGTAGCAGGTGGGGGGCGTGGCGTGCGCCGGCGCGCGTATGGCAGGCGCGCGGATTACTGCTCCTTCAACCGCAGCGAATCGGCCACATCTGTCTTGGCCGCCACTTCAGTGGCGATGCTGGCGCGGCGGTGCCCCGGGTCGTTGCGGTCGCCCTGCACGATGAAGATGCTCTCCGCCGCATGGCTGCTCTTCGTCGGCTGGCTGAGCAGCACGTGGTCCACGCGCGAGAGATTGTTCTGCTTGGCCAGCACCAGCAGGCTGGCGCTGATGCGCTGGCTGGCCGCATCGAACGGGCGGCCGTGCGCGGCATCCAGCTCGGCCACCTTCTGGATCAGCTGCGAGAACAGGCGATGGTCTGGATGCGAGGGATCCAGCAGCGTGCCGGCCACTTCAATCGGGGTCGGTGGCGGCTCATCGCTGGCGCGGTCGCCCTGGCGATGATGCTCGGCCTCGCGCTCGGGCATCGCATGGTGGGCTTCAGCATTCAGATCGCTGCCCGGGAACGGCGCCGCAATGCACTGGATTTCCGGCAGGTTGAACAGCACCGCGAACTCGCCCAGATTGCTGCCGCCATCCAGCGGCGCCGGCAGCGGATGCAGGCCGGCGTAGTGCAGCGCTGCCCAGACGAAATCGCTGCAGCGGTTGATGGTGGCCGGGCGATCCACATCGAATTCGAACTCGGCCGGTTCTTCGGCGAAGTCGCGCAGGCAGCCGTAATGCTCTTCGGTGATTTCCAGGGTGCGGCTGTAGTACGGGTCCAGATGCTCATCGGCATCGTCGTGGCGCACCTGCGCGTACTGCACGCCGGTGGGGGCTTCGCCCGGCGCGTGGCGCGGTGGTGCGAAGCCGTAGCTGTGGGCCTCGTCGTCTGCAGCGACCTGCAGGTACATGTGGCCGCGCGGCGAGATGCCTCCACTTTTCAGTGGGGTGCCGGGTGCGGCCAGATAAAGGGTTGCGGTGTAGCGTGTTGCCTGCTCCATGCCTGTTCAGCCTTGATGGGTGCTGCGGTCCTGGCTGGATGATGGCATAGGTGGGATGGGGGGCAGGTGGAGGACAAAGCTGGGGCCACGGCTGACATGCTGAATGTGTGAACCAGCCAGCAAACGTGGGCGATCAATACCCCGCCGGTAGAGTCACTCGGGGTCTGCCCCGTATAGTGACCTCTCCACTGCAAGGGACTTGCCGATGGGCACCGCAATCCAAGGGGCGCTAGCCTCGCTTCCCGCGATCTCGGCTTGGCGGCCTCTACTGCTTCCGCGTCATGTGATGTCGCATCTAGCTCGCGCTGGCGCAATTTCCGGACTATCGGCCATGCTTACTCTGACGTCTGCATGTGCGCGATCGCCGGATACGTCTGCCCTCAATGAACGTGCCGCTGCCGCAGATGCGCACCCTGCCCGCATCTCCATGACCGACCTGCAGAAGCGGATTCTCGCCTATGCGGATTCGCTCAGGTCACGGGCGGATATCAGTCCGGACAAGTTCGGCACGGCGATAGGTGTCTCGCTCGTGCCAGACGAAAAGGTCAGCATCAGGCACATCGCAAAGGACCTGGCAACGACGGACGGCTACAACTATGCGGCGTCTTATCTGTCGGTTGAGTCTGCACGTGAGTTCCCCAACCAAGAGGTGATCTTCTATCAGCTGGGCAAGCAGCCAGTGACAGATGCTCCGAATGGCGTGTGCTACTGGGAAGCCGAAAGGGCCGGACAAGCGCTCGAAGCCCTCGGATACAGGACCGGAGGAGAAGCGCCATTCCAGAGAGGGGGCATCAGGCAGTACCGGCGCCCCATCACCGGCGGTAACCAGGGTATGGATACCAGCCTGTTGACCTATCGTTCCGATGAAGGTGATACAGCGAGAACCTGCGTCTACGCGGTCCAGTTCGGAGGGGGAGACAGATGAATACGATCCCCCGCTATCGGAAGATTGCCATGTGGCGTCATCTTCAGTCCTTCCTGCAGGTCGCCAGTGCAGCGCGTGCCTTGCTCATCACATATTCGCCGCACGAATCTGTATCTCGTGCTGCACCCGCTGATCTTCCAGCTGCTGGTCCATCTGATTGGCAAGCGCACGCTGATGCGCTTCACGGCTGACCGCATCGAACTGCTGCAGTGATTCCTCCACCGATGTCTGCGCCGCCATCTCGGTCGGCATCGCAGCGCGCTGATGCGCCGGATTGCTTGGCTCGCCCTGCACCACGAACAGCGTGTGCCCAGCCGGGTGTTCACGCGTGGCGTTGCTCACCAGCACATGGTCCACCCGTTCCAGGTCGTTATCCTTGGCCAGTACCAGAAGGCTGGCCGTCATGCGTTCGCTGACTTCGTCGAAGCTGCGGCCGTGCTTGGCGTCCAGCGCTTCCACGCCCTCGCGGATCTGCTGATACAGCGCGTGATCGGGGTGGCCGGGCTGCGTGAGGTCCTGCAGCGCCCGGTTCGAGCCCGATGCCTCATCCGGTGCGGGCGCGGCTGGCTCGGGGCTTGGCACTATCGTGGGCGCGGCAGGAACAGTGACAGCCGCAGTGACGGGCCGGAGGTCATCCGATGGAGCCGGTTCGGGCTCTGACACGTGTTGTGCCGCTTCCTGCTCCAAAGGCCATGGATCGCGCGCAGGCTCAGCAGGCAGCGGCTCCTTGAACGGCACCGGTTCCACCTCCTGCACTGCCATGTCCTGCTTTGGAGTGGGCGCAACCGCAGGCATCGGGGCCATCTTCTCCGGTTCCGCTGCCTGCTCTGTGCGCTGCGTGGGCACCGTCTGCGTTGCCGCTGCCAGAGGCGCGGCAGAGTGTGGCGTCGCACGCTCGGATTCGACCGGGTGCGCCTGCATCGGCCCAGCGGGCTCCGGCGTCTGTGAGGCGGTACGGTTTTCGGTGGGCGCCTCGCTGTTTGGATGGGGCTGAGGTTGGGGCTCCGCCTCACGCCGCGGCGGATCGCGCTGCTCGGCGTGCCGCTGAGGCGCGGGCTTGTCCTGTGCCGCAGGCGTAGGCGGTGGCGTGACCGCTACCGCGGGCGGCGCCGCCACAACCGTCGCAGGCGCGATGGGTTGCGCAGTCGCCGGCTCTTCAGGCCGCACTTCCACGTTCCCATCCTGCTCGGATGGCTTGTCGCCATGTGCCACCTGCGCGGCTGCTCGTGCAGCCTGCCCTGCATCCACCTGCGCAGCACCCAGCCGATTGGCCTCCTGCAGTGCCTGCCGGTACGCCTCCTGCTCACCCGCCGACAGCGCGGCAATGCGCAGCTCGGGTGATTCCGGCACCGGCGCCTGCTCATTGGCACGCGCGCGCACCTCATTCCATGCGGCCTGCAGCTCCTGCGTACTGGTCGTTGCGACGGCGCGTGCCACGCCATCCTGGCCTACCTGGTAATGGGTGATGGGCCGAGAGGCGCCCGCGTTGCCCTCGGCTACAGGCCCCAGTTCCTGCAGCGTGGGACCCGTAATGCCGTGCTGCTCGCGCGTGCGCGTCGTGGCCAGCGCAATGGCTTGCTCCCACGCTGGGGTCAGCGCGACGCCCGCAGCGTAGTAGCTGTGGCGCAGCTCGTTCTGGTTCACCTCCGCCGCAGACGGCAGCGGCCGCGATTCCAATGCGGCAATAGTCTGGTTGAACTGATCGAGCGACGGCTGCTGGATGGTGCGGGTCAGCTCCAACTCCAGCGCCATGTTGCCCTGCGCGATCTGGCCAGCGTGGTGCCATTGTCCTGCGTCATCGCGCTGGTAAAGCTGGTTGTCCGAGCCCTGGATGGCGTCGGGCCTGGCACGCGCCTGCTCCACCGCTTCCGGCACCAGCGGCACGAAGTCGCTGGCGCGGGTAGCGGCGTAGGTCTCCAGGTAGCTGGCGGCAATGGCGACTTTGCCGTTGGCGATGTTGTTCTCGATGCGCTGCACCGCCTCACGATTCAACTCGTTGGCGCGTTCGGGGCTGGCGGTCTGCGTCTCATACACCCCCCGGTCGTTGGCACCGGACACGCCAATCTTGACCTGCCGCGTCCACTGTTCGGTCTGCGCATCGCGGCGCCAGTTGGGGTTGTCCAGACGGCTCTCGCCATCCTTCGCCGGGATGCTGAAAGGATCCTGCGGCGGCGGCGCCTTGCCCAGCGCCAGCTCTACCGCGTTTACATGGGCGTATGCGCCCAGCTCGCGGGCCTTCTCGTAACTGGCGCCCACGCTGCGCTCAGCCGGATTGCCCAGGCCGTCGCCTGCGCTGTCCATGACCGCCTGGCGCTGCCAGTTGCGGCCATCGAACTGCCATGTGACATCGGCCTTGTCGGTCTGCCGGTAGACGGTGCGGTTGTCGAGCAGATCGGCGCCCTTGTCGAACGCCTTGCTCATCAGCAGCGCATCGCCCGCGACGATGGCCGCGGGGACGAAACTCGACGTGCCAATCACCGACGCGGTGGCCACGCCACCGATCCAGCCACCGCCATTGCGCGCCAGGGCATGGGTGAGCTCGGACTGGGCGGCGGTACCGTTGCCCTCTTCCAGCAGCTGCGAGGTGCGACGGGCGGTGATGACAGCGTCGGCGCCGGAGGCGAGCAGGCCACCGGAGCGGATAAGTTGGCTGGTGGAGGCTTCGCCGAGGAGGAGGTCCATTGTGACCTGCCCCTGCTGCATGCCGGGCGCACGGATCCGATAGGCCGCATCTTCGCCCAAGACGCGCTCGACCGTCTGGATACCCGGCTCTGTCAGAACAGCTCGGCCACCATGGTGGGCATTGGAAATGGCAAGCGACAGGCCGCTTCGCTGCAACTCAATATTTCCACCGCGAGTCAATGGCTTGGCGTCATACTCGATTCTATTGAGCGTAGTCACGATACCACTTTCGGAATGAGTGACAGCCACCCAGCCGAGGTCGACCCCAGTTAAACCTTTCAATGCTTGGATCTGAACGATATGCGCTTGGTGGTACTCGGGAACTCCGTCAAAAAAATCCCGGATCCGTTTGTTCGTGATCGCAGGCGTGCTTCCCAGCGGAGTATTCGTGTTGAGATCGCCGTTGATCAACCCGACCTTGATGGTGTCTCGCAGTGCTTCTACACGTGCCATCACTCTATCGAGGGCGTAAGAGTCATTCAGCAGCGCGGCCTTACCGTCTCGCGTTCTCTGAATTTCATTCAAGCGCCGAATCATTCCGTTCTGGTATTCACCCAACGGTCCGCCACTGTGCGGCGTAATGCCCATCGCATCTGCATAGGCAGGATTTGCGGGTAGGAACAGCCGGTTCTCCTGGGCGTGAATATTGAATCGCCCCGCCTCCTGCAGCTTTGCGAGCAACGGGCTGTGCCTCAGCGTCTGCTGCTCAATCGCGTGATGGTCCTGCAAATGAGTGGTATGTCCAGCCACAAATCCTCCTTGACTCAAGCATCGCCTGGTCTCAGCAGTTCACCGCGTCATAGAACCACAGACCGTTGGACGTACCGCTGGCGATCAGTCCCGCGGCTTCGACCGCCTCCTTGAAAGTGCGGTCGCAGAAGACACCTTCGTAGTAAGGGAGCCGGAATACGTGAGCATCGCCGATGACCTCCCGCTTGAACGCCAAGCGGACGTCGCCAGTCAGATCGTAGTATTTCCCCTCTTCATAGTCGTCACTAACGATGATCTTCAGCTGGGATGCTGCCTCATCCAAGGCATCAATGGTTCTGATGACATCGCAAAGGAAATAAGGGCCACCCATTGCTCCATCAGCGAGTCGATAGTCAGTCTCCCTGAACGCAAAAGCTCCTGGGTCCACGGCCGCCATCACCTCGCGGAGACGCCCGGAAACGAGCCAATAGCCGCTCATCCCAGCTTCAAGATCCTCCGGTGGCCACCCTTCGCTTGGGTAATACACTAGACGCGGGGTCTCGCGCAGAGGCGGGAAGCCCCCCTGAT
This sequence comes from Stenotrophomonas sp. YJH_SMC_8, assembly GCF_059371315.1. Classification (NCBI taxonomy): domain Bacteria; kingdom Pseudomonadati; phylum Pseudomonadota; class Gammaproteobacteria; order Lysobacterales; family Lysobacteraceae; genus Stenotrophomonas; species Stenotrophomonas sp. YJH_SMC_8. The sequence goes on along the minus strand of NZ_JCAFUL010000001.1, from coordinate 81,353 downwards.
CGGGGCGCAAGAGGAAATTTGGAGGCGTCTTCAGGGAAGACTCGTTCTCAAAAACGACGCCATGCCCTTTGCCGCGCCGTCGGGCATCTGGGCGCAACTCGAAGAACTCGCCCTTCTTTGGCAGATTCGAAGTCATTGTTTGCCTCACCTCAGAATCAATCTAAATAAGCGTGCCAAGAGCTTATCAGAGGGTGCCAACCTTCCATGCCCTCCTCGAGTCATGCCCGCGCGCTCACAGCCTGAAGCCCCCTCCGGAAAGCCAACCGCGCACTGGACCGGCATAGCGCACTGCTGCTTTTCTCCGACGCGTGGTATCAGGCACTAGGAGGAAGTACTCGCCACGAACAGAATGGGTCGGCTTCGACGGTTCCATGCTTTTTCATCACCCCCAGATGTTTGTGCTCCAACGTAGAGACATAAGCAGGTCTCGGAATGGCGTCGGCTGTCAGTTATGTGAGGACCAGCCACTCATGAATTCTCTGCCGGCTTGGGCCACACCCTAAATGTCCGCGGCATCCGTCAACCACACGCCGTCCGCATCGCTGTCAGTGTCTATACCGGCTGCAGCCACTGCGTCCCTGAACACGCGGTCACAAAACACAGAGCCGGAGAACGGAGTCCTGAAGACGTGGGCCTGCCCCAGCCTCTCCCGGTCGAACGTCACACTCGCACCGCCGCCCAAGTCGTAGAACTTCCCGTTGATGAATTCCTCGGTGGTGTCAATGAAGAGCTTGGACGCACCTTCGTCCAACGCGTCAACGACCTGAACCACGGTGCAGAGGAAGTGGCGATCACCCCGGCTACCATCTTCCAGGCGATAGTCGGCTTCCGCAAAGGTGAAGGCGTGAGGATCCACGGAGACCATCACGTCATGCAGCCGCTCAGAGACCAGCCAGTAGCCGCTGAACCCCGACTCCAGATCCCCAGGCGGCGGTCCTTCGCTCAGTTTAAGTACCAGGCGCGGCGCCTCGCGAAGCGAGGGGACGCCGCCATCCTCCGGCAGCAAGATCATGCGAGGGGAAGACAGCAGGCGATCCAGATTCTCGAAGACGACCCCGCAGGCAGGGCCGCCTATCGCCCCTGGCTCAAGGAGAAAGAACTCCCCTTTTCCAGGATGGCGGGTTGAAACCGAATCCATGCACGGCCTCCCTCTCATTGTCGCTCCCACGCTGGAGCGAAGTTCTCTACCTATTCCCGATCATGTGAAGGCCATCGGTGAATGTTCACCCGAACAAGCCGCAGGCCTTTTCTACCCTGACTTGCACGGGCCGGCAATCGGACCAGAATGAAATCAAATGATTGTCGAGCTCCTATCCCATCCTGTGAGATCTACCGCGGCCAAACTCGGCTCCCCCTCTGGAGGATGCCCATGACGATGATCGACCCCACATGGCTGGAAGCCTTCGACAAGGAGCTCCTCTACCTGTTCGCCATCGACCATAGCGATGCCGGCATGGATGAATACCTGCTGGGCTGCTATGCAGACCTTCCGCCACGCGAGGCGGCGCTGGCGTTCGGCAGCGACTACGACCTGGAACGCGACGATGCGCTGTGGCCACGGCGGGGTGTGCCTGTGTGAACCGTGCAGCCGTCCGTCGCGCCGGCATTCAAGGCAAGCCATGCCAGGGGATGGCCGCTATGCTGGCAGCGCACCGGAATGGAAACCACGTATGCCCCGCTTCAACACCGCCCTGGCACTGAACCTCGCTCTGATGCTGCTGGGCGCTACATCTGCCATGGCCATGGCGGCAGACCCGCAGGTTTCCACTGAAGTGTTCGTAGAGCGTGGCGACAACCCTACCTTCGAGCTGCGGCAGGCACCTGCCGTTGTGTATTCAACGGCCCCTGCCACCCCGCCCGACACCTTGCTGCAGATGCCCATGGCGGTGCTGCTGGTTGCTCAGCTGGATGAACTGGGCCACGTTTCCAACGCGATGGTGGTGCGGTCCAGCGGACTGCGGGAGATTGATCGTGCGGCCTTTACCGCTGTGGACCAGTGGCGCTTTGAACCGGTTGTGGCTGAGGGCGTCGCGAGGCATGCGCGGGTTCGGGTGCGTTTGAGCTTCGTGCCTTCGGCCGAGGCGCCGCCCGGCTGAACCGCTGGTCCAATCTGTCGCGATTGGCCCTACGCCATGGCCCTGACTGCGGGCATTCCTGCGCTTGGGGCCAATAACGCCAAGCCCTTGAAGACCGTTGCAGCGCAATCGCTTGCCGGCTTAACACCGTGTGCGACAATGCCGAAAGCGTCAGGACTGACATTCGTCGGTTCTGCAGTTTCTTGGCATTTCGCATCAGCACGGGTACACCTTGGCATGCCACCGAAGAAGGGTGGCGCGGGTGTCGAAAACCCGTTCTGTAGCGATGTGTTTACGCTTGTCAGCCGGCGTCACCTTTGCGTGGCGCCGGCTGGCAATCCGTTCGCGTTCCATGGCGGGCGGTGCGTGGGGGTCTTCGGACCCACCGGCTTCGCTACAGACCGGTTTTCGAGCCACGCATCGTCCGCCGCCTTTATCTGGTGGCGCTGCTATCTGTCCTGTACGGAGCATTGCCATGAACACATCGGACTTCCGTTCCCTGCACGCGCAGTACGATCCGGACAGCGCCGAACCCGAGCGCGAACCGTCCGTCGATCCCAACGCCTTCGTCGCCACGCTGCACCGCATCGGAACCGGCGCGGCTGCGGATGGCCAGCCTTGGCCGGAGCGGCATCAACTGCCTGGGCGATGTCTTCAGCTGGCGGATGCGGATTGCGCACTGGCCGGGCTGCGCGTGGTGGCGGAGCTGATGCTGGCTGCGGAGCGCACTCGGCAGAACGGCGCGCCCGAGGAGTATCTGGGGGATCGAATTATGGAAGGGTTGAAGATGGCGTGTGTGGCGTTGACTGCGCAGGTGACTGAGCGGTTGCAGGTTAGGGAGTAGGGCCGGAGGCTTGAACCTCAAGTACTAAGCTGCGCGCTGACGTCGCAGCCCCAATCTCCGTTCACCTCTGATCTACAGGACTTCCAATGAAGTCTCTGACGTACGCACTAATGTGTTTGGCAGCACTGATTGGTTCGGCGCTCGGCCACTTGCACCCGCCCAAAGGCGGGCTCGAGCTAAGAACCTTCCCCAGTGTTTCAGATGCCGAGTTTGCTGTCATGCGCGAAGAAGCCATAAGCCTAGTGGATGAAGATGCTGCGCTCGGGGCCGGGCGCTTTGCGGCTAGGCACCTTGAGCTCAACTGCTGAGATGAGCTCGCTCTGCTCGTGGACAACTCATCATCACAGTTGCTCATCGTCGGCTTTATAGGCCAAGCCGCTGAGACGCGCTGCGTTCAACCTATACTCCGGCGCTGGAGTAGCCGACTACTCCCAGCAGACTAGACCTTCGCAACGGAATTCCCCGTACGAAACGTATCGGAAGCCCGAACAGACTGCGGTGCACACTGACAAACTACATCGTTCGTTCCCGGCTTTGGCCGCACAGCGGCCTCCACCAAGCAAGCGTACGCTGCAGCAACAAAGTTCCCGCCGAACAGCTTCAGCGGGGACACCAAGCTACCTACGACGACTTACGCCCTCGTCAGTCCTGCGAAACTACAGGTGTACCAATGCGACTAAAGTATGCTCCGAACCGCTCGACGAGAGACGGTACAAACTGGGGCGTTAGCGAGGCGACTCTATTCATCGCCTTGAGTCCCTGATCCCCATCAATTGGAACAACCCTGAGAGAGGTGAAGTCCACGAACCAAGGTCCCATTCCATTACCTGCAGAGTCCACCATCTCCGGAAGGAAGTGGTTCTTATGTGATCCGCCATGCTGAGAAATCTTAGTTCGCTCCTTGGCATTCGCGCCCCTCCACCGTGTGGAAATGTCCTGGAACTCGGCCAGTAGAACCAACGAGACCTTACCGTCAGTCGCCAAGTCGCATCTCGGTGTTACCACCACCCAAAGCCCCTGCCCATCTCGAACGATATCACCTGTATCGAATCTACCCTTGATGGGCGGAACAAAGTAGGTCTCCTCGGGATGGGAGACGCCTCCATTCGCATTCATCAAATTGTCGTGGATGTGAGCAATAACGTGGCGGAACAGCATCGGCTTGATTGCCGGTCCCCGCTGAGCTGTCCAACCTGACCAACGGGGCCAAACCGAGCTGAAGAACACCTTGGCCGTCTCAGCCTCGATGGAATTACGAAGCTCCTTGAGATGTTCCAACATACCTCGCTGCTTCCCCAGCCATTCAAAAACTGGCACGAGTCCAGCACCGCGATCAAACACCTCTACTTGAGGAAAAGCTTCGACCTCAGCCTCTTGCCTCTGACCAGTGTAGACGGCTATGGCAACAGGATGAGCGCTGTGGGCGTATCGGACCACATCGTTTCCGTGATCATTAGGTGCCGCATTACCTTCGGTTCGTAGGCGAAGATCAACCACCACTGCATCAGCGCGATTCTCGACAAGCGCGTGCCTTGCTTCGGCCGCGCTCTTCGCAACAATCGTTATGACCTTGAATCCTGTGTTCTGCACATCCGCGTTATGCATCGCCGCATGGTCCTGCCATGCTTTGATGTTAGCGCCCTCGTCCTCAACTAACACAACATTAATACAGGCAACGTCCATTTCAGCCCCCCCTCTATTCGCTCTTCATGTAAATAGAAAAACTAGTCAATTCGGATGCGGAATCATACTCGACCTTTCCCTTGCTCGCTTTCATCGCCTCTCTCGCGATTGCCAATCCGATTCCAGAACCTTCAGTCTTGAGTGTAAAACCAGGCCGGAACAAGTTCGGCTCGACGATGGGGTCGACGGCGGGCCCGTTGTTTGATATTGAGACCTTTACCCACCGCTTCGACTCTGACGCGGAGATAACGATTTCTTTATCAATACGATCTGAAGTTCCCAACCAGTGAATTGCGTTATCAAGGATGTTCAACACCGCTGCCATCAGGTCAGCCTCATATATAGTGGCCTTCCGCGTGGCACCGAGCTTAGGCTCAATTAGGTTGATTCCCCCATCTCTGAGTGCATCCGCGTTCAACTCGACACACTTTCTTATAACTTCCACAGGATCCATGGTCTTTGGCCTCCCGCGCTTGCGACTTGCTAGAGGATCAAGCGCCCTAAACAGACGGGTAAGATGGGATGCCGACTCTTTGATCGATGCAGCATTATTTCCAAAGACAGCTCGGAAATGCTCACCGAATGGAGACTGTTCCAGAAGTCGCTGAGAGCCATCACTAAGCGTTTTTGATCTTGTATTAATATCACCAAGAAAACGACGTCCATCGTGCAGCACCTGCGACACGACCAACCCAATGCTTGATTGGGCGGCCAGCTTTAGCTGAAAGTTCTCAAGCTCCACAATCGAGGTTTTCAAGGCCGCAGATTCTTGGCGCAATGCTTTCCGCATCCCGTCGCGATACTGCACCGGGAGCCTCTCAATAGCCCTTGCCATAGACTGTAGTCCGGCCTTCTCTCGAACGGCACCTGCGTCCCCCTCAGCCTTTCTGCTCAGCCCCGCTTTCCCTCTAAAGTCAAACCTGATCAACTCGACTCTAGCCATGACATCGTTGATTAGGCGCCGCAACCTCATAAAAGATCCGTTGTGCTCAAGCCCTTCCCGACTGCTACGCTCGATGAGCCCTGAATCACCTTCCCCGAGGATAAATACCCCACCCCAAAGTTGATTCAATCCAAGCTTCTGAGATGGGTTCTGAACCCTTTTTCTCTCAAGCTCAAGCCAATCAGTCTCAGCGTCACCATAGGGCCGAATTCTAAATCCGTCTCGATAGATCCCGACACCGATATTCTCATCAAGTATTTTCCGCGCATCCACTCTTCCAAGTGCCGACAAGCCCATCCTCTTGAATAGATCAAGGATCGCCTCAGGCTCACGGTCGTAGATATTGATTGCAATGGACACTTCGCCACAACTTACTTCGTCAGGAAGATACGAGGGTGCCTCAACCCGAATCTCCTGAGGTGCACCGTCAGCTCGCTTGTTCACGAAGCGACCGAGGAATCCGCCTGAAGAATCAAAATCTCCTTCCAGCCGGTAGTGATAGACGCTGCCAAGCGAAAACGGCCGGATCAAATGAGGCTCAATCTCAGCCTCATCATTCTCGCCTAGCACTCGGCCAGATACCAGCAATGCACCGTCGAAGCCAGCGCTCGCCTCCGTGAAACCACTCAAATCCAAGAGTATCCTAAATCCGGCTTCTCGAAGGGCCATGGGAGAGGACAATCGACGCAGCTCTTTAATCAAGCTCTCAAGCTGTTTCTGGGTCCACGCATCTCTCAGATCGACAATCTTTAGAGAGACTCCGGTATTTTCAGACACCACCGATTCACGCGAGGCAATGACCTCTACATCAATTTGATCAAGATACTCATGCCGCTCAAAGTCATCCCAATCCAGTTCAAAATTTGAAACTTCTAGTTCATCTGAAATTTGCACTCGACTAAGCAGTTCCACCTTCTTGCCAAGCCTTGCGGTTGCAAATCGACCCACCCCTTTTGCCCCAAGAAGCCTCCTACCAAGAGGGCTTACTTTGCGCGCAATTTTGTCCCCCGTAGCCGGCTCAAGCCACTTACTCAAGATATCGGATGCGCTCATACCGTGGCCATCATCTGACACAGTCATGAACGACAGAGCATCATTACCCTTCGGAACAATGGCAATTCTCACGGTCGACGCGTCTGCGTCGTAGGCATTTTTTACAAGCTCAATCAGCGCAGCTTCCGGCCCGCTGATCAGCTGATCTCCAATGGTACGAATGATCCTTGCACGTGGTCTAAGCTTTGCCATCCCGCCTCCAAAATTTTCCTGGCAAACTTCATCCGAAATTGATAGCCTGGCGGCTTTCACGCTTTTAGATCATTTCACACGATGAAGAGCTTTGTCGACCTGTTCTGCGGTGGAGGCCTGGGCGCCCGCGGGGCCGTCCTAGCGGGGCTTGAGCCGGTCGTGGCAGTTGACCTGTGGTCGTTTGCCTGCAAGACATACGAGCTCAACTTCCCAAGCGCGATCGTGATCAACGACCGCATAGAGAGCATTGATCCGCTTCAGTACTGTGCCAAAGGCACCCTAGACTTGCTCATTGCATCGCCTGAGTGCACGAACCACTCCGTCGCTAAGGGAAGTGCGCCTCGGGACGAGCGAAGTAAGGAAACCGCTCTTTACACGATTGATTGGATTTCGGCACTCCTACCCAAGTGGGTTGTGATAGAAAATGTAAAGGAAATGAAGCAGTGGCATAGATACCAAGACTTGGTGGATTCACTCCGCAAGCTAGGGTATCTCGTGGAGGACTTTATTTTAAACTCGTCCGATTTTGGATCCGCCCAAAGTCGAAACCGCCTCTTCTTAATTGCAGGCCTCGGAGTCGCTCCACCCTCCATCGTCCCACCAAAAGGTGCTTCAGCTCAGTCCGTCCGTGACATTCTTGACCCGGACGGAACTTGGCCGATGAAGCCTCTCTTTGTTCCCAGTCGCGCAGAAGCAACCGTTGCTCGCGCGCGGGACGCGATCGCGACTTTAGGACCTAGTGCGGAGTTTTTGATCGTCTACTACGGCTCTGGCGGTGATAAATCCTGGCAGACGCTGGACACACCGTTGCGAACAGTAACCACGGTTGACCGCTTTGCATTGGTAAAGAAGAAGAGCAACCGCTGGCACATGCGCATGCTGCAACCGAGCGAGTTGGCCCGAGCAATGTCACTCCCTTCCGATCACCAATTTGCATCAGGAACGAGGAGGGACAAAGTGAAAGTATGCGGAAATGGCGTTTGCTCTATTGTAATGAAGAGCGTCATTGAGCAGATAAAAATGATTGACGACACCCTGCAAGGGAGCCCCGCTCCCGAGACATCAGAAATAGAGCGAGATGATATCTCCGTCGCCCAATAGCTCACAGAAAAGCATAGACCACATCATCCATCATACTTTACAACCATAATATTCAGTACGACATCCGCCAAGAAATCGCAAGACTCCTGATTTAGCGGCAAGAAGAATTCAATATAATCGTGCAGTTCGGCACGATGACGAACGATCCGAGGGCTAACCAACTTGAAGTGTCACACCTAGATCGCCGAATTGGAATTTCCTGGTGAACGGCATCACTTCGCCTTCGGCCTCTCCGATCAGCATCTCTTCGGAAAGCTTGGCAACGTCCCGAATTGGATCGTCATTAGCATGCGCCACAACATACTTGAGCTCCGGCCAAGAGAGCCATGTTGCCCCCGAATCCACACGATCATCACCAGCGAACCGAGCCGCGTATCTCGAGATAACAAAGATCTCGGGGGAGCGGGTGCATTCAGATGGAGGTAACTGCAACGCGCAGCTTATCTCAGCGCAAGTTCTTCCACCAATCCATTCGTTGACTTTCTCTACCCAGTCAGTCGCTCTTGCTAAGTTCTTCCGGCGGCTTTCTCGCTCAGATATGGACCTTCCGTAAGGATCATGCCACTTCAACTGGACTAGTGCGACACTCCCAGTTACGCAATCCATAATCACCGCATCGATATCTGTCAGATGTGTTCCATCGGATCGTTTAAGCTTATAGCCGTGCGGAGGTACTACATACCTCGGCGCCGGAAAGACCGACGCGAGATCCTCCCTAAAGACACCCTCCCTAGCATCTACGGCTTTATCCCAATCTTTTCTATGGTGCTTCCGGATGTGCCGAAACATTGCATAGTAGGGATTTCCAAGCATTCCAAAGCATGGGATAAGTACGAAGTCCCTGTCGAGCGACACGTACTGACTCGCTGGAGGTTCGTAAGTTTTCGACCACTCTTCAAGATCCTCTGGCTCAAGCGTTAATGCCCTTAGAACTTGATCACCACCCACTTCAGCGCCTTCCCCGTCGTTCAGTACAGCAGCAGCGTCCGCTTTTGTACAAAACATGGTGAGCACGTCCCGCAAGCGCGTCGCTGGCCGATCTTGGCAGAGTAGAAGCGAGAAATTGATGTGTGCAAGTGTCCTGCCGAGCGCCCGCTCACACTCACGCCGCCACGCCTTGAATGGCCGCCCACCAATTATGGAGTTTTCCGGGATTGCCTCAGACTCTGGAAACCTCGACCGGAAGCCTTCCGCTAGCTGCAAATGCTGACTGACAACCTCGGAATCACTCTCGTACGCGATGTGGTACACATCGTCATGACGAACGTAGAGACGCATCCTTTCTTTCACAGCTTCTGTTGGAAGATCACCTTTCGGCGGCTGCTCGAGGTAACTACTTTTTAGCAAGCGACGCGCGAACCGTTCCTTTGCATCGGTCGTGGTGGTTATCTGAATGTGCTTGGTCTTGACTTCAACTGTCGCGACCCCGTGCGCTGAGATGCGAACCAGTCTAAGAAGATCAACCAGCTTTCCCAGTTCTTCCAAACAAGTGGCGATCAAGGATCCAAGAAGCTCGTGTGACTTTCCCCACGGCACACCACGCGGGCGTTCATGCGCCTTCGCCAATATGGGCGCCAATGCCTCAGGCACACCACATCTAACGTAGTAGGCACGCAGTCGCGCATCCTCATCCACGTCCCCCCCCAGCATCTGGCTTACAAACATCAGATCGAGCAGCCGGAATACCTCGATTACAGCCTCTTTCTCTCTTTCCTCGAAGATCGAAGCTATGCGACTCTGAATCTCTGAAACTTTATTAAGAAGTATTTTCTCGGCACCAGAACGCATTTCTGATTCGATCATGCTTCCTATGTCCCCCTCGGCCTATCAGCTGATAATGAAGCACGTGCGGAGTCTATAAAGCCAAACGGCGACCCAAGAGGTCGCCGTTTGCATTTTCAGAAACTCACTGCATCAAACCCCAACAGGATTAGCCTTCTCCGGATCAATCTTGTACTGCTTGATCGCCCGGGCCACATCCTTAGCCGTCATCTTCCCTTCCTTCGCCAGCGCCGCAATCGCGGCATGCGCGATGTAGTACCGGTCGACCTCAAAGAACCGACGCAGGTTCGCACGCGTATCCGAACGACCGAACCCATCGGTACCCAGCACGGTGTAAGACATCGGCACGAACGCACGAATCTGGTCCGCATACGCACGCACATAGTCGGTGGCGGCAATCGCCGGGCCCTGGCGGCCTTCCAGCAGTTCGGTCACGTAGGCCTTGCGCTGCTCACCTTCCGGGTGCAGGCGGTTGGCACGTTCCACGTCGAAACCATCGCGACGCAGTTCGTTGAAGCTCGGGCAGCTCCAGATGTCGGCGGTCACGCCGAAGTCCTTGTCCAGCAGCTCGGCCGCGGCAATGGCTTCGCGCAGGATGGTGCCCGAACCCAGCAGCTGCACGCGCAGCTCGCCCTTCTTCGGCTTGCCGGCGTCGGTCAGCAGGTACATGCCCTTGACGATGCCTTCGGCCGCGCCTTCCGGCATTTCCGGGTGGGTGTAGTTCTCGTTCATCAGGGTGACGTAGTAATACTCGTCCACCTGGTCTTCCATCATGCGCTTGGTGCCGTGCTGCAGCACCACGGTCACTTCGAAGCCGAAGGTCGGGTCGTAGCTGCGCACGTTCGGGATGCCACCGGCCACCAGATGGCTGAAGCCATCTTCGTGCTGCAGGCCTTCACCGTTCAGCGTGGTGCGGCCGGCGGTGCCACCCAGCAGGAAGCCGCGGGTACGCATGTCCGCTGCCTGCCAGGCGATGTCGCCCACGCGCTGGAAGCCGAACATCGAGTAGTAGATGTAGAACGGCAGCATCGGCACGTTGCTGACCGAGTAGCTGGTACCGGCGGCCATCCACGAGCTGATCGCACCCGGCTCGCTGATGCCCTGCTGCAGCACCTGGCCGCTCTGGTCTTCGCGGTAGAACATCAGCTGGTCAGCATCGACCGGCTTGTACTTCTGGCCGAACGGCGCGTAGATGCCGATCTGGCGGAACAGGCCTTCCATACCGAAGGTACGGGCTTCGTCGGCCACGATCGGCACGATGTGCGGGCCCAGTTCCTTGTCACGCAGGGTGATGTTCAGGCTCTGCACGAAGGCCATGGTGGTGGAGTAGCTGCGCTCGCCGCTGCTCTTCAGCAGGCGGTCGTAGGCTTCCAGCTTCGGCGCCACGAAGGTCTTGTCGGCCTTGCGGCGGCGCTGCGGCAGGTAACCGCCCAGCGCGGCACGGCGTTCCTGCAGGTACTGCACTTCCGGCGAATCCGGGCCCGGGTGGTAGAACGGCACCTGGCCGTCGGCCAGCTGCGCGTCGGTCACCGGAATGTTGAAGCGGTCGCGGAAGTGGCGCACCGCTTCGTCGTCCAGCTTCTTGGTCTGGTGGGTCGGGTTCAGCGCTTCACCGGCGCTGCCCATGCCGTAACCCTTCACGGTCTTGGCCAGGATGACGGTCGGCATGCCCTTGGTGTTCACGGCCTGGTGGTAGGCGGCGTACACCTTGTGCGGGTCGTGGCCACCACGGTTCAGGCGCCAGATGTCGTCGTCGCTCAGGCCGGCGACCATCGCGGCGGTTTCCGGGTACTTGCCGAAGAAATGCTCGCGGGTGTACGCGCCACCGAAGGCCTTGCAGTTCTGGTATTCGCCGTCGACGGTTTCCATCATCAGCTTCTTCAGGACGCCGTCGCTGTCCTTGGCCAGCAGGGCATCCCAGTAACCGCCCCACAGCAGCTTGATCACGTTCCAGCCGCCGCCACGGAACACGCCTTCCAGTTCCTGGATGATCTTGCCGTTGCCGCGCACCGGGCCGTCCAGGCGCTGCAGGTTGCAGTTCACCACGAAGATCAGGTTGTCCAGGCCTTCACGGCCGGCCAGGGCGATGGCACCCAGGGTTTCCGGCTCGTCGCTCTCGCCGTCGCCGATGAAGCACCACACCTTGCGGTCGGACTTCTCGATCAGGCCACGGTTTTCCAGGTAGCGCATGAACTGCGCCTGGTAGATGGCGGCCAGCGGGCCCAGGCCCATCGACACGGTCGGGGTCTGCCAGTATTCCGGCATCAGCCACGGGTGCGGGTACGAGGACAGGCCACCGCCGTCCACTTCCATGCGGAACTTGTCCAGCTGCTCTTCGCTGATGCGGCCTTCCAGGAAGGAACGCGCGTAGATGCCCGGGGCGCTGTGGCCCTGGATGAACAGCAGGTCGCCCGGATGGCTCTCGCTCGGGGCGCGCCAGAAGTGGTTGAAGCCCACGTCGTACAGGGTGGCGCCGGAGGCGAACGAGGCGATGTGGCCGCCCAGGTCACCCGGCTTGCGGTTGGCGCGCACCACGGTGGCCATCGCGTTCCAGCGGATGATCGAACGGATGCGCCATTCCAGCTCGGCATTGCCCGGGCTCTTGGCCTCGAGCTGCGGCTCGATGGTGTTGACGTACTCGGTGGTGGGAGAGAACGGCAGGTAGGCGCCCGAACGACGGGTCAGTTCCACCATGCCTTCCAGCAGCTGATGCGCGCGCTCGGAGCCCTCGACATCAATAACGGCCTTCAACGACTCGATCCACTCCTGGGTTTCCACAGGATTCGGGTCGTTGTTCAGCACCTCGTTCAACCAGTTCATTAGCGCTCCCATAACCGCACGCACGCGCGCGACTGTTGTATAGATTTCTAGACCGCAAAGTGTAGCGCACCAAGGGCTTTCGTCACTTGGCTACGCAGGCGTATGGATGCAACCGGCCAGTGTCCGCAAGGGGCTTGCACGGCCCGGTGAAGGCCCTGCGGCGGGCCTTGGCGGCTGTGCGGGCTGTCGCTTGCGGGCTGCTGCGCCCATGCGCAGGACGCAGTGTTACCGCGGCCGATGACGGTTGTGGGGCAGCGCCGGGGCCTCCTGTGTCGGCTCCGCGTCCTGGCGCTGAACCGGCGACAACGTGTCGCACCTGCCTCTGGATCAGCCCCGGCGGTGCCCTCAGGGTAGACCTCGAGTGTTGGCCTCGCCCGCCTCGGTCCGCCGTCTGGCCCTGCCTCACTCCCTTCCACAGCATTGCCCGGGGCGCCTCGCAAGGGGCGCCCCTTTTGCTGTGGGCGGGGCCGCCCGTGGCCCAAAACAGACCTGCTTGTGGCCGGATCGATGATTGTCGGCTTCGATATATCGATATATCGTTTGCACACTCGTTTACCGATATATCGAAATGAGCCGTACCCCTTCTCCCAGAGCCCGTTCCACCGATTCTGCAGTACCGCGCCGCAACGGCCAGCCGCGGGTGCTCAGCCGTGGCGACCTGCGCCTGCTGGTGCTGGCCCTGATCGGCGAGCAGCCGCGCCATGGCTACGAGCTGATGCAGCTGATCAGCAACCAGTTCATGCAGGCCTACACGCCCAGCGCCGGCACCATGTACCCGTTGCTGGCCAGCTTCGAGCAGGCCGGCTGGATCGAGGCCGAGGAAGTGGACGGGAAGCGGATCTTCCGCATCACCGCCGCCGGCGAGTTCGAGCTGAAGGTGCAGCGCACCCAGGTGCGGCTGGCGCAACGGCGTGCCTTCGACCGCGCCCGCGAGATCACCAAGGCCTCGCTGCCGCCGCCGCTGGCCGGCGCCCTGCGCGAGTTCAAGCGGGCACTGGTGCACCACCACGGCCGCTGGGCCGAGGGTGAGGCGGAAGAAGTGGCGGCGCTGCTGACCCGGGCGTCGGCCCTGCTCAACGGCACTACCGGTGGCGAGAGCCAACCCTTTTCAACGACCCAGCCAGACTGACTCCAGCCAGGTCCTCCCCTACGCCGCGCACCACTGCGCGACACCTTTACAGGTATTCCCATGACCGAACACAACAACTCGCGCCTGCGCCTGGATGTGCGCTTCCGTGAACTTACCGTGCTGCGCACCGAAGAGGTCACCCCGCTGATGCGCCGCATCGTGCTGGGTGGCGCCGAACTGGCCGGTTTCGATTCCCCGGGCGCCGACGACCACGTCAAGCTGTTCTTCCCCAACAGCAGCGGCGAAATGGTGCTGCCGGTGGTCACCGCCGAAGGCCGAAGCTACCCCGCCGGCAAAGAGCCCTCGCCCGCCCGCGACTACACCCCGCGCTGGTGGGACCACGAAACCGGCGAGCTGGCCATGGACTTCGTGCTGCACGACCACGGCATTGCCGGGCCGTGGGCCAAGCAGGCCCAGGCCGGCGACACGCTGGTGATCGGCGGCCCGCGCGGTTCCTTCGTGGTGGCCGACAGCTACGACGCGTATGTGCTGATTGGCGATGAAACCGCGCTGCCGGCCATCGCCCGCTGGCTGGACGTGCTGCCGGAGGATGCCGAGGTGCAGGCCTTCATCGAAGTGAGCGATGAAGCCGAGCGCCAGGACCTGCCGCAGTACGAAAACGTGCGCATCCACTGGCTGGAGCGCAACGGGTTCCCGGCGGCGACCAGCACCCTGCTGGAAGACATGCTGACCGACTTCGAAGCGCCGGAAGGTGATGTCTTCTACTGGATCGCCACCGAATCGCGCCGCGCCCGCATGATGCGCAAGTTCATCGAAGGCCACCTGGGCGTGCCGCGCGACTGGATTCGTTCCACCGGCTACTGGAAGGCCCACCCGGACGAAACCGACGGCGATTGACCGGCTCGGGGTCAGATCCCTTTTCCACAGGAAAAGGGATCTGACCCCATGCACCAGGCCCTCCGACAGGTAGTGCCGGCCGTTGGCCGGCAACCTCATGAACCCCCGGCAGGAACCTGCAGTTGCCGGCCAGCGGCCGGCACTACCACGCTGGGCGCCACCTGCCGCGTCCACCCGAACCGCTGCGCGGCCCAGATCTCCAGCACCACCAGCAGCGCGATGATCAACAACGGCAACAACAGCCCGAAATACACGCCGGGCATCATGCCGTTGATCTGCGCCTTCACCAGCCGCAGCACGCCACGGGTGTGCAGCAGCTCATCCACATGCATGGTCAGTGCCTCACGCACCACCTTCGGCTCCAGGCCGAGGGTACCGGCCTTGTCCACCAGCGTGTCTTCCACCATGCCGCGCAGCAGGCCTTCGCGCACTTTGCCGATCACCCAACCGGTGCCACGCGCCAACGGGCCGTTGCCAAGACGGTCGAGGCCGGGCAATGGATGTTCGCTCAGATAGGCCGAGGCAATGGCGTCGGCTACATCGCCCACCGTGCCCTGGCTGCGCAGTGCCTCGCGCATGCGCGGGTCGTCCAGTGAGTCGGTGAAGCCTTCGCTCCAGCCTTCCACCAGGGTCTGCAGGTGCGGCTGGAAGTGATCGAGCTGCTTGAACAGCGCGCGGTGCGCACCGGCGGTGAAGCCCAGCTGCAGGCCGAAGAAGGCGGTGGCCAATGGCAACAGCACCACGTAGCTGGCCAGCAGCCAGTGATGCCAGCGCTTGCCCCGCTGCAGCCAGCCGCGGCGGTGCAGCCAGCGCCAGCCGATGATGCCCAGCACCAGGCCGAGCAGCGTGCCAACCAGGCTGCCGCCCACCAGGTCAAGCAGGCTCAGGCCCGTCCAGAATTCGTTCAACCAGTACTGCGCGTCCTGCATGGGTCTTCCTTCCGTGGGTGATACAGCGGGCCATTGTAGAGCCGAGCCCACGCTCGGCTGCTCTTCGTTCCGCGCTCGGCGAACCCTCGCGCTGCGCGCGATGAGCCGAGCGTGGGCTCGGCACTACAGGTATTCCGCCGCCCGGTTCAACGCATCAGCCGCCAAGCAATGCGACAATCGCGCTCCTTTCCTGCAGCAACGAGGCCCACATGGCCAAACTGACCCTGGCCAGCGTGGACGCGCTGCGTACCCGCTTCGCCGATGACGCCGCCTGCGATGCGGCGCTGGCCGCCTTTGCCGACACCGCCGCCCTGCGCACGCCGCTGCGTGAGCTGGTGGAGGCGCAGCACCGCTTCCTGCAGGCCGAGTTCGAAGTGGCGCAGGTGGCCGACGTGCTGCGCCGCGACCAGAAGTACGCGCCAGTGGGCCGCCCGTCGGTGCACATCGTGCAGCTGCGCAAGCAGCAGGCTGCAACCAAGCAGGCGGCGCTGATCGCCCGCCAGGTGGTGGCGCAGGCGGCGCAGACCTTCGTGCGCGTGAGCGGGCTGGCGGTGAAGGCCAAGCAGAGCCCGAGCGAAGCGTGTGTGGTGTGGATGGGCGCGTTGCGCTGAGGGCGCTGCCCACGATGTGATGGGACCGACCACTGTGTGATGCAACCGACCAGCGTGTGATGCAACCGACCAGCGGTAGAGTCGACTGTTAGTCGACTCGCGCGCGCAGCGCGCGGTTTCGGCATTCCGCGAAGAGCAGTCGACTAACAGTCGACTCTACCAAAGCAGGTTTTCCCCGCAGTGCAGGTTTTCCCCGCAGTGCAGGTTTTCCCCGCAGTGCAGGTTTTCCCCGCAGTGCAGGTTTTCCCCGCAGTGCAGGTTTTCCCCGCAATGCAGGTTTTCCCCGCAATGCAGGTTTTCCCCGCAGTGCAGGTTTTCCGCGCAGTGCAGGTTTTCCGCGCAGCGCAGGTTTTCCGCGCAGTGCAGGTTTTCCACGCAGTGCAGGTTTTCCGCGCAGCGCAGGTTTTGCGCGCAGCGCAGGGTTTCCACGCAGTGCGGAGTTTCCACGCGTCATCGACGCGGATCGCATCCCCCAAAAAAGAAGGCCCGCTTTTCAGCGGGCCTTCTGCCTTCTCACGACGAGTGAGCGGGGTGCATCAAGCGGCCGGCTTTTCGCCGGTGGCTTCGGTGGTGATGCGGATCTTCACTTCATCGCTGACGTTCGGGGCATACGCGCCGACGCCGAAATCGCTGCGCTTCAGGGTGGTGGTGGCATCGAAGCCGGCGGCCGGAACCTTGGCCATCGGGTGCTCGCCGCCGCCGTTGACGGTGACGTCCAGGGTGACCGGCTTGGTGATGCCCTTGATGGTCAGGTCGCCGGTGACGGTCAGCTTGTTGGTGCCGGCCGCTTCCACCTTGGTGCTCTTGAAGGTGGCATCGGCGAACTTGGCGGCGTCGAAGAAGTCGGCGCTCTTCAGGTGCTCGTCGAACTTGGCGGTGAAGCTGTTCAGGCCGCTCAGCGGCAGCTTCACTTCCACGGTGGACTTGGTCACGTCTTCGGCGTTGTACACCAGGGTGCCTTCAACGTTGCCGAAGTGCGCGCTGGGGTTGGAGAAGCCGAAGTGGCTCCACTGGGCCAGCACGTCGGTATGGGTCGGGTCCAGCTTGTAGGTGCCCGAGGCGATCTTGATCGCTTCGGCGGCCGGGGCGGCAGCAGCGGCATCGGCAGCCGGGGTGGCGGCCTGCTCGGTGGTGGCCGGGGCGGCGGCATCGGCGGCCGGGGCAGCGGTGTCAGCCGGCTTGGAGCAGGCGGCGATGGCCAGGGTCAGGGCCAGCGGCAGCAGCAGTTTACGGGTGGCGCTCATCTCAGGAACTCTCCGGATCGTAGGGTGGGTACACGGTGCAGCAAGAGCCCGCCGCGGGACGACGGGCCCGAAACCGATACAACGACTTACGCGATGCGCGCCGCTTCGTCGAACGACAGGCGCGGCAGACGCGGGAACAGGCCCGCCGAGTCACCGTAACCCAGGTTGACCAGGAAATTCGACTTGATGGAGGTACCGGCGAAGAACGCTTCATCCACCTTGGCCGGGTCGAAGCCCGACATCGGGCCGGCATCCAGGCCCAGCGCGCGTGCGGCCAGGATCAGGTAGGCGCCCTGCAGGCTGCCGTTGCGGATGGCGGCTTCGTGGCGGCCTTCCTGCGGGCCATCGAACCAGGCCTTGGCATCGGTGTGCGGGAACAGGTACGGCAGCTTCTCGTGGAAGTCCAGGTCGAAGCCGATGATGACGGTGACCGGGGCGGCCATGGTCTTGGCCAGGTTGCCTTCGGACAGGGCCGGGGCCAGCTTGTCCTTGGCTTCCTTCGAGGTGACGAAGACGAAGCGGGCCGGCGTGGTGTTGGCGGCGGTCGGGCCCCACTTCACCAGGTCGTACAGTTCCTTCAACAGGCTCTCAGGAACCGGCTTGTCGAGGAAGGCGTTCTGGGTACGGGCAGTACGGAACAGCTGATCGAGGGCAGCAGCGTCGAGCGCGTGGGACATCGGTGGATCTCCAGGGCGGCGAAAGGAAGTCAGTGCCCGCGGGCGGCGCGGGGCGAATCGACGAGCCGCAGTGTAGAGTGTCGCGACTGTTGCAACACCCAGCAGGGCTGAAACGAATTAATGCCAATGGTGAAACGATCGAGCGCGCCCTGGACGGTCACCGACGGCCGCGCGGGCAATGTCCGCCAGGCGGTCGCGCTGGCCTCGGCGCTGCGCCAGGGCACCCATCGGCCGCTGGTCCTGCAGCCCCGCGCCCCCTGGCGCTGGGTCTCACCACGGCGCCTGCCGGGCGATGTGAACGGCTACGGCGAGGCCTTCGCGACACTGGCCGCCGAGGCCCCGGCCCTGGCGATCGGCTGTGGTCGCCAGGCTGCCGGTGCGCTGCGCGTGCTGCGTGCCCGTGGCAGCCAGGTGGTGCAGATCCTCGACCCGCGCATCGGCGCACGCCACTGGGATGTGGTGGTGGTGCCCGAACACGACGCCCTGCGCGGCAGCAATGTGCTGACCCTGCTCGGCAGCCTCAACCCGGTGGACGATGACTGGCTGGCCTGGGGCCGCGCGGCCTTCGCCGGCTTCAGCACCCTGCCCGGCCCGCGCACCGCCCTGCTGGTAGGCGGGCCAACCCCGCTGGCGCCGTGGGACGAGGCGCGGATGGTCGGTGTCTTCCGCGCGCTGGCCGATCAGATCCGCAGCGAAGGCGGCAGCCTGCTGGCCACCACCTCGCGCCGCACGCCACCGGCGCTGGTCGAGATCCTGCGCGCCACCTTCGTCGGGCTGCCGCATGTGATCTGGGGCGATGGCGGCGACGGTGTGAACCCTTATGGCGGGTTGCTCGGCTGGGCCAACCGCGTGGTGGTGTCGCCCGATTCGGTGAACCTGCTCTCTGAAGCCTGTGCCACGCGCATGCCGGTGATGGTGGCGCTGGCCGATACCGCGCAGGGCCGCCTGGCGCGCTTCCAGCAGCAGCTGCGCGAACGTGGACGGCTGCAGGAACACTGGCTGGACTGGCAGTACGACCGCATCGAGCCACTGCGCGAGACCGCGCGGGTGGCGGCGGAAGTGAAAGCGCGGCTGGGGCGTGCGCAATGACCCGGGAAAGGAGCCGACCGGGTAGAGTCGACTGTTAGTCGACTGCTGTTGGCGATACCGCCGAAAACCCCGCGCTGCGCGCGATAGTCGACTAACAGTCGACTCTACCGCGCCGCGGCCCAAGCCCCCCGACGCGGCCCAAGCCCCCCCGACGCGGCCCAAGCCACGCGCCCTGGCCCAAGCCCCCAACGTGCTCCGGCCCTCCGTTACCCGGGTGTCCAGCGATTTCTGAACATTTCGATCCGGCTGCACGGTTAGAGTCCAGCTTCCCCCATCACGCTGAACGTCTTCATGCGCACCCTGCTCCTGCTGCCGCTGGCCCTGCTCGCTGCCTGCTCCACCGCGCCCACCGAGCTGGACCCGATTTCCTACCAGTGCCAGCAGCAGCTGGACGCGTACCGCGAACAGCCGGCCCTGCGCGATCCGAAGAATGGCGAACGCCCGCCGCTGCCGATCGCGCCGATCAGCGAGGCCTGCGACCGCGAGCTCAAGCGCAAGGGCGTGGACCGCCCGCTGCGCTGAGCGGCGTATGATCGGCGCGCGGGCCTGCCCGCCGTTGAAGGTATCGACATGGATCGTTTCTCCCGCCTGCCCCGCGCCGCCCTGCTGATCGCCAGCCTGCTGGCGACCGCGCCCGCATGGGCCAACAGCACCGAATGCCGCGAACGCTACCCCAGCGTCGCCTCGCAGGCGGCGATGCTGGACGTGGCCTGGACCACCGCCGAGCGCCTGGATGCGCTGCCCGATGTGGACGTGGTGGTCGCCGCGCGCGGTGGCCAGGACCTGAGCCGATACGGCCTGCGACACAGCCACCTGGCCTTCCTGCTGCGCGAGGACGATGGCCGCTGGCGTGCGATGCACCTGCTCAACCGCTGCAAGACCGACAGCTCGCAGCTGTACCACGAAGGCCTCGGCAACTTCGTCGGCGAGAGCGGCGGCCATACCGACCTGCGCATCGGTGTGCCTTCGGCGCCGCTGCGTGCTGCATTGAAGGCGATGCTGGTGTCGCCGTCGATCCAGCCCAAGGCGCTGCACGAGACCAGGTACAACGTGGTCGCCTACCCGTTCGCCACCGACTACCAGAACTCCAACCAGTGGGTGCTGGAAGTGCTGGCCGCAGCGATGGCGCAGGCCGACGGCGCGCCGGCCATCGTCAAGCGCGAGCAGGCCCAGCAGTGGCTGCGCCAGCAGAAGTACCAGCCCAGCGTGCTGCACATCGGCCTGGGCAAGCGCGTGGGTGCGCGCCTGTTCGTGGCCAACGCCACCACCACCGACCATCCGGCCGGCGAACGCATTTCCGGCAACTATTCTGTGGTGACGGTGGAATCGGTGTTCGACTTCCTGCACCAGCGCAGCCAGCTGCAGCAGGAACTGGTGATCCCCCATGTGCCGGTGGCCGGTGCTGCTGCCGCCACGCCTTGAATCCCGCGAGGAGAACGACATGCGTCCGCTGCTTGTTTCCCTGATGTCGATGGTGATCGTTGCCGGCCTGCTCGGCGCGAACACCGCCCATGCCGAACGCCGCATCGTGATCATCCACGACCCGGGCCCGCAGGGCCCAAGCCTGGAGATGTCCTCGCAGATGGTGGCCTCGGCCCGCGCAGCCGCCGCCAAGGAGGCCCAGGATGCCGCCGACGCAGGCCACCCGCTGGTGCGCCAGCAGCAGATCAAGCTGCCGCAGATGCAGGTAAGCGCCATCGCCACCACCGTGGACGGCCGCCGTGAAGTGCTGCTGCGTGATGCCAACGATCCACAGAACACCGCGTCGATGCAGTACCCGCGCGGCATCGGCGATCCCGCCGTGCAGTTCACCGTGGGACAGACCGTGAACTTCGAGCCGACCGGCAACGACCAGGGCTGGCAGCTGAAGGACAACCAGGGTCGCCCGCTGGAATACCTGCCCGAGGCCACCGGCCCGCGCGACATTTTCGATACCCGGCGCTGAGCCGCCGTCTCCACTCTGACCAGGAGGTCTCCATGTTCCGTTGCCTGCGCGTTCCTGCTTCCGCCCTGCTGCTCTCCGCACTGCTGGTGCCCACCGTCCATGCTGGCGCCGCACCGCAGTTGAACAGCAGCGAGGCCAGCGTGCTGATCACTTCGGTGATCGTGGTCTCGGTGCCCCTTGCCGCATCGGCGGGCCTGTCCGAACTGTCCAAGGCGCCGTTCAAGGCCAGCGAACGCCGTGAGAAAGCCCAGCGCACCAAGGCGGTGCCGCTGCCGCCGATGGAAGTGAAGAAGGTGGAGACCACGCCGGCGGGCGAACGCCAGGTACAGCTGCAGGTGCCCGACAAGGCCGACCAGACCGCCACGCTGCGCTGGCCGGCGCGCGTGCACGAGGACCAGACGGCAGCCTTCGTGGTCGGCCAGCAGGTGCATTTCGACCCCACCGAGGCCGGTGCCGGCTGGACCGTGAAGAGCGCGCAGGGCCAGGCACTGGCCTATGTACCCACCGCCTATGCCGCTGGCGATGTGATGAGCGAAGCGCTGTAAAGCTGAACGAGCGTTTTTGGATTTGGCGAGGGCCGGGCGGATAATGGGGTATCCCCTTTTATCCCCTGGCTCGCCATGTCCGTGCGTCCTGCCCCTCTTTTTGCCCCGCTGACCCCGCGCGCCCTCGTGCTGGCGGTACTGGCGATGGGCGCGGTGGTGCTGCTGTCCAACGTACTGGTGCAGTACCCGATCAACGATTGGCTGACCTGGGGTGCCTTCAGCTATCCGGTGGCGTTCCTGGTCAGCAACCTGATCAACCGCCGCTTCGGCCCGGGCCCGGCGCGCCGCGTGGCGTGGATCGGCTTCCTCGTGGCGGTGGTGTTGTCGGTGTGGGTGGCCACGCCGCGTATCGCCATTGCCTCGTGCTCGGCCTTCATCGTGGCGCAGCTGCTGGATATCACCGTGTTCGACCGCCTGCGTCGTGGCAGCTGGTGGCGCGCACCGATGGTGGCCACCACCTGCAGCGCGACCGTGGATACCACCATTTTCTGGTCGATCGCGTTTGCCGGTTCGGCACTGCCGTGGGTGAGCTGGGCGGCGGGCGACCTGGCCGTGAAGCTGGCCATCGGCGTGTGCCTGCTGGCGCCGTTCCGCGCGCTGCTGTGGAAGATGGCGCCGCTGCGCGCGACCAGCTGACCGCACGTGCTCTGGTAGGTGCCGACCTTGGTTGGCACGCTGTTGCCGGGGTCATGAACGCTGATGGGTTGTGCCAACCAAGGTTGGCACCCACCAGAAGCGGGTTATCGGCGGGACCATTGTTCCGGTAGGTGCCAACAGCGGGTCATTGCGTTGGTGGGTGCCAACCTTGGTTGGCACGATGTTGCCGGGGTCATGAATCCTGATGGCCTGTGCCAACCAAGGTTGGCACCCACCAGAAGCAGGCCATTGCCCAACCATCGCTGCCGCTCAGGCGAACGGCAGCTCCGCGGCGATGCACGCTGCCGTAATCACTGCACACGCCTCTTCAATCGCAGGCGTGGTCGGTGCCAATCGCGGCCGCCGATCCAGCGTGCAGGCCAGGCCCACGTCCAGCAGCGTGGCATGCGCGCCATGCAGCCCCTGCGCGGTGGCATCGGGCAGGAAGCCGGCAACCGCCAGCGCATCGATCAACGACGGTGTATCGCGCGGTTCCAACAGCGCCGCATGCTGCGCACTGCGCGCCAGCACGCCGGTCTGCAGCAGGAACTCCAGGTCCACTACGCCGCCGGCACCCTGCTTCAGGTCCAGCCGCGCGGCATCGCTGCGGTCCAGTTCGGTGCGCATGCGGCCGCGCATCTTCAGGACATCGGCATACAGCGTCGCCGGATCGCGCTCACGTCCCAGCGTCTGCGCACGCACCTGTTCGAAGTCGGCCAGCAGGCTGGCATCGCCGGCCACGCCGCGTGCGCGCACCAACGCCTGATGTTCCCAGGTCCATGCGCGTTCGCGCTGGTACTCGGTGTAGCTGGCCAACGAAGACACCAGCGAACCCTTGCCACCGTCCGGGCGCAGGCGCACGTCGATGTCGTACAGGCGGCCGGCGGCGGTGACCGCGCCAAGCAGTGCCATCACCTTCTGTGCCAGGCGCGCATACCAGCGGCCCGGCTCAAGCGGCCGCGCACCATCGCTGGCATCCACCCCGGCCGGGTTGTCGTGCAGGAACACCAGGTCCAGGTCGGAACCGAAACCCAGCTCCAGGCCACCCAGGCTGCCGTAGCCGATGATCGCGAAGCGGCCACCGGGAATCTCGCCGTGTGCGGCGCGCATGTCCGCTTCGGCCATCGCCAGCACGGTGATCACCACCGCCTGCGCCAGCTCGGCCAGTTGCCGGGTGCTGTCCACCGCGCCCTGGCGCCCGTCCAGCGTGGCCATCGCCATGCGGAAGCTCAGCGCCAGCCGCGTCTCGTTGAGCCAGCGCAGCGCGGATTCGGGATCCTCCACCGCCAGCACCTGCTGGCACTCGGCCAGCATCCCGGCAGCATCCGGCATCGGCCCGGACACGCGCACGTCCAGCAGTTCGTCCAACAGCAATGGATACGCAGCCAAGCGTTCGGCCAGCAGCGCACTGCGCGCCAGCACATCCACCAGCCGCGCCAACGCACTCGGCTGCTCATCCAACAGTGCGAGATAGCTGGTCCGGCGCAGCACCGCCTGCAGCAGGCCAAGCACACGCTTGAGCGCTGCGTCGGGCTGCGGCGAGCGCGTGGCGGCATGAAGCAGTGCCGGCAGCACGCGATCGAGGCGCGCACGCGCGGCGTCGGATAGCGACTTCACACCGGTGCTCTGGGCGAAATCGCGCAGCGACTGGTCAGCGCCGTTGGCATCCAGGAAACCGGCTTCGGCCAGCAGTGGCGCGTTGCTGCCGTCGGGCAGGCTGCGCCAGTAGTTGGCCAGTGCATCGGGTGCGGCCTGGCCCTTGCGCGGTGCGAGCAGCGCGGCGAATTCGGTACTGACCCGCTGCTGCTGCACGGCCAGTGCCGCGCGCAGCACGTCCCAGTCCGGATAGCCGAGGCCGACGGCGATGCGCTCGCGGTCCAATGCATCGCTGGGCAGCACGTGGGTCTGCGCATCGCGCAGCATCTGCAGGCGGTTTTCCAGCCGGCGCAGGAACAGATAGGCCTCGCGCAACGCGGCGCCATCCTCCGGCGCGATCTGACCGGCGGCCACCAGCGCATCCAGCGCCACCAGCAGGCGGCGTTCGCGCAGGGCCGGTTCGCGGCCGCCGCGGATCAGCTGCAGCGCCTGGCACAGGAACTCGATCTCGCGGATGCCACCGGCGCCGCGCTTGATGTCCTCGTGCAGTTCACGGCGCGCGACTTCGGCGGTGATCGCCGCCTTCATCTCGCGCAGGCCGTCCAGTGCGGTGAAATCCAGGTAGCGGCGGTACACGAACGGGCGCAGGGTCTGCAGCCACGCTTCACCGGCCTCGATATCGCCGGCCACCGCGCGCGCCTTCAACCATGCATAGCGCTCCCAATCGCGGCCCTCGCGCTGGAAGTACTGGTCCATTGCCGCGAATGACAGTGCGACGCGGCCAGCGCTGCCGAACGGGCGCAGGCGCAGGTCGACGCGGTGGCTGAAGCCATCGACGGTGGTTTCGTCCAGCAGCTTGGCCAGGCGCTGGCCGAGACGGGCGAAATACTCTTCGGCGGCCAGCGCACGCGGCCCGTCGGATTCGCCGCCGTGCGGGTAGGCGTAGACCAGGTCGATATCGGAACTGAAGTTGAGCTCGCCACCGCCCAGCTTGCCGAGGCCAAACACCACCAGCTGCTGCGGGACGCCTTCGCCATCGCGAACCACGCCGTGGCGCTGCGCGAACTCCTGCTGCAGGGCCTCCAGCGCCAGCCGCAGGCAATCCTCGGCCAGGGTGGTGGCGCCGGCCAGGGTCTGCGCCACGTCGTCCAGCCCGGCCAGGTCGCGCCAGATCAGCCGCGTGGACATCGCCGCTCGCCAGCGCCGCAGTTGTGCCGGCCAATCACTGGGCTGCAGCGGGTCAAGCACCGGCGCCGGGATCGGCGGGCAACCGGGGGCGGCCAGCTGCGCCAGCAGGGCCGGTTGCCGCACCAGGGTATCCAGGGCGAAGTCACTGGCCACTGCCAGCCGGGTCAGCAGCGGCTGCAGCTCGGCCGGGGCAGGCTCAGGCAGCACCTGGGCCAATCGCGACAGGGCGCGGTCGACAACGGGCTGGAGGGCGGCGGACAGTTCGGCGGGGGCGAGGGTCATGCCCTGATTCTCGCGGGGTCGGATCCCTTTGCCAACGGCGAAGGGCTCTGCCCCCGAGATGCCGCCGGTTGATGCGGCTGGTGGGGTCAGAGCCTTTTGCCCTTGGCAAAAGGATCCGACCCCGAAGGGGTGCCGCGCATTCATTTTGGGCGGCAGGCAATAAAAAAGCCCGCTTGCAGCGAACTGCCAGCGGGCTCTGCTCCCTCCCCCACGTCGGGATGCAGGGCCATCGTGCGGGCTGCGAAAGCACTTTGCACGCTGCACTGCAAAACAAAACCGGCGGGTATGGGTGAGCCCTCCGGGGAAAAGCCATTCCACGAAGGTAGAACCCCCCGTACGGATGAGGATGGCCGATAATCGGAATTCCCCCCAGCAACACGTGTCGTCATGTCTGTTGATCGCATCGCCAACGCGCGTCTCCGTGACCGCGTGGTCTCCGCAGAGGCCGCAGCCGCGCTGATCCAGCCCGGTGAAACCGTGGCCATGAGCGGCTTTACCGGCTCCGGGTATCCCAAGGCCGTTCCCGTCGAACTGGCCCGCCGCATCGAAGCGGTGCATGCCCAGGGCAACCCCTTCCAGATCAAGCTGATGACCGGTGCCTCGACCGCGCCGGAGCTTGATGGTGCGCTGGCCAAGGCCGATGGCATCGCCATGCGCATGCCGTTCCAGAGCGACCCGGATGCGCGCAACCGCATCAACGAGGGCAAGCTGGATTACATCGACATCCACCTCAGCCACGTTGCCCAGCACGTGTGGTTCGGTTTCTACGGCGAGATCGATACCGCCGTGATCGAAGTGTCGGCCATCCGCGAAGATGGCTCGCTGGTGCCTTCCACCTCGGTCGGCAACAACAAGACCTGGCTGGACCTGGCCAAGAAGGTGATCGTCGAGGTCAACGAGTGGCAGCCGGCCGGCGTCGACGGCATGCATGACATCTACTACGGCACCGCGCTGCCGCCGCACCGCAAGCCGATTCCGCTGGTGAACGCCAACGACCGCATCGGTGACACCGCGCTGCGCTGCGACCCGGACAAGATCGTGGCGGTGGTGCGCACCAACGGCCCGGACCGCAACAGCCCGTTCAGCCCGATCGATGCGACCAGCGAGCAGATCGCCTCGCACCTGATCGAGTTCCTGCAGCACGAGGTGAAGAAGGGGCGCCTGCCGCCGAACCTGCTGCCGCTGCAGTCCGGCGTGGGCAACATTCCCAACGCCGTGCTGGCCGGCCTGGCCAAGAGCGGTTTCCGCGATCTGGCCGCGTTCACCGAGGTGATCCAGGACGGCATGCTCGACCTGCTGCGCGACGGCGTGCTGAGCTATGCCTCGTGCACGGGTTTTGCGCTGAGCCCGCAGGCCAACGAGACGTTCAAGGAGAACATCGATTTCTACCGAGAGCGCATCATCATGCGCACGCAGGAAATCTCCAACCACCCGGAACTGGTGCGCCGCCTGGGCTGCATCGGCATGAACGGCATGATCGAAGTGGACATCTACGGCAACGTCAATTCGACGCACGTGATGGGCACGCGGATCATGAACGGCATCGGCGGTTCCGGTGACTTTGCCCGCAACGGTTTCCTGTCGGCATTCCTGAGCCCGTCCACGGCCAAGAACGGCACCATCTCGGCGATCGTGCCGATGGCCAGCCATGTGGACCACACCGAGCACGACGTGTCGGTGATCGTGACCGAACAGGGCCTGGCCGATCTGCGTGGCCTGACCCCGCGCAAGCGCGCGCAGGTGCTGATCGACAACTGCGCGCACCCGGATTTCCGCCCGCAGCTGCAGGATTACTTCGACCGTGCCAGCCGCGAAAGCTACGGCAAGCACACCCCGCACCTGCTGCCGGAAGCGCTGTCGTGGCACCAGCGTTGGCTGGATACCGGCACGATGAAGGGCTGATTATTCTCGGTTCGCCGGGCATGGCCCGGCGCTACCAGCTTCCGGTGGGTGCGGACCAAGGTCCGCACCCACCACACGCACCAAAGCGGTGCCGATCAGGCGCGCAGCGCCGCCAGCGATTCGGCCTGCAGCCGCTCGTAGATCTCGAACTCGTCGTTCACCGCCACGCCCAGCGCCTGCTCGAAGGCCTCGCGGTTCGCATGCGCGGCATAGGCGCGCTGCTCTTCGCCACCCAGGTTCGACTGGAAGATGCCTGCGGCGCTGACCGGCAGGAAATCCTCGTAGACGATCGGGTCAGCCGTGGCCAGGCCAGTGGCCACCAGCACTTCGGCCGGCAGATCAGCCACGCGCTCGGGCGCGGCACGGCCTGCGTCGGTCAGCTGGTAGCGGTAGTAGCCCAGGCCTTCCTGGCGCAGCGTGTCGTGGTCATCCGGGAAGCTGGTGAACACCGCCTGCAGGCGCTGCCCGTAGTCGCCGCCGGTGCTGCCTTCACCACCTGCGTCGCGTGCCTGCGACAGCAGCTGGTCGTACAGCGCGCGGCCCTTCGGGGTCAGTGCAAGGCCACGTTGCTCGATCTCGCCGAAACGCGCGGTATGGGTGCCGGCATCGCCCCCCTCGCTGTCCGGGAAATGCACGGCCTCTTCCAGCGCCTTGAAGCTGGTCTGGCGCAGCAGGATCGGGCAGGCGCGGCGCGGCGGGCCTTCGATCACCGCCTTGGCCGCCATGCCGTGTTCGATCATCGCCGCCTGCGCGGCATCGATGTCCAGCGTGCGCGGGGTCAGGTGGTTGATGTGCGGGCCACGGAAGCTGACCACGTCGGCCACCAGGCGGTGCGCGTTGTGCAGCGCGTGGTAGGTCGGCAGGTCAACGGTGGCGTCGCCATGCCAGCGGAAGGTTTCCAGCGCCTCATCGACAAAGCGCTCGGCATCAGCCTGCGACAGGCCACCGTCACGCTCGGCCTGGTCGATCAGTGCCAGCGCGCCGTCGGTGAAGATGCGGCGGCGCGCAAGGATCTTCGCCGATTCGGCACGCAGCGCTTCGTCTTCGATCAGCTCCAGGCGCAGCAGCGAGGTGAACACGCGGAACGGATTCTGCGCCAGCGCGGCGCCGGTCAGCGGGCGGAATGCTGTGGAGTGCACCGGCACGCCAGCCACAGACAGGTCGTAGTAGCCGACCGGGTACATGCCCATCACCGCGAACAGGCGGCGCAGCGTGGCCAGCTCCTGCACGGTGCCGACGCGGATCGCGCCATGGCGCTCTTCATCCAGGCGTGCACGCTCGTCGTTCCGCTGCAGCTGCGCGGCCAGCGCCGGGTCCTGGGCAAGCACCTGCGCGTTGATCCGCTCCACCAGCTCCACCAGCGTGCCGTACAGCGGCACTTCGGTGCGGTACATGCGGGACATGGCCTGCGCGAACAGGCGGCGGATCACATCAGGCGAAACGAAAGAGGCGCTCATCAGTCACTCGATTACGGGAACGGGGAACAGCTCGGACCCGTATTGTCGCCGGAGTGCGTGGCGGCGGCGATATGCAGAGCAACATGGCGCCTGGCCCGGGCAGGTCTGGTGGGTGCGAACCTTGGTTCGCACTGATCTGGCGGGGGAAGGAGCAAAAGGCGTGCGAACCAAGGTTCGCACCCACCAGAATCAGCCAGCGGCCGGCGCTACCGCTTCAACTGGCGCTTGAGGGTGGCATCCAGGGTGATCGGCCGGTCCCAGTGCCCGTAGCTGGCCACGATGGCGTGGCGCACGGCACGGTAATGCAGGTTGTCCGGCGTGGCGGGCATCCGCTTCACCACGGCTTCCCAGCCGCCGTCCGGGTCCTGGCTGAAAGCCCGCACGCTGTCGCGGCAGGTCTGGCCGCTGGCCTTGGCCCAGAAGCAGGCGAAATAGATGTCCCCGGCCTGCCAGCCATGGGTGGTGAACAGCGCGCTGATGTAGCCACGCGGCACGTCGGCATAGCGCGACACCTCATCGAGGAAGGCATCGGGGTAGCGTTCGGCGTAATGGTTGATGTCCTGCAGCTGGGCATCAACCCAGCTGTCGCCGGTCTCCACCTCATACGCAGCCGAACGCTGGGCGGTCTGCTGGGCCAGCACGGTGGCCGGCGCCAGCAGCAGGGACAACAGCAACGCGCGCAGTCGGTGGTTCATGGCCCGATTCTGCCGCAGCCGCCCCGCCCTGTCAGGCCGCCGCGGCGGCCTTGGCCTCGATCGCCGCCAGTGCGGCCGGCCAGTCGTGGGCGGTATCGGCAGTGACCATGCGTGGTTCGTCGTCGGCCACACCGTGCTGGGTCTCGTGGGCCCAGGTCACCGCATACGGGGTATGCACGCCCCAGCCACCAAGGGTGACCACCGGCTCGATGTCCGAACGCAGCGAGTTGCCGACCATCACGAAGCGCTGCATCGGAAGATCGAATTCGGCCAGCACGCGGGCGTAGGTTTCCGGATCCTTCTCCGAGACGATCTCGATGCGCGGGAACAGCTCGGCCAGGTTGGCAACCTTGATCTTCGCTTCCTGGTGGAACAGGTCGCCCTTGGTGATCAGCACCACCGGGTAGTGCTCGGCGATGGCGGCCACCGCCTCGCGCACGCCGTCGATCAGCTCGACCGGATGGCGCAGGGTGTCGTGGCCGATGTCCAGGATGCGCTGGATATCCTTCGCGTCGATGCGCTGGCCGGTGATGTCGATGGCAGCCTCGATCATCGACAGCGTCATGCTCTTCACGCCGTAGCCGAAGGTGCCCAGATGGCGCTGCTGCACTTCCAGCAGGTGGCGCGCGGTCTGGGTGTCATGCACGTCGACGTAGCGCGACAGCAGGTCAAGGTAATCCTGCTCGGCCTTGCGGTAGTAATCCTCGCTCTTCCACAGCGTATCGTCACCGTCAAAACCGACCAGGCCGATGGCGCGCGACGGCGCAGGCGTGGAGGTGTTCATCGCGCAAGGATACAGGGGCCATGGTGACGAAAAAAACCCGGGCGGCCGAAGCCGCCCGGGTTCCCATACGCCCCGATGCAGGTCTTACCTGCCCTGCGCACCCTGCGCTGCGCCGCCGGCGCCGGCCTGCTGGGCGGCCACATAGGCCTTGTACTCGTCGGCACTGAGCTCGCCGTCCTTGTTGGTGTCGGCCTGGTCAAACACCTGGGCCAGGCCCGCGTTCACCTGTGCCTCGGACTTGCTGATGGTGCCGTTGCCATCGGTATCGATGCTGGCCCAGGTCTGGCCACCGCCATTGGCCTGCGCCGATGCCGCTGCGGCCGCATTGGTCGCCTGGTCAGCGGCCTGGCCGGCCTGTGCAGCCGCCTGCTGGGCCTGCGCGGCCTCGTTCTGCGCATGCGCCGCCTGCTGCTTGGCCGACTGCGCCATCGCCGGAATGGCCAGCACGCTGCCAGCGGCGACGATCAGGGCGATCAGGGGCTTGCGGTTGCGAATAGTCATCAGGGGTGTCTCCTACCGATTGGGTGGTGTTGCGCGGCGTGTTGTCTCCGCACGGCACCTACCCTGCCACCGCCTTTCTGAATCGATTTTGCGCCGCGACCGGCATCAACACACGCGATTAACCACTCGCCACCGCACATGCTTTAGCAGGGTGGTTAGCGCGAAGTGAGTGGCTCATAAGCTGCGCATTCAGCGCGCCAGGATTTAACCGGCAGCGAACGAAAAACCTGCGTCAATTCGCGGTCTGGGCCGATGACCGCGAACTGAACATCACCCATCCCAGCGCAACACCGGCGAGTGCGCCGGCGATTTCCAGCACCACGCGGCTGCCGAGTTCGTTCGGATCATGGATGGTGGACAGGAAGATGCGCGCGTAGAGCGGTGACTCCAGCCGCACGATGCCCATGTAGAACAGCTTCCATGCATCGATGCCGGCCGAAGCCACCACCGAGATGACGCAGGCCCAGCCGATGGCATGCCCCATCGACCAGTGCAGCAGCCGGCACAACCGCGACCACAGGAAGTACACCAGCAGGCCGACCAGCAGGGCGATGGCGCCGGCTTCCAGGGTGCCGAGCAGGCCGAAGTGCAGGGGAAGGTTCATCGGGTAGGCAGCGGTGGGAATGCGGCCAGTGTAAGGGTATCGGCAGGGTTGCACCCTGCACCCGCAGAGGCTTCAGGCAACGGCCAAAGCCAAAGCGACTCTGGACTGTTGATGGTTTGGCGGGACGATGTGGGTGGGCAGGACACGCCGTAAACCCATCCCTGGGGGCTCGATGGCGCCATCCATGGCGCCAACGGTCCTGCCCACCCACACCGCCCCACCTCCGACAGATTCCTGATGACGGTTGGTGGTAGATCCACGCCATGCGTGGATGAATCTCAATCGAAATCGAATATTTCGAGAATTGAACGAAGAGCATCCACGCATGGCGTGGATCTACCGTGTCGACCAAGGTCGACACCTACCAACAGCAGCGACCCACCCCGCCATCCCACGGAATGCATGCTGTTGCTGTTGCTCTGGCTTGTAGCGGGTGCAGGGCGCTGCCCTGCCGATACCCCTACCGCACTGGGACGTCGTACGCGGTGCCCGGATCCGGTTCGGGTTGCAGGGTGTAGTGCCACCACTCCTGGGGGTAGTTCACGAAGCCACGGCGCGCCATGGCCTGTACCAACTGCTGGCGGTTTGCCTGCTGCACCTCGCTCAGTCCGCTCGCCTGCGTGTGCGCACGTGGCCCGAAGAAGTCGAAGTCGGTACCCATGTCCAACGGCGTGCAGCTGCCACTGCGGCAATCCAGCAACCCAAGATCCACCGTGGCGCCACGGCTGTGGCCAGAACGCTCTGCGATGTAGCCATCGGCCAGCAGCCGGGGCTTGTCCAGGTCCGGGTACTGGAGCGCCTTGCGCGAGAGTTCGCCCGGGTCGTTCACCCAGGCCATGAAGGCCTGCACCGAGCGTACTGGCCGGTAGCAGTCGTAGAGGCGCAGGCCAAAACCCTGCGCGCGCAGATCCTGTTCCACCCGCACCAGCGCTTTCGCCACCGGGGCCAGCAGGTAACAGGAAGGAGCCTCGTAGCCCGGAACACGCGCGCCGGTGAAGTTGTTGGCACCGGCGTAGCGGATATCCATGTCGATACGCGGCGCCACCGACCGGATCTCCACCAGCCCGGCGTCGGCCGCGTCAGTGGCGGGTGAAACACGCGGTGGTTCAGCGGCGTTGGCGGTCGCCGCCAGGGCAGTCGCCAGTACGAGTGAAATGCAGGTCCTGGAAGTCATAGCTGAAGTCGATGTCCGGATCGATGGCACGCAGGTCCAGTGTCGGTGCCGGGCCTTCGCCTGGCTGCAGCCACGCCTGCGCGTCGTCGCCCAGCGTATCCCAGCGCAGCAGCCAACGCTCCTGCAGTTGCAGCACGGCCCCCTGCAGCCGCGGCGATCTGTCCACACTGAAGCGCAGGCCGTCCCTGCCCGGGCACAGCGATGCGGGCCCCAGCCAGGGATCGCTGTAGCGACCCTGCCAACGCGGCAGGTCATCGCCGCGTGCCGGTTGCGCGGCTGCGGTCGCCGGCCGTTGGTGGCCAGATGCTGCCTGCGCTGCCTGGTCAGCCTTCAGTTCGGCCAGGTACTCCATCGCCGGGCGCGTATCGTCTGGTGCGGTGAAGCGCTTCAGCATCGCCTGCATCAGCGCCGTGCGTGCGTCCTCGCCTTCGCCGTTGATCAGCATCACCACGCCCACCCTGCGGTCGGGCAGCAGCGCCAGCGATGAATACATGCCTGACAGCGTGCCGGTATGCGCCACCTTCCACTGCCCGTCCATGTCCGACACCCGCCAGCCATACCCATAACCGTAGAAATGCGCGTTGTCCCAGCGCCGCTGGCGCTCGCCCAGTGGCATCGGCATGTGCAGGGTCCACAGCGTGCGGCGTTGCGCGCTGTCCAGCCAGTCAGGTACCAGGGCGGGATCGAGCAGCACCTGCATCCAGCGTGTCATGTCGCGCAGCGAACAACGGATGCCACCCGCCGCCATCGAGGGCAGGTCCGGGCTGATCGCAGCATCGGCGTTCACCACCTCGTTGCGTTCACCACGCCAGGCATGCGGCTGTGCCACGTTGCCCACGCGCTTCACCGACCACGCCCCCACCTGGCAGCGCGTCATGCCCAGTGGTTCGAACACCTGCTCGCGCATCAACTGGTCGTACGGCTTGCCACCCGCCGCCGCCGCCACTTCGCCGGCCACCACGTACATCAGGTTGTCGTACGCATAGCGGCTGCGGAAGCTGCTGACCGGCTTCAGGTGCGCCAGCCCGGCGATGATGTCGGCACGGGTGAATGCGTTCGGCTCCGGCCACAGCATCAGGTCACCGGCGCCCAGGCCGAGGCCGCTGTTGTGGATCAACAGGTCGCGCACCTGCATCTGCTCGCCCACCCACGCATCATGCATGCGGAAGCCCGGCAGATGCCGCTGCACCGGATCATCCCAGTGCAGCCTGCCCTGCTGCACCAGTCGCGCCAGCAGCGCAGCGGTCATCGCCTTGCTGTTGGACGCGATCTTGAACAGCGTGTCCTCGTCGATGCGGCCGCCATCGCCGCGCGCGCCCCCTGCATGGCGATGGACCACCCGCCCATCCTCGACCACCGCCAGCGCCAGCCCGGGCAGATGCTCGGCCTGGACCACGGCCGCGATGTCGGCCTCGATGGCTGCGCTGTCGGCCGACGACGCGGACGGTGCGGCCAGTGCCGCCGCGAGGATCAGCAGGTGATGCATGCGGGCAGTCCCTCCATTGCCTGCGCCGTCACGGTGGACGGCGCGGACCGTGGCCTCAGAAGTTCCAGGTCACCACCAGCTGGGTATAGCGCGGGGCCTGCCAGCGCGTGCCGGTAGCGAACGTCGCTTCGCGGTACTGGCCGGGCTGCGCCTCGTAGCGCTGGTGCACGTTGATGGTCTTCTGGTTGTTGAACAGGTTGTACACCGACAACCGGGCGCTGAGGTCGATGCCCTCCACCGGCAGGCGCCAGGTCACATTGGCGCCCATGGTCCAGGTCCACGGCAGGCGACCAAACGCACCGCGCGGGCTGTACTCGAACTGGCGCTGGTTGTACGGGCCCGAACAGTTGGCCACGCACAGCCAGCCGGTGCCACCACCGCTGCCTTCACTGGAGGTACTGCCACCGGCGATGGAGTCGTTCGGCCACATCACGCCGTAGGCAGTGATCGGGCCACCGGACTGCACCTGCAGCGTGGTGCCGAACGACCACTGCTTGTTCAGCGCATACGCGGCACGCAGCTTGAACTGATGGCGGAAATCGTTGAACAGCACGCCATAACGTTCGTTGGTGGCCGGGTGGTCCCAGAACTGCACCATGCCGGTGTCACCGTAGTTGG
This sequence comes from Stenotrophomonas sp. YJH_SMC_8, assembly GCF_059371315.1. Lineage (NCBI taxonomy): Bacteria > Pseudomonadati > Pseudomonadota > Gammaproteobacteria > Lysobacterales > Lysobacteraceae > Stenotrophomonas > Stenotrophomonas sp. YJH_SMC_8. The sequence goes on along the minus strand of NZ_JCAFUL010000001.1, from coordinate 46,910 downwards.
TATCGGAGTTCACCGGGCCTTCGAAGTTGCCCTCGCTCTTGGACCACAGATAGGACGCGTTGAACATCCACTTCTCGTCCCAGGCACGGTCGATCTGGAACTCCAGCGCCTTGTAGGTACGCTTGGGCTTGGAGTAACCGATCACCTCGCCACTGCCGCCCTTTCGATAGCCGCTGTTGGCGGTGTCGATGGTGATCCAGCCTTCGTTGGCGCAACCGATGCTCTTGTCGCCCCAGATCGTCAGGCTCTCGCCCGGGTTGGCGATCGGCCAGAGCGTGCTGGGGGTCGGGCCGCACGGGGTGTAGTTGATGCGGATGTCATCCAGCGCGCGGGTCATGCGCCGGAAGGTGGCATTGACACCCCACGACCAGGCCTGGTTGATCATGTTCTGGAAGCCCAGGATGTACTCGTCCTGGTAGACCGCCTTCAGGTCACGGTCCACGCTCTGGCGCAGGTCGGCACCGCCGGTGTTCATACGGGTGTCGGTCGGCCCGATCTGCTGGCCGACGATCGGTGCCATGTACGGCGAACCGGTCGGCGAGGTTTTCTGTTCCCAGCCGTTCAGCACGTAATAGCTGTATTCGTCGGTCAGGCCACCGGCGAAGTTCACGTTGATGTTGTTGGTGACCGGCAGGTAGTAGCGGCCGGCGTTGCCGAACAGCTTGGTGCTGCCATCACCGCGCATGTCCCAGGAGAAGCCGACGCGTGGCGCAATCAGGTCGTCCATCTTGATGAACGCCTTGCCGGCAGCCGTGCGGTTCTCGAAGCGGTCCCAGCGCACGCCGAGGTTCAACATCAGGTTCGGGGTGATGTTCCAGATGTCTTCCAGATAGAAGGCATTGGCCTCGGTCTCGAAGGTGCCGCCCGAGCGGCGGTTGCGAGCACGCAGCATCTCGGTGACGCCGGCCGGTACGTAGGCGTTGGCGCCATCCCACACTTCATCGCCGGGCCGCGCCACGTAGGCGGTGTAGCTCAGCTCGGTCGGCCCTGGATAACGGGTGGACTGCTTGGTGGTCATCAGTTCGCGGTCGACACCGAAGCGCAGCAGGTGGTCGCCGAGCTGCCATTCGAAGTCCAGGCGCGCGACATCGCGGGTGTCATCGCGCTCGGCCACCGCCGCGCCGGTCGGGTGGCAGCCGGCGCGCAGCCCCTGCAGCTTGCCCAGCCGCGGGCCGTAGGTGCTGTCGGTGAACACCGGGCTGCAGGCCTGGTCCAGCGACGAGTTGGTGAAGGCACGCTGCTTGTTCTGGCCGACCATGGCGCGCGCGGTGAAGTTCTGGCCGAAGTGGCCGGTGTAGGTGGCCGACCAGTTGCGGCCGCCGGTCTCGGTGACCGAGTCGCCGCCCCAGGCACCGAGCTGGTCGGCATTCCAGTTGTAGCCGTACGACGCATTGGTGACATCGCCCTCGTCGGAGAACGCCAGCAGCGCGAGGCTGTGATTGTCGTTGATGTTCCAGTCCAGCTTGGTACCCCAGAAGCCGTTGCCGGAATCGTTCTTGAACCAGGTACTGCCATCGGACGACGTGTTGTGGCCCTTGTCGCTGCGGTCCTCGTACATCGCGAACAGGAACAGCTTGTCCTTGATGATCGGCCCCGAGCCCCAGACGTTGGTCTTCAGGAAGGAGTTGTTGTCGCGGCTGCCGTAGGAATGCGGAGTACCGTCACGGTGGAAATGATCGCCGCCACTGGCGCGCCACGCACTGGGCTCGGCGGTGACTTCAACACCGCCCTCGAATTCGTTGCTGCCCGAACGGGTCACGGCATTGATCACGCCACCGGTGGAGCGGCCGAACTCGACCGAGTAGCCACCGGTCTTGACCTGGAATTCATTGAAGAACGCGAACGGCGCGGTGCTGAAGCCACGACGGGTATACATGTCGGTGACATTCAGGCCGTTGATGAAGACCGCATTCTCGGCCACCGATGAACCGGCGAACGACAGGCCACCGAATGAGGAGTTGCCGCCGACCACGCCTGGCGCCATCAGCGCGACCGCAGACAGGTCCTGCGCCACCGGCAACCGCGAGATCTCCTGGCGGTTGATGTTGAACGAGGTTTCGGTCGAGTAGACATCCACGCGGTTGATCACGCGTGTGCCAACCACCTGCAGTGCATCCAGGTTGGTGACACCGCCGCCGCTGGCCAGGTTGACCGTGGTAGTACCGCCAACGGCAACGCTTACCGATACCTGATCGCCCAGCTTCTGGCCATCGCGGCTGAGCTGCAGCTGGTAGTCACCCACCGGCAGCTGGCCGAGGCGGTAGCTGCCATCGGTGCCAACGGTGACGGTACGGGTCAGGCCGGTGCTGCTGCTGACCACGGTGACCTGGTCACCGGCGGTTGCACGGCCGGCGACTGCGCCGCTTACGTTCTGTGCCATCGCGATGCCGGGCAGCACTACGCCCAGACACGCCCCGAGGGCGACGCACAACGCCGCCCGCTTGATGCTGTAAGCCTTCATCCCCTGCTCTCTCCTGCAAGAATTGAATGGTGTGGAATGCGATGTGTCGCGCTAGCGTTGCCCGGCTGGCAGTACCCGCCACTGGAAGTCGTAGCTCCATTGGTCGAAGTACAGGTTGCCGCCTGCCCACTCGGCCTCGCCGCGCTGCGAGTCGACCGTTTCCGAGCGGAAGTGCTGCTTGGCCGGCACCAAGGGCTGGCCGAAATCGTCGTTGAAGGCGATGCGGTAGCCATCGAGGCCACCCAGGTAGAAGTCGCGCAATGCCGGTACATCGCTGGCCAGCGCGCCGGTGGTCACGTCCATTGGCAGCCAGCCGTACGGCGCCAGGTAGACCTGCCCCCAGTCGTGCAGATTGTTGTAACCACTGCCATCGCCGGAGAACACCATGCCCGACTGCCAGCGCGCGGGAATGCCGTTCATGCGCAGCAGCGCGATCAGCAGCAGGGTCTGCTGCCCGCAGTCGGCATGGCCGGCGCGCAAGGCGTAATCACTGATGTTGCTGAGCGTGGAGTATTCGCGTGCACCGGCCCACGGAATACGATCGACCGCGGCGAACAGCTTGCGCACCACTTCATGGGGGCGTGTTTCGCCCTGCAGCACCTGGTCGGAGAACAGCTTCAGCGCCGGGGTGAAGCGCACATGCGGCAGCTGTTCGGCCAGGTAAGGCTTCAACGCGGGATCATTCGGCGTGGCCTGCACCTTCGCCGGATCGATCGCGGTGTGCCGCGCGAAGATCGTCACCGCGTAGCGGATCTCGAACCGGGTCGGCTTGCCGGCTACGGCTTCGGCTTCCAGGTAGGCGGTGCGCTGCAGGGTACTGGCCGGTGCCACCCGCGCCTTGCCCGGGGCGCTGCCCAGCCACTGCACCTGCTCCTGCTGCCCCGGGATCTCGCGCGGGTAGGGAATCCATGCGCGCACGGTTTCGCCGGCCGGCACGGCATCGGCCTTCACCGTCAGCGTCTGGGTGAATTCGATGCTCTGTGGCAGCACCCAGGCCTGGCTGCTCTGTTCGGCTGCGGCAACCACGCGCGCGTGGTGTGCATTGAGCACTTCGTTCGGGCCCGGCGCCGGCATTGGTGCATCCGCGCGACGGCGTGCGCGCGCTTCGTCGCTGAGCAGGAACAGGTTCGACGGTGCACGCTTGAAGTACCGGCGCGTGCCATCGATATCGAGGTGTTCGATCAGGCCGAGCTGGTCCCAGCGCGCGAATTCCTCGTCGCTCAGGTCGGGGATCCAGCGACGCACGGCGGCCTTGGTGGCCTGCTGGTCAAGGCTGAAATCCAGGCGGATACGGCGCATGCGCTCGCGCTGGAAGGCGCCTTCGGCAGTATTGCCTGCCGTTGCCAGCAGCGCTTCGGCATCGCTGAAACGACCGCTGTCGATCAGGTCGATCACCTGCGTCTGGCGCGCCCGCTGCTGGCTGCTGCGCGCATCCGCCGCCTGCGCGGCCGACGCCCACAGCAGCAGCGCGGCACACAGGCCGGCAGCAGCAGGCAGACGCGGTTTGCGAACGGCAGGATCCACAGCGACACTTCCCCAGCGCGGGTGGTAATGGCTGTGTAACACGGGCCGGGAGACCGGTCAATAATTTATTCTTGCTTTCGCCGGAGAAAGGAATAAATATTCCAACTGGCATTCGAGGAGGGTATGCAGCGCATGATCCTGGCTTCCCGCGCACCGGACCGGCAGTGGCCGCGCCGGTTGACCCTGGCCCTGTGCCTGCTGGCCGCACCGGCCTTCGCACAGGCTGCACCGCCACCTGACCCCGGCGCGCCGCTGCCTTATGTGGTTGGCCTGCACGAGGCCTACCTGACACCGCAGTACTGGGCCGCACGCCTGGACAATGCCGATGCGCCGATCCTGGACCGCGCGCAGATCGACGCACAGAACGCGCGGATGCGGGCGCAGGACAGCCACATCCAGGACATCGCTTCGCTGCCCGCACAGCTCGATGCCACGCAGGTACGCGCCAGTATCAGCGCATTGTCGCGCTGGCCCGAGCGTGCGCTGTTCAACGAGAAGGGCCAGGCCATCGCCCCGGCGCTACGCAGCGGCATCCAGGCCAACCTCGGCCTCGATGCGATTCCCGCGCAGGTGATACCGGCCTACGGGCTGGTGGTGAAGCGTGCCGCGCTGCGCACCTTCCCCACCCGCGAGCGCGTCTTCAGCACTGCCGGTGACACCGACATCGACCGCTTCCAGGAATCGGCACTGTTCCCCGGTGACAAGGTTGCCGTGGTCCATCGCAGTACCGATGGCCATTGGCTGTTCGTGCACAGCGAACGCTACAGCGCGTGGATCGAAGCCGACGCCGTCGCCAGTGGTGACAAGACCATGGTGCTCGGCTATGGCGCCAAGGGACCGTACCGCATCGTCACCGGCGCCACCGCACAGACCGCCTACACCCCGGAGGAACCGCGCGTCTCGCGCCTGCAGCTGGACATGGGCGTGCGCCTGCCGGTACTGGCCGACTGGCCGGCCGCAGAACCGGTGAACGGCCAGCAGGCGCATGCCTCATGGGTCGTGCAGCTGCCGGTGCGCGAGGCCGATGGTCGCCTGAAGCTGGTGCCGGCCCTGCTGCCGCGCTCGCAGGACACCGCCGCCGACTACCTGCCACTGACCCCGCGCCTGTTGCTGCAGCAGGCCTTCAAGTTCCTTGGCGAGCGCTATGGCTGGGGCCACGACTACGACACACGCGACTGCAGCGGTTTCGTTTCCGAGATCTACCGCAGCTTCGGCGTGCTGCTGCCACGCAATACCAGCGCACAGGCGATCAGCCCTGCGCTGGACCGCCTGCCCTTCACCGACAAGGTCGGCAAGGCCGCGCGCGACCGTGCGGTCACCGACCTGCAGGTGGGCGACCTGGTCTATATCCCTGGGCACGTGATGATGGCCATCGGCCACGTCGACGGCCGCACCTGGGTCATCCACGATACCGCGGGCGGCAGCTGGTTCGGTGCTGATGGCAAGCGCGTACAGGCCCACCTCAATGGTGTTTCGGTCACGCCGCTGGAGCCGATGATGGCCAGCGATACCGTCCGCTACATCGACCGCATCACCAACATCCAGCGCCTGCGCGCCAAGACTCCTGAATGAAGATCACTGCCATCGAACTGGGCATGCTGCGCGTGCCGCTGAAGACGCCGTTCAAGACCGCCCTGCGCACGGTGGAGACCGTGGAAGACGTGGTCGTACTGATCCGCACCGACACCGGCCACACCGGCTACGGCGAAGCCCCCGCCACCGCAGTGATCACCGGTGATACGCACGGCTCGATCATCGAAGCGATCCGCCACTTCATCGCGCCGCGCCTGATCGGCCAGGACGTGGTCAACCTCAACCGCCTGTGCGGGCTGGTGCAGACCGCGATGGAGCGCAACACCAGCGCCAAGGCCGCGGTGGAGATCGCGCTGTACGACCTGTGGGCGCAGCTGCACGGTGCGCCGCTGTACCAGATGCTCGGTGGCGGCGACCCGGTGATCACCACCGACATCACCATCAGCGTGGACTACATCGACAAAATGGTGGCCGATTCACTGTCGGCGATCGACCGCGGCTTCGAGTCGCTGAAGATCAAGGTCGGCAAGGACATCGGCCTGGACATCGAGCGGGTCAAGGCCATCCACGCCGCTGTGGAAGGCCGCGCACTGCTGCGCCTGGACGCCAACCAGGGCTGGACCGCCAAGCAGGCAGTGCATGCGATGCGCACCCTGGAAGAAGCCGGCGTGGTACTGGAACTGCTGGAGCAGCCTGTGAAGGCCGCCGACATCAGCGGCCTGAAGTACGTCACCGACCGCGTCAACACGCCGGTGATGGCCGACGAGAGCGTGTTCAGCCCCAGCCAGGTGATGGACCTGATCCAGCAGCGCGCGGCCGACATCATCAACATCAAGCTGATGAAGACCGGCGGCCTGTCCAACGCGATCCGCATCGCCGACATCGCCGGCATCTACGGCGTGCCGTGCATGATCGGCTGCATGATCGAATCGAGCATCAGCGTGGCCGCCGCCGTGCACCTGGCGGTGGCCAAGAGCGATGTGATCACCAAGGTCGACCTGGACGGTCCGTCGCTGGGCCAGTTCGACCCGGTCAGCGGCGGCGTGCATTTCAACGAATCGGAGATCAGCATCAGCGATGTGCCGGGGCTGGGCATCACCGAAGTGCGCGGGCTGGAGATGCTGGGTTGAACCGATCAGTCGAGCATGGCTCGACTCTACAAAAACCGCGGCGCGGTAGATCCACGCCATGCGTGGATGCTTTTGCTCTTGCTTTTGCTCTACCCCGTATCCCCTTCGCGGCTGGCACGCGCGCGATCTGTCCGGGGTCGGGCGGGTGGGGCTTGCGGGGGTGTCCGCCGCATGGATGCGGCGGCCAAGCCTCCATGGACGGATTCACGGCGTCCCCCGCAAACCCCACCCGCCCGACCCACTCCATGACCTGCTCTACGCTGCCAACCGCAACGCGTTCCCCTATGCTCCAACGCACGCCCCTCGGACGCCCCGCATGCCGCCCCTGCTGAAGATCCGTTCCGAGCGCGGGCAGATGTCGGCCATCGAACGCCGCATTGCCGACTTCATCCTCGACAACGCCCACCTGCTGCGCGACTACTCGTCCCAGCAGCTGGCCAGTGCGCTCGGCATCAGCCAATCCAGCGTGGTGAAGTTCAGCCAGAAGCTCGGCTTCAAGGGCTACCCGGACCTGAAGTACTCCATCGGCCAGGATGTCGCCCGTGCTGGCGCCGATCCGCAGCAGGCACCCAGCGAACCCGACAGCGGCGATGACTACCTGCGCCTGGGCGACGCCCTGCGCCGCAGCAAGGCGCAGGCCGAAGAGGAAACCCGCCAGGCCAACCCGCGCGAAGAGATCGAGCGCATCGTGCAGCTGCTCGACGGCGCGCCCAAGCTGTTCGTCCATGGCCTGGGTGACGATGGCCTGTTCGCCCGCGAGTTCGCCATGCGGCTGTCGCTGCTCGGCCTGCTGGTGGTACCGCACACCGACCCGATCCTGATGCTGGCCAACCTGTCGGCCGCGCGCCCCGGCGATGCGCTGCTGGTGTTCTCCGAATTCGGCAACCTGCCGCAACTTTCGCAGCTGTCGCGCCAGTTCCAGGACATGGGGGGCAAGGTGATTTCCATCACCCGCCACACCGCCAACCCGCTGCGCGCGCATGCTGACGCAGCACTGGTGGTGTGTGCGCACGATCGCACGCCGCAGGTCGCGCAGCTGCTGTACCGTAGCGCCATGCATGCCCTGCTCGATTTCCTGTTCGTGCTGCTCTGCCACGCCAATCCGGACCGCCAGCAGCAGCTGGCGGTGAACCTGGAGCGGATCGACCACCTGCTGGATTCCTGACCGGAGCACCTGTTGATGAAATCGCTGGTCCGTCTCGCTACCGCTGCGCTGCTGCTTGGTGCAGCGGTGTCCATCCACGCCGCGCCGCTGGATGGTGCGCGCCAGCTGATCGTGGTCACCAGTGATGGCTGGGACAGCACCCAGGGCCAGCTGCAGGCCTATGTGCGCGATGGCAAGGGCTGGCATGCGCATGGACAGGCGTTCCCGGTGGCGCTCGGCCGCACCGGCAGTGCGTGGGGCCTGGGCCTGCACCCGGCGCAGGCCGACGGCCCGCAGAAGCAGGAAGGCGATGGCCGCAGCCCTGCGGGCGTGTTCGCGCTCGGCAGCGCGTTCGGCTATGCCGTCACACGCCCAGGCACGGCCATGGCCTACCAGCCGATGCTCGAAAGCAGCTACTGCATGGACGTACCCGGCTCGCCGTTCTACAACCGCATCGTCGATGAAAGGAAAGTCGGCAGTGCAGCGATCAAGGGCTCCACCGAGCCCATGCGGCTGGACCTGCACAACAAGGGCGACGTGCGCTACCAGGAAGGCTTCGTGATCGCCCACAATCCGGACAACCAGCCCGGCAAGGGCAGCTGCATCTTCGCCCACCTGTGGCGCCAGCCGGGTGAGGCCACCGCCGGCTGCACCGCCATGCCGCAGGCGCGCATGCAGGCCCTGCTGGACTGGCTGCGCCCGCAGGATGCGCCGCGCTTCGTGCTGCTGCCGCGCGCCGAATACACGCGCCTGCAGGCACAGTGGCAACTGCCCGCGCTGCGCGGAGACGCCCGTTGAGCGCGCAGGACGAACCGCAGCTGCAGCGCGCGGTCAGCCGCTGGCAGATCGTCGGCCTGTCGATCAACGATGTGATCGGCAGCGGCATCTACCTGCTGCCGGCCGCCACCGTCGCCCTGCTCGGCCCGTTCAGCCTGTGGGGCGTGGTCGCCGCCGGCATCGTCGTCGCGCTGCTGGTGCTGTGCTACGCACAGGCCGCCAGCTACTTCGACGAGCCTGGCGGCAGCTACCTGTATGCCCGCGAGGCGTTCGGGCGCTTCGCCGGGTTCGAGATCGGCTGGATGATCTGGCTGACCCGCATCAGCTCGGCGGCCGCATTGAGCAATGCGCTGGCCGATGCGGTCGCGCGCTTCTGGCCGTGGGCCGGTGCCGGCATGGGGCGCATCGCGATCATCGTGGTGTCGCTGGGCTTCCTGACCGGCATCAACATCATCGGCGTGCGCTCGGCCGCGCGGACCGGCGTGGTGCTGGTGATCGGCAAGATGCTGCCGCTGCTGCTGTTCGTGGCCATCGGTGCGTTCTACATCGACCCGCAGCTAGCCTTCTCCGGCCAGCGCCCGGACCCGCATGACCTGCAGCGCATGGGTGAAGCCGCGCTCCTGCTGCTGTATGCCTATGCCGGCTTCGAGAACATTCCGGCCGCGGCCGGCGAATACCGCAATCCGCGCCGTGACATTCCGTTCGCGCTGATCACCATGATCATCACCGTCACCGTCATCTACGGCGCGGTGCAGGTGGTGGCACAGGGCACGCTGGCCGGCCTGGCCAGCTCGGCCACGCCGCTGGCCGATGCCGCCGCCGGCTTCGGTGGCGAGGCGCTGGCGCTGATCCTGACCGTCGGCGCCACCATCTCCATCCTCGGCACCAACAGCAACACGATGATGATGGGCCCGCGCTTCCTGTTCGCGCTGGCCCGCGATGGTTACGGCCCGAAGATCCTGGCGCAGGTGCATCCGCGCTTCCACACCCCGGCCGCGTCCATCCTGTGCCAGGGTTTGATCGCACTCGGGCTGGCGCTGTCCGGCTCGTTCGTGCAGCTGGCGCTGCTGTCGATGACCACGCGCCTGTTCGCCTACATCGGTACGGCGGCTGCGGTGCTGGTGCTGGCCAAGCGCTACGCGGACCGGCCCGGTGCACTGAAACTACCCGGTGGTCCGCTGATTCCGGTGCTGGCGCTGCTGCTGTGCCTTGCGCTGTTCGCCAGTGCCAGCTGGCAGAACATTGCAGCGGCGCTGGTGGCGTTCGCCATCGGCGCGGTGATCTACAAGCTGCCGCGCAAGGATACCGACGCCGGGTGACCGGTAGCGCCGGGCCATGCCCGGCGGATTGATCTGGCGATCACGCTGCCGGACCGGGCCGTTAACCGCCACGCAGGCACGATCAGGCTTCGTCCACAACGGAGCCTTCCATGACCGAGTACCAGATCCCCGGCCGCGTACCGGACGACAGCACGCCGCGCGATGCGGTCAGCAACTACTGGCGCGAACGCTACACGGCCGAGCCCTACTATGACGACCAGTTGTTCTTCGAGGACTACGAGCCGGCCTACCGCATCGGCCACGCCGCGCGTGCGCAGGACATGATCCGCGCCTACGAACAGGTCGAAGCTGAACTGGAGTCGCGCTGGGCCAGCGAGCGTGGCCGCAGCCGGCTGGAATGGGCGCAAGCACGCAATGCGGCGCGCCGTGGCTGGGAAGATGCACAGCTGGCGGATCCGCGGTTGAAGCGATAGCGCCAGGCTTTTGTAGAGCCGAGCCCACGCTCGGCTCTCGCACCACGTCTGTAGAGTCGAGCCATGCTCGACTGAGCCGAGCATGGCTCGGCTCTACACCGGATCGATCACTCCTGTTCCGGCAGCGGTGGCACGACGGCGCTGCGCTTGCTCTCACCACCACCTGCGGCGATGAGGTCGCGGGTGTTCTTCTGCACCGCCACTGCGCCGAACAGCGACAGCGCATACGCCATGCCGTAGAAGCCCTTCTCGCTCGATGCCAGGGTGGCATTCCAGAGCCCAACCAGCAGCAGCATCAGCGCCGACAGCAGCGCGAACCAGCACAGCGCGTAGTACAGCGCGCTCACCGGAATGCCCTCGACGCGGTCACGCACGCTCTTCTGCAGCGACACCGCCGCGAACAGGCCGAACAGCAGCAGGGTCAGGTAGTAGCCCTTTTCGTTGAGCGCCATCGTGGCGGCGTTGAACAGGCCGATCAGGTAGGCCGCCGCGCCCAGCAGCAGGGCCACCCACGAGGCGGCGATGAAGGCGGTGGACGGCTTGTGGGGCATGGCAGTGTTCATTGCAGATCCTTGGCAGGCAGACGGGCACGCTTTGCCCGGGCGTGCCCACCCTAGACGATCCCGCCGCCCTCGCACAGGGGTTGCAGGACCTTCGGGCCACGACTGTCACCGCTCCAGTGGTATACAAGGGACAGCCCGGCCATCCGCATCCCCGCCCTGGAGATACCCATGACCCGCATGCCCCTGCTGCTCGCCTTCGGCCTGGTGCCGATCCTCGCCACCTCCGCCTGCAATGCCGCCGACCCGGCCGCCAATAGCGCCCAGGCCGCCTCCCCCGCAGCCTCCAGCGCGGCCGACCAGCGCCCGTTCACCGCCACCGAAGTCAGCCGCTTCGACCAGCCGTGGGCGATGACCTTCCTGCCCGATGGCAGCCTGCTGGTCACCGAGAAGCGCGGCAAGCTGCAGCATCTGGACCTGGACAGCGGCCGGAAGCACGAGATCACCGGTGTTCCGAAGGTCGCTTACGGCGGCCAGGGCGGATTCGGCGACATCATCCTGCACCCCGATTTCGCCCGTAATCACGTTGTGTACCTCAGCTATGCCGAGGAAGGCACGCTGGACACCCGCGGTGCCGCCGTGGCCCGTGCCACGCTGGCGCTGGATGCCGACGGTGCCGGCCAGCTGAAGGACCTGAAGGTGATCTGGCGGCAGAGCCCGAAGGTCAGTGGTGAAGGCCACTACGGCCATCGTCTTGCCTTCGGCCCGGACGGCAAGCTGTGGATCAGTTCCAGCGAGCGGCAGAAGTTCGATCCGGCGCAGGACATGGGCAGCAATCTCGGCAAGATCATCCGCCTCAACGATGATGGCAGCCTGCCCGCCGACAACCCGTTCGCCTCTCAGGGCGGCGTGGCCGCGCAGGTGTGGTCGCTGGGCCACCGCAACATCCTCGGCATGGCCTTCGATGCCAACGGCAAGCTGTGGGCGCATGAAATGGGCCCGGCCGGCGGCGACGAGCTGAACCTGATCGTGCGCGGCGCCAACTACGGCTACCCGGTGGTTTCCAATGGCGACCACTACGACGGCCGCCCGATTCCCGACCACAGCACCCGCCCGGAATTCGCCGCGCCCAAGGTGACCTGGACACCGGTGATCTCGCCGGCCGGCTTCGTGATCTACAGCGGCAGCCTGTTCCCGCAGTGGAAGGGCAGCGGCTTCATCGGCGGGCTGTCGTCGACCTCGCTGGTGCGCGTGGCCTTTGATGGCGACAGCGCGCGCGAAGCCGAACGCTTCAACATGGGCGAGCGCATCCGCGAAGTGGAACAGGGCCCGGATGGCGCCCTGTGGCTGCTGGAAGACGGCAGCAAGGCGCGCCTGCTGAAGCTGACGCCGAAGGCCTGAGGTAGCGCCGGCCGCTGGCCGGCACGTTTCTCCGCAACGGCCCCGCACGCGGGGCCGTCTGCATTCACTGGATGGTGATGACCTTCACCTCGGTCTGCGTGCAGGCCTTGTCCAGGCACGTTCCGTTCAACCACACCTGTCCATCGCCGATCATCACGCCCTGCTGGTTGACGAAGACCTTGCCGAAGTCCTGCTCGGACACCGCCTTGACCACCGCCGGGGTGATGATCTTCTCGTAGTTGCGCTGGAACTCACCGGGACCGCTGATCTTCTTTCCATCGGCGATGTTCAACGGGAAGCGCACCTCTTCGACGACGGCGGCGCGATCGCCGCCGACCACAGCGGTCTTGAGCGCGTTGAACACCTTTTCGTACTGCGCGGCGTCGCCGAGCAGCGTCTCGATGCGCGCACGTGCGTCTTCGGCAGGCGCTTCCGCTGCGGGCGCGGCCGGTGCCGATGCAGCGGGTTCAGCCGCAGGTGCCGCAGGCGTTGCCGGGGCACTGGCCTCCATCGGCGGCGGTGCATCCACCGCAGGCTCGGCCGGTGGCGCCGCCGGCTGCGAACAGGCCGCCAGCAACAGGGCGGGAATCAGACAAGCCATCCGGCGCATGCGCGCACTCCATCGAATCAGGGAGCCCGATGGTAGCGCCGGGCCAGGCCCGGCGTGTTCGTGCAATGTGAGCGCAGCAACGCCGGGCATGGCCCGGCGCTACCGCTTGCCGTAGATCCACGCCATGCGTGGATGAGGGCGCAATCAGCCCTTCAGCAGCTCGAACTGCACCGCTTCACCGGCGGCCGACGAGGCGCAGACCCACACGTCGAACACACCCGGCTCGGCGCGCGACACGCCGTCACGGCCGGTGAAGGCCAGCTGCTCGCGGGTCAGGCTGAACACCACCTCGGTGGACTCGCCCGGCTGCAGTGCCACCTTGCGGAAGTCCTTCAGTTCGCGCACCGGGCGCACGCGGCTGGCCACGCGATCATGGATGTACAGCTGCACCACTTCCTCACCGGCCACGTCGCCGCGGTTGGTCAGCGTGGTGGTGAGGGTCAGGGTGTCGTCCCAGCCAAGCTGGGCCGTGCTCAGCTGCGGTACGCCGTAGGCAAAGGTGGTGTAGCCGATGCCGTGGCCGAACGGGTACAGCGGCTCGTTGGGAATCTCGCGCCAGCGGGCCTTGAACTCCGACATGGTCGGCAGTTCCGGGCGGCCGGTGCGCGGGTGGTTGTAGAAGTACGGCTGCTGGCCAGACACCTGCGGGAAGCTGACCGGCAGGCGGCCGGACGGGCTGTAGTCGCCGAACAGCACATCGGCCACGGCGTGGCCGGTCTGCGTGCCCAGGTACCAGGTCACCGCCACCGCCTGTGCATTGCGCACCGCACCCTGCAGTGCCAGCGCGCGGCCGTTGCGCAGCAGTACCACCAGCGGCTTGCCGGTCATCGCCACCGCCTCGGCCAGTGCCTGCTGGGCCGGCGGCAGGGTGATTTCCACGCGCGACTGCGCCTCACCGCTGTAACGCTGCGGTTCGCCCAGCGCCAGCACCACTACGTCGGCGCGCAACGCGGCGGCCACGGCCGCTTCGGTGCCGCCCGGAATCGCGGTTTCCAGATCACAGCCGGGCACGATCTCCAGCAGCGCTTCATCGCCGATGGCGGCACGCACACCGGTTTCCAGGTCGACATAGCGCTGCTTGTCGCCGAACAGGGTCCAGCAGCCTTCGATGTTCTCGCGGTCCTGCACGAACGGGCCGATCAGCGCGATCTTCTGCCCGGTCTTCTGCAACGGCAGCACGTTGTCGCGGTTGTTCAGCAGCACGATCGAACGGCGTGCGGCATCGCGCGACAATTCGTCATGGGCGGCAATGTGCGAGGTATCGGCTTCGCGCGCCGGGTCCAGCGAACGGTACGGGTCGTCGAAGAGGCCGATGGTTTCCTTCAGCCACAGGATGCGGCGCACGCCTTCATCCAGCACCGCCATCGGCACTTCGCCGCTCTCGACCAGGCCCGGCAGGTGCTCGGCGTAGAAGCCGCTCTGCATGCTCAGGTCCAGGCCGGCGGTGAACGCCTTTGCGGTCGCATCGCGGTCGTCGGCGGCATAGCCGTGCGCCACCAGTTCCATGTCGGCGGTGTAATCGGAGATCACCACGCCCGGGAACTTCCACTCACCGCGCAGGATGTCGGTCAGCAGTTCGGCATTGGCGCTGGCCGGCACGCCGTTGATGTCGTTGAACGAGGACATCACGGTGATCGCGCCGGCGTCGAAGGCGGCCTTGAACGGCGGCAGGTGCACGTCGCGCAGGGTCTGCGGCGAGATGTCCACCATGTTGTATTCCATGCCGGCCATCACCGCGCCATAGGCGGCGAAATGCTTGGGCGTGGCCAGCAGCGAATCGGCGGCGCGCAGGTCGTTGCCCTGGAAGCCGCGCACACGGGCGGCGGCGAACGCACAGCCCAGCACCACGTCCTCACCGGCACCTTCGGCGCCACGGCCCCAGCGCTGGTCGCGGGCGATATCCACGGCCGGTGCGTAGGTCCAGTGCAGGCCGGCGGCGGTGGCCTCGATGGCGGTGGCGCGGGCGGTGCGCTCGGCCAGGTCCGGCTCGAAGCTGGCGGCCTCGCCCAGCGGGATCGGGAACACGGTGCGCATGCCGTGGATGACGTCGGCGGCCAGGATCACCGGGATGCCCAGGCGGCTTTCCTCGGTGGCGACCTGCTGGATACGGCGGCCCAGTTCGGCGCCGACACCGTTGAACAGCGAGCCGACCTTGCCCTCGCGCACCTGCTGCAGCACCTGGTCGGCATTGCGCACGTTGGCTTCCGGGTTCACGTCCGGGGCGAACGGGCGGACCATGTCCGCGAAGACACCCAGCTGGCCGACCTTTTCCTCGACGGTCATCTGGGCAATGAGGGATTCGATGCGATCGGAGGCCACCAGCAGTCCTTGATGAAAACGTTTACAAGCCCGGCATTCTAGCGATCCCGAGCCATTTGGCGAGAGGTTTCGTCATTCAGTTTCAGGCTCCAGCCGGATCCGTACGGTCCGGCCGGAGGCATCGCAGCTTACTCCGAGCCGGCCAGCTGGCGCTGCCCGGCCATCAACATGGCGTCACTGGAGGCCTGGAACACCCGCAGCCCGAAGGCCGGCAGGATCGCCAGCAGGTGGTCAAAGATGTCCGACTGCACCGCCTCGTACTCGCCCCAGGCGGTGCTGCGGGTGAAGCAGTACAGCTCCAGCGGCAGGCCCTCGGTGGTCGGCTGCAGCTGCCGCACCAGCAGGGTCATGTCGGTGTGGATGCCCGGATGGCTGCGCAGGTAGCGCTCAACGTAAGCGCGGAAGGTGCCCAGGTTGGTCACCCGGCGGCTGTTGACCTCGGCCACGCCCTGCTCGCGCAGGCGCCCGTTCCACTGCCCCAGCTCCTGTTCCTTGTCCTGCAGGTAGTCTCGCAGCAGCGCGAACTGGCCGAGGAAGGCCAGGTCGCCCTCGTCCAGGAAGCCGACGCTGTGCTGGTCCAGGTACAGCGCGCGCTTGATGCGGCGGCCACCGGCCTCCTGCATGCCGCGCCAGTTCTTGAACGACTCGGTCACCAGCTTCTTGGTCGGGATGGTGGTGATGGTCTTGTCGAAGTTCTGCACGGTGACGGTGTGCAGCGCGATGTCGATGACATCACCGTCGGCGTTCTGGCTGGGCATCTCGATCCAGTCGCCGATGCGCACGCGGCCATCGCCGCTGATCTGCACGCTGGCCACCAGCGACAGGATGGTGTCCTGGAAGATCAGCATCAGCACTGCGGTGGCCGCGCCGAGGCCGGTGACCAGCGGGCCCAGCGCTACGCCCAGCAGGGTAGCGACGATCGACAGGCCAGCGGCCACGAACACCACGATCTTGACCACCTGCAGGTAGCCCTTGATCGGCTTGTTGCGCGCATCGGGCTTGCGCTCGTACAGGCTGTTGGCCGCGTCCAGCGCATGCGAGAACGCCATCGACACCGTCAGCACGGCCCACACAATGCACAGCTTGATGATGACGTTGACCAGGCCGGGCGGCAGATCAGGTATCAGGGTGATGCCCGAGGCGATCACCTGGCTGGGCACCACGTTGGACAGGCGCGAAATCACCCGCATCACGTGGCTGCCACGCCCGGACTCGGCACCCGGCAGGCGCTGCAACAGGCGCCGCAGGCCACGCACGAGGATGCGCTTGGTCACCCAGTTGGCCAGGCTGGCTGCGATCAGCAGGGCCGAAATCATCAACGCCAGGTAGGCGCCGGGATAGGGTTCCAGTGTGTTCTGCAGCTTTTCCAGCCACTGTACCGCCACCACCGCGTCCACCATCAGTTGTCTCCTGTCTGTTTCGTTGTTGCCAAGGTTGCCGGCCGCTGGCCGGGTTTACCGGGTCAGTCGCGCGTGCGTTCGATGATCACGCCCACCGCGCGTGCGCCGCGCACCGCACCGGGCTTGCTCAGCTTCAGGCGCAGCCACTTCACGTCGAACTCCTCCAGTACGATCTGCGCGCAACGCTCGGCCAGGGTCTCGACCAGGCCGAATTCCGATTCGCGCACGAACTGCTCCAGGCGCTTGCTCACCGCCTTGTAGTTCAGGGTGTGGGCGATGTCGTCGGTGGCCGCGGGGCGACGGTTGTCAAAGCCCATTTCCAGGTCGAACACCAGGTCCTGGCGGATCCGTCGCTCCCAATCGTAGATACCGATCAGGGCGTCGATCGTCAGCCCCTCGATGAAAACCTTGTCCATTGCGGTTACCAGCCCGAATACAGGCGGCCATGGTAACGGCACGGCGGTGAGCCTGCCCGGAACGGGCGACGGGTGGCCGGCACGGGGCGGCCCGGAAAAGACAAAGGGCCCCGCTAGCGGGGCCCTTTGGTACTACCGTTTGTCCCCGGGGGGAGCTTTCTCAAGCCGCGAGTCCCGGTGGCGCATGTGCCCAGACTAGTCAGTGAGCCAATGGCGGGTCAAGGCCAATCACGACAACGCAGCGGGAGGCATTCCTCCCAGCCGCAACGCGGAAAACCGGTCATGCGAACAAGGGGGGTTGCCTGATGGTGATCGCCTTCCTCCGAGGCCAACATCGATCCTTCCTTCAACACCACGCACAACGATGGCTGCATACGATGCACTGAGGCGCGCGTTGTCAGCGGAGCGTCTGTCGACTTACGAGAGAATTGCATCGACCTGCAGCCCTGATGTCACTGCCGATTCCTTGTACGTCTGGAACATGCGGATGTGCGGTGCACTGATGATGCCCGTGCATCTTTGCGAAGTGGTCACCCGCAACGCGGCGGCCACGGTGCTCGCCCGGCAGCACGGTCCGCGCTGGCCCTGGAATGCGGCCTTCCGGCGCAGGCTGCCGACATCGCCATCCGCCTCGGCGAGAGCCGCGTTGGAACAGGTCGCCGGCCGCGCGACGGAGACACCCGAAATCATCGCCAATCTGCCCATGGTGTTCTGGCAGCAGCTCTTCACCTGCCGCTTCGACGCCACATTATGGATACCTGCACTTGGTGGGGTTCTACGTCATGCGCCTTCGGCACATCCCAGTGTCATCCGGAAAGCCATCCACGCAGACATTGGACGCATCCGCCACCTGCGCAACCGCATCGCGCACCACGAACCCATCCTGGAACGAGACATCGGCGCTGACCTCGCCGCCATCGGGCGGCTGATCCATGCACGGTGCCCGCACACCCTGGGGTGGTTGCAGCGCCATGAGCGGGCGACGACGGTGTTGGCGGCGTCGCCGTTGGCAAGGCGTCGGTGATACGTTCGCCGGGCATGGCCCGGCGCTACGGGATCACACCGCCGGCAGGGTCGCCATGTCCCAGCGCGGGGTCACGTCCACCTTCGGCGGGCTGTGCTGGCCGGCCTGCAGGCGCAGCGCGCCGGCGAAGGCGATCATCGCGCCGTTGTCGGTGCACAGCGCGGGGCGCGGGAAACAGGCGCGGCCGCCCAGGCGCTCGGCCATCTGCTGCAGGCGCGCGCGCAGGCGCTTGTTGGCGCCGACGCCACCGGCCACCACGATCACATTGGTGCCGGCGGCTTCCAGGGCGCGCTCGCACTTGATCGACAGGGTCTCGACCACGGCATCTTCAAAGCCACGGGCGATGTCGGCGCGGGTCTGCTCGCTCTGGTCGCTGTCGCGCCAGGCCATCAGGACCTGGGTCTTCAGGCCGGAGAAGCTGAAATCCAGCCCGGGGCGGTCGGTCATCGGCCGCGCGAAGCGGTACGCGCCCGGCGTCCCCTGCTCGGCCAGCTTGGCCAGCTGGGGGCCGCCCGGGTACGGCAGGCCCATCAGCTTGGCGGTCTTGTCGAAGGCCTCGCCGGCCGCATCGTCCAGGGTCTCGCCCAGCAGGCGGTACTGGCCGATGGCGTCCACGGCCACCAGCTGGGTATGGCCGCCGGACACCAGCAGCGCCACGAACGGCGCTTCCGGCGGGTCGTCTTCCATCAGCGGGGCCAGCAGGTGGCCTTCCATATGGTGTACGCCTACCGCCGGCACCTCCAGCGCCCAGGCCAGCGATCGGGCCACGCCGGCGCCCACCAACAGGGCGCCAACCAGGCCGGGACCGGCCGTGTAGGCCACCCCGTCGATGTCGCCCACGCCGAGGCCGGCGTCGGCCAGGGTCTGGCGTACCAGCGGCAGCAGCTTGCGGACGTGGTCGCGGCTGGCCAGCTCGGGCACTACACCGCCGTACTCGGCATGCAGGGCGATCTGGCTGTAGACCGCATGGGCGCGCAGGGCAGCGCTGCCGGCCAGGTCGGTGTCATACACCGCCACGCCGGTCTCATCACAGGAAGATTCGATGCCAAGGACTCGCATGCCTGCTATTATGACGCCCCTGCCGCTCCCTCGGGGGATGTGCAGATCTCACTGCTTTCGAACTTCCGACCCGTATTCAGGGTTGGCCGCTTGCAGTTTGTCTATTCGCCGCTATAATGTGCGGCTCGCCGGGCGTGACCCGGTTCTACTGTGTCCCGGAGATTCCATGCCCAGCGTCAAAGTCCGCGAGAACGAGCCCTTCGAGTTTGCTCTTCGCCGCTTCAAGCGCACTTGCGAAAAGGCCGGTGTGCTGGCCGAAACCCGCAAGCGCGAGTTCTACGAAAAGCCGACCCAGGAGCGCAAGCGCAAGGCCGCCGCTGCTGTGAAGCGTCAGCTGCGCCGCTCGTCGCGCGACGTCACCAAGCGTCAGCGCCTGTACTGATCGGACGCATCTTCATTGCGGCAGGCTTGCCTGTCGCGATGGAGCCGAAGCCGGCACGCGCGAGCGTCGCCGGCTTTTTGCGTTTCCGGGTTCGGGCATCCGCCCCGCCCCACCTACCACCACGAGGTTCCTCATGAGCATGAAGCAGCAGCTCACCGACGACATGAAGGCCGCCATGAAGGCGGGCGAGAAGCACAAGCTGGGCGTGATCCGCCTGATCAACGCCGCCATCAAGCAGCGCGAAGTGGACGAGCGCATCGAGCTGGACGATACCGCCGTGATCGCCGTGCTCGACAAGATGGTCAAGCAGCGCAAGGACTCGGTCAGCCAGTTCGAAGCCGCCAACCGTGAAGACCTGGCCGAGATCGAGCGCGCCGAGATCGTGGTCATCGAAGCCTACCTGCCGGCCAAGATGGGCGAAGCCGAGATCGTGGCCGCCATCCAGGCCGCCATTGCCGAGACCGGTGCTTCCGGCCCGGCCGACATGGGCAAGCTGATGGGTTCGCTGAAGCCCAAGCTCGCCGGCCAGGCCGACATGGGCCTGGTGTCCAAGCTGGTCAAGCAGCTGCTGGCGTAAGCCAGCGTTGATCCCGTAGCGCCGGGCCATGCCCGGCGTTTCGGACGATCGCCGGGCATGGCCCGGCGCTACCGATGCAACACCCGCTTCACCGCCCCTTCGACCCCTGGCTGCTACAACATCCCCATGGTCGAGCAATCCAACGCCCCCACCGGCTCGCGTCCCCACGGCATCCCCGCACGGCTTCGCCACTATGCTGACCGCCTGCAGGACAGCTTCCCGATGGCGGTGGCCAAGCGCTTCGTCGAAATCGACGTGCTGACCCAGGCCGCTTCGGTCTCCTTCTACGCCCTGCTGTCGATGGCACCGCTACTGGTGCTGCTGCTGTGGCTGACTGCCTCGCTGTACCCGCCAGCACAACAGACGTTGATCAGCCAGATCGGTTCGGTGGCCGGCAGCAGCGTGGCCAGCGTCGCCGACACCGTGCTGCACAACGCCAACAGCCAGCCCAGCGTAGGTTCGCTGGCCGGGCTGTGGAGCACGCTGCTGCTGTTCGTCGGTGCCACCGCCGTGTTCGCCCAGCTGCAGAACGCGCTGAACCGCATCTTCCACACCAGCGGCCAGCGCCTGGAAGGCGTCAAGGCCTGGCTGCGCAAGCGCGTGTTCTCCTTCGGCGTGGTGCTGGCACTGGGCTTCCTGCTGATCCTCTCGATGACCGCCACCACCGCACTGCAGGTGGTGTTCGCGCAGCTGCCTTCGGTGCTGCCGGCGATCGGCTACCTGACCTCGCTGCTGCTCTACACGCTGGCCTTCGCCTTCCTCTACCACTACCTGCCCGACCGCCGCGTGGCCTGGCGCCAGGCCTTCATCGGCGGTGCCATCACCTCGGTGCTGTTCACCCTGGGCCGCTACGGCATCGGCGTCTACATCGCCACCGTGGCCCCGGGCAGCGCCTACGGCTCGATGGGCGCGCTGGTGATCGCACTGGTGTGGATCTACTACGCCACCGCCGTGTTCTTCGTCGGTGCGCTGATGACCGCAGTGATCGACGAGCGCCTGCATGCGCGGGCGCAGCTGGCCAAGGCCGGGGTCGATGCGGAACAGGCCGGCCCGGACGTCGCCAGCGAGTAAACTAGGGGGAATCCGCCGCCCCCTGCTGCGCGCCCTGGCGGCCGCGCCCTGCCCTGTTGCCCATGGCCCGTATCCCCGACGCTTTCATCGACGATCTGCTCGCCCGCACCGACATTGTCGAGGTGGTGGGCAGCCGCGTGCCGTTGAAGCGCCAGGGCAAGGAGTACGCAGCGCGCTGCCCGTTCCATGACGAACGCTCGGCCTCGTTCACGGTATCGCCCACCAAGCAGTTCTATCACTGCTTCGGCTGTGGCGCGCACGGCACCGCGATCAGCTTCCTGATGAACTACGACCGCCTCGAGTTCCTCGACGCGGTGGATGAACTGGCCAAGCGCGCCGGCATGGAAGTGCCGCGCAACGAGAATCCGCGCAGCCCGCAGCAGCAGGACGACAGCCGCGAGCTGTACTCCGCTCTGGACGCCGCTACCAAGTTCTTCCAGAAGAACCTGGAAGGCAGCGAGAAGGCGCGCAGCTACCTCGACGGCCGCGGCGTGGACGAAGAGAACCGCGCACGCTTCCAGATCGGCTATGCGCCCGATGGGTACAGCGGGCTGCGCGATGCGCTGGGCAAGGACGAGCGGCGCATGAAACTGCTCGACCGCGCCGGCCTGTTCTCCAAGAACGACCGCGGCCACGTCTACGACAAGTTCCGCGACCGGGTGATGTTCCCGATCTTCGACCGCCGTGGCCGGGTGATCGCCTTCGGCGGCCGCGTGTTCGAGAAGGACGATGGCCCCAAGTACCTCAACTCGCCCGAGACCGCGCTGTTCCACAAGGGCCGCGAACTTTACGGCCTGTGGCAGGTGCGCCAGGCCAACCAGAAGATCGAGCGGCTGATCGTGGTCGAGGGCTACATGGACGTGGTCTCGCTGTTCCAGTTCGGCGTCACCCAGGCGGTGGCCACGCTGGGCACGGCGACCACGCCGGACCATGCCGAGCTGTTGTTCCGCAACGCGCCGGACGTGTTCTTCTGCTTCGACGGCGACGCCGCCGGCCGCCGTGCCGGCTGGAAGGCGCTGGAGTCGGTGCTGCCGCGCATGAAGGATGGCCGCCAGGCCTTCTTCCTGTTCCTGCCCGATGGTGAGGACCCGGACACCATCGTGCGCAAGGAAGGCGCCGAGGCCTTCAACGAACGCCTGAAGCAGGCCACGCCGCTGTCGCAGTTCTTCTTCGACGAACTGACCCGCGAGATCAACCTGGGCACGCTGGATGGCAAGGCGCGCCTGGCCGAACGCGCAAAGCCGATGCTGGCGCAGATTCCCGACGGCGCCTTCGGCGACCTGATGAAACAGCAGCTGGGCCAGCTGACCGGTCTGGGTGGTGGCAACGCTGCCGCCACGCGCGCGCCGATGCCACAGCGCCAGCCCTCGCGCACGATCCAGCCGGTGGCCAAGCGCAGCCTGGTGCGCGGCGCGATCGCCGTGCTGCTGCAACAGCCCTCGCTTGCCCTGACCCTGGGCGGCAAGCATCACTTCCAGGGCCTGCGCCTGCCCGGCGTGGAGCTGCTGCTGGAGCTGCTGGGGCTGGTTGAACAGCGCCCGGACATCAGCACCGGCGCCCTGCTGGAACATTTCGACGGCCGCGAAGAACAGGCCTCGCTGCATACACTGGCGGCACAGACACTGCCCGGCACCGAGGCCAGCTGGACCCAGGAACTGCATGACGCGGTGGCACAGCTGGAGAAACAGCTGCTGGTGCAACGTCTGGAGGAGTTGTTGGCAAAGCAGCGCCAGCAGGGTCTGGACGATACTGACAAATACGAACTGCGCGAGCTGCTGAAGGCCCGCGCCGGGCTGCGCCTGTAGAGGGGCAGAACGCTTTCACGGAGAGGACCATGCTGCTGCGCCTGACCTGCCTGCTGTTGTTGTCGCTCTGCCTGCCGCTGGCCGTCCTGGCCGCGGATACCCCGCTCAATGAAGTCCGCCCAGGCCTGTATGCCGGCGGCCAGCCCAGTGCCGCACAACTGCGCGAACTGGCCGCACAAGGCGTACGCACGGTGATCGACCTGCGCCAGCCTGGCGAGGACCGGGGTTTCGATGAAACCCACGTGGCCGAATCGCTGGGCCTGCGCTATGTGCGCATTCCGGTGGCCGGCGCAGAGGGACTGGATGCGGCCAATGTGCGCGCCGTGCATCAGGCCCTGCGGCAAAGCCAGGGACCGGTGCTGCTGCACTGCGCCTCCGGCAACCGTGCCGGTGCCGTGCTCGGCCTGGTCAATGCACGTTACGAACACGCCAGCCCGGAACAGGCCCTGCAGCTCGGCCAGCGTGCCGGCCTGAAGTCGCTGGAAGCCGCCACCCGCCAGCGCCTGGCCACGCCATCCACTTCGCCCTGACTCCACCGCACCAAGGACTCTGCCCACCATGACCCGCTGGTGGTCGCGCCTGCGACCGGACAACTTCACCCTCGCCCTGCTGTGCACCGTCGGCCTGGCCTCCCTGCTGCCGATGAAGGGCGCCGCCGCCATCGTCCTCGACGATGTCACCACGGTCGCCATCGCCGCGCTGTTCTTCCTGCATGGCGCACGCCTGCCGCGCGAGTCGATCATCGGCGGCATGCTGCACTGGCGGCTGCACCTGACCATCCTGGCCTGCACCTTCATCCTGTTCCCGCTGCTGGGGCTGATGTTCAAGCCGTTGTCGGGCTGGCTGCTGACCCCAGAGCTGTACCTGGGCGTGCTGTTCCTGTGCACCCTGCCGTCCACCGTGCAGTCGTCCATCGCGTTCACCTCGATGGCCCGCGGCAATGTGCCGGCCGCCGTATGCAGCGCCTCGCTGTCGAGCATCCTCGGTGTGTTCCTGACCCCGCTGCTGCTGACCGCGCTGGCCGGCACCTCCGGCGGCGTGCATGACCCGCTGCACGCGATCGGCGGCATCATGCTGCAGCTGCTGGTGCCGTTCGTGGCTGGCCATCTGCTGCGGCCGTGGATTGCCGGCTGGGTGGAGCGGCAGCGCGCACTGCTGCGCTACACCGACCAGGCCACCATCCTGCTGGTGGTGTACTCGGCGTTCGGCGAGGCGGTCACCGAGGGCTTGTGGAGCAAGACGCCGCTGCTCTCGTTGCTGGCCGTGGCAGTGGTGGCCGCGGTGCTGCTGGGCATCGCCATGCCGCTGATCACCTTCATCGCCCGCCGCCTGCGCTTCAACCGCGAGGACGAGATCGCCATCGTGTTCTGCGGCTCGAAGAAGAGCCTGGCCACGGGCGTCCCGATCGCCAAGGTGCTGTTCGCTGGTGGCAGCCTGGGCGCGATCGTGCTGCCGGTGATGATCTACCACCAGATCCAGCTGATCGTCTGCGGTGTGATCGCGCAGCGGTATGCGCGACGCAAGTCCTGACCCGACCTCGAAATCATCCACGCATGGCGTGGATCTACTGGACGCGCGGGCTGCTGCGGGAAAACATCCACGCATGGCGTGGATCTACTGGACGCGCGGACTGATGCGGGAAAACATCCACGCATGGCGTGGATCTACTGGACGCGCGGACTGATGCGGGAAAACATCCACGCGTGGCGTGGATCTACTGTAGAGCCGAGCCCATGCTCGGCTGATGCCTGTGATCTTGAGTAGATCCACGCCATGCGTGGATGCACCAGCCCGTCACAACCAGGGCAGGATCCAGTGGTCGACCAGCAGGAACGCGAACAGCGCCATCAGGTACACGATGGAGTAATAGAACATCTTCATCGAGAACAGTTCGTCCGGCGGGTTCAGCATGCGCCAGGCGTACCAGAGGAACACGGCGTTGAGCACGATCGCGCCGCCCAGGTAGAACGCGCCGCTCATGCCCACCAGGTACGGCAGCAGGCAGACCAGCGCCAGCACCACCGAATACACCATGATCTGCTTGCGGGTGTGCACCACGCCATGGGTCACCGGCAGCATCGGGATCTCCGCCTTGGCGTAGTCCTCGCGGCGGAAGATCGCCAGCGCCCAGAAGTGCGGCGGCGTCCAGATGAAGATGATCAGCACCAGCAGCGACGAGTACGCCCAGTCCGACGAGCCCTGCATGCCGGTCACCGCGGCCCAGCCCAGCATCGGCGGCATCGCGCCGGCCAGGCCGCCGATGACGATGTTCTGCGAGGTCGCGCGCTTCAGGTACACGGTGTAGATCACCGCATAGCCGATCAGCGAGGCGAAGGTCAGCACTGCGGTGATCAGGTTCACCCACAGCACCAGGATGGTCATCGACAACACGATCAGCACGCCGGCGAACACCAGCACCTGCCACGGCTTGACCTTGCCCACCACCAGGGGACGCCACGAGGTGCGCGCCATCTGCGCATCGATGTGCGCATCCAGCAATTGGTTGATGGCGGCGGCGGCCGAGGCCGCCAGCCAGATGCCGAGGAAACCGAGCACGCCGGCGCGCACCTGCTCCCAGCTGGGCACGCCCGGAATGGCCAGGACCATGCCGACCAGGGCAGTGAAGACGATCAGGGCGACGACCTTGGGCTTGGTCAGGTCCCAGTACTGGCGGTAATTGGAAAACATGGAATCAGTCCGGGGCACGCAGGCGGGCCAGCAGGCTGACCAGCACGAACAACAGGGCAACGGCCACGCCGTTGTGGGCCACCGCCACTTCCAGCGGCAGCGCCAGCTTCACATTGAGGATGCCGAGGGTGACCTGCAGCACCAGCAGCACGATCAGCGCACTGGCCCAGCCACGCATGCTCGGCAGGCGGAACAGGCGAACGCCCAGCCACAGCAGGTAGACGGCCACCACCACCGCGAACAGGCGGTGCGCCATCTGGATGGCGATACGCGAGGCACCATCCAGCACGCCCCCTTCGTAGTCCACGCCGATGCCGCGCCACAGGGTGAAGCCTTCGACGAAGTTGTGCTGCGGCCACCATTGGTTGGCGCAGCGCGGGAAATTGTCCAGCGAGGCGCTGCCGCCGCCGCAGGCCAGCGCAGCGTAGTTGGCGCTGACCCAACCACCCAGCGCGATCTGGGTGACCAGCACGGCCACGCCGATCCGCAGCAGCCACTTCAGCTTCGGCGCCTCGGCCAGGGTGATCGGCATGTGCGTGGCGCGCCAGGCCATCCACACCAGCAGCGCGAACATCAGCATGCCGCCCAGCAGGTGGCCCATCACCACGATGGGCTTGAGCAGCAGGGTCACCGTCCACATGCCCAGCAGGGCCTGGAAGATCACCACCGCCAGGGTCAGCAGGGCAGCGCGGGCCAGGTCGATGTTGCTCCAGCGCAGCGCGGCGATCAGCAGGATCGCCTCGCCTATCAGCGCCAAGGCGCTGGCGGCGCCATGCCAACCCATCATGTACAGCGGTATGCCGGCGGCCACCAGCACGCAGGCGGTCACCACCGCCGTGCTTCCGAATCGCCGCTTGCGCGTGGCCAGCAGCGCCAGGGTCAGGATCTCGATGCCCAGCGCGCCGGCCAGGAAGCGGTGCACCTGCTCACGCCAGGCCTTGTGGGTTTCCAGCGGGCGGATCTCCGCCGCCGGGTGGCCAATGGTCTCTTCCACGTGCTGCGGCCAGGTGGCCTGGCCATAGCAGGTCGGCCAGTCCGGGCAGCTCAGGCCGGCATCGGACAGGCGCACGAAGGCGCCGAACATGATCGTGCTCGCGGTCATGATCATGGCGAACCACGCCAGGCGGTGGAAATTGCGGTGCAGCGCCGGACGCGCGGAAAGGCTCATCAAACGGGACTCACTTCAGTTTCAGCAACGTGGCCATGTCCTTGCGCAGGCCACCCAGGTCACTGCCGGGGGCATGGCGCATGATCACGAAGCCGTTCGGATCGATCACGTAGACCGGCAGGCCAGCCGGATCATCAACGCCCGGCAATGCCGCGCGCAGGGCTGGCGACGGAGCCAGCGGCCGCAGCGCGGGCAGCGAGGCGATCGACGCCGGTGGCGTACCCAGCCACAGAATCTCGACATTATCGGCGTTATGGCCGAACAGCTGCCACACCTTGCCCAGTCCCTGCGACAAAGTGACGCACTGCGCGTCGCAGGCTCCAGCCGGTGCCACCAGCAGGCGCCAGGTCCGGGCCTCGGGGTTCCACGGGTAGGCCTGGCCAGTGGCCAGGGTCGGGCGCTGCTGGCGCAGGTCCACCGGCGGCTTCAGCAGCTGGCCGGCATTGCGGTGCCCAGTGGGCTGCCAGCCAGAGAAGCGCAGCACGGCAGCCAGCGCCATCGCCCCGAAGAACACGGCAAACAGCAGCACCAGGGTCCGGCGGCCGGAGCCGCGCGCCTGCGGGGACGTAGCAGTGTTCATGCGGGGCATTTTCTCATGGTTGGGTGGAAGGAAGCGGTCGACGCTCTGGTAGCCCCCGACCTTGGTCGGGGGAGATGGTGCCGACCAAGGTCGGCACCCTCCGGAGCCGGTCAACGTTGCCGCCGGCGCCATTCCAGCACCAGCGCCACCACCAGCACGGTCAGGGCCAGCCCGAACCACTGCACGGCGTAGCCCAGGTGGCGCTGCGGTGGCAGCGTGTTCGGCAGCAGGTCCAGGTCGCGCTCGTCACCGAATGGCAGCGCCGGGTCCAGGCGCAGTACACGATCGGGAAGCGACTGCACCCCCAGCGCGCGGGCCAGGCCTTCGGCCGGCAACCGGCTGGCCAGCCAGCGGCCCGCTTCCCCCGAGGCGGAGAATGCGGGACCGAGTGCCAATCCGGCCGACGGCGGCGGCGCCAGCAACCCACGTACGGCCACCGGCGAAGGCGGCGACGGCACATCCGGCAACGTGCGATCCGGCGGCAGCGCACGCCACCCCAGATCTACCAGCAGCACGCTGCCCTCGTCACTGCGGAATGGGCGGTAGATCTTCACGCCCGCGCGGCCGTGCCGGGTCTGGTTGTCCAGCAGCACCACGCCGGGCAGGAAGCGGCCGTGATCGGCCACGCCATGCAACGCGCCGGGTGCGGCGAGCGCCTGTGCCAGCGACAGTACCTGCGCTGCGGCTGGACCTTGTGCATCCAACATTGCCTGTTTGGCATGCATGCGCTGCAGCTGCCACAGTCCCAATGCGGTGAAACCGGCCATTGCCAGCACCGCCAGCAGCCATCCGAGCACGCGCGTGTGCTGGCGCATCATGACAAGTCCGCGCAAACGCGGTCAGATAGGCACATCCACCCTGCCCTCGAGCCGCGCATGAGTGATTCGCTGAAGACCCTGCTGGTAATCGCGTTTCTGATCGTCATCGTCTGGAACCTGGGCGCCGGCCTGTATTATCTGGTGGTCGACCGCGGCCAGACCAAGCGCACGGTCAATGCACTGACGCGCCGCATCGCGGTGTCGGTGGCCTTGATCGTACTGGTGATCGTGAGCATCTACATGGGCTGGATCAAACCGCACGGCATCGGCGGCTGAGGCCACCGACGCGTGCGCGATCAAAGCACGTAGACGAACAGGAACAGCATCAGCCACACCACGTCGACGAAGTGCCAGTACCACGCGGCAGCTTCGAAGCCGAAATGGTTGTCGCGGGTGAAGTGTCCCTTGGCCGAACGCAGCCACATCACGATCAGCATGATCGTGCCCAGCAGCACGTGCGCGCCGTGGAAGCCGGTCAGCATGAAGAACGTCGAACCGTAGATGCCCGAGCCGAGCGTCAGGTTCAGTTCCTTGTAGGCGTGGATGTACTCCTCCGCCTGCAGGGTGAGGAAGCCGAGGCCGAGCACCACGGTCAGGCCCAGCCAGATCAGCAGCTGGCGGCGGTTGCCCGCCTTCAGCGCGTGATGGGCGATGGTCAGGGTCACGCCGGAGGTGAGCAGGATCAGCGTGTTGATCAGCGGCAGGCCCCAGGCCGGGATGGTCTGGAAGGCGCCACCGATCGCCGCCGGGCCGTTGGTCGGCCAACCGGCGGAATAGCCCTGCCAGAGCAGCTCGTTGGTCATCACCCCGCGGCCTTCGCCGCTGAGCCACGACAGGCCCAGGTTGCGGGTGTAGAACAGCGCGCCGAAGAAGGCGCCGAAGAACATCACCTCGGAGAAGATGAACCAGATCATCCCCATCCGGAACGAGCCATCGACCTGGTGGTTGTAGTTGCCGGCCTGCGATTCGCGCACCACGTCGCTGAACCACCAGAACAGGGTCAGCACCAGCATCGCGATGCCGATGTAGAACGTCCAGCGTCCCCAGCTGGCATCGTTGAGCCAGCTGGCCACGCCCACCATGGTCACCATCATCGCGATGGAACCCACGAACGGCCATTTGCTCTGGGCCGGGACGAAGTACACGTTGGCGTCGGTCGGTGTCTGGGCCATGTCGGTATCCGGGTCAGGGTGCGGCGTGCGCGCCTTCCGAGGTGGCGGCCGGAGCCAGCCGATCGGACAACGCGTCGTTGCGGTAGAAGGTGTAGGACAAGGTGATCGTCCTGATCTCCGGCGGCAGGTCCGGATCGACGATGAAGCGCACCGGCATGTCGCGCTTCTCGCCGGCCTGCAGCGTCTGCGCGGTGAAACAGAAGCATTCGGTCTTGCTGAAGAAACCCGACGCGCGCGCCGGTGCCACCGAGGGCACCGCACTGCCGACCACCGCCTGCTGGCTGTCGTTGCGGGCGAAGTACAACGCTTCGTTGAGCTCGCCGGGCACCACGTCCATGGTCAGCTGTTCGGGATGGAACGACCACGGCAGGCGCGAATTGACGCCGCCATCGAACTCCACGCGCACAGTGCGCTTGCCGGCTGCGGCACCTGCGCTGGCTTCGCTGCCGGGGCCGCGCTCCAGGCGCACGCCGAATACCTTCTCGCAGGCAATGCGATACAGCGGCACCAGCGAGAACGTGAGCAGGAACACCGCCACCGCCACACCGATCAGGCGCGGCAGCCCGGCACTGCGTGAGGTCGCGGTGGCCGGTGCGTCGCTCATCGGCCGATCACCCCACTGAGGATGAACCCGACGTAGACCAGCACCGCGATGGCGCCGACCCACAGGGCGGTGCGCCTGGCGCGCTGGCGTTGCTGTTCGATGCTTTGGCGTTGGGCTTCGGTCTGGCTTTGGTTTTGGTTTTGGTTTTGGTAGTTAGTCGGCTGCACCTGGCGAGTCGACTGACAGTCGACTCTACCTGCCGGCTGCACTTCACGAGTCGACTGACAGTCGACTCTACCGATCGGGAGCGGGCTCTCGTTATGCATGCCCCACCTCAGTGCGTGATGTCGTCATGCGCCAGGTCTCCCGGGCGGATGGTCGGCGGCGTGGTGAAGGTATGCGCCGGTGCCGGCGACGGCAGCGTCCATTCCAGGCCACGCGCACCTTCCCAGCTGCGCGCTTCGGCCTTCTCGCCGTTGCGCAGCGAGGACAGCAGGATCGCGGCCATCATGAATGGCGTGACGAACATGCCGAACGCACCGATCGAGCTGATCAGGTTCCAGTCGGCAAACGCCACGCTGTAATCGGGAATGCGGCGCGGCATGCCGGCCAGGCCGAGGAAGTGCTGCGGGAAGAACAGCAGGTTGACGAACACGATCGACCACCAGAAGTGCACCTTGGCCCACTTCTCGCTGTACATGCGCCCGGTCCACTTCGGCCACCAGTAGTACACCGCGGCAATCAGCGCGAACACCGCGCCGGTCACCAGCACGTAGTGGAAGTGGGCCACCACGAAGTAGGTGTCGTGGTACTGGAAGTCCGCCGCCACGATCGCCAGCATCAGGCCCGAGAAGCCGCCGATGGTGAACAGGATGACGAAGGCCACCGACCACAGCATCGGCGCCTCGAAGGTGAGCGAACCGCGCCACATCGTGCTGACCCAGTTGAACACCTTCACGCCGGTCGGGATCGAGATCAGCATGGTGGCGAACATGAAGTAGATCTCGCCACCCAGCGGCATGCCCACGGTGAACATGTGGTGGGCCCAGACGATGAACGACAGGAACGCGATCGCAGCGGTGGCGTACACCATCGCCTGGTAGCCGAACAGCGGCTTGCGGCTGAAGGTCGGGATGATCTCGCTGACCACGCCGAACGCGGGCAGGATCATGATGTAGACCTCGGGATGCCCGAAGAACCAGAAGATGTGCTGGTACATCACCGGGTCACCGCCACCGGCGGCGTTGAAGAAGCTGGTGCCGAAGAACTTGTCAGTCAGCAGCATGGTCACAGCGCCGGCCAGCACCGGCATCACCGCGATCAGCAGGAACGCGGTGATCAGCCAGGCCCAGCAGAAGATCGGCATCTTCAGCAGGTCGATGCCCGGCGCGCGCATGTTGAGCACGGTGGCGATGATGTTGATCGCGCCCATGATCGAACTGATGCCGGCCACATGGATGGCGAACACGCTGAAGGCGACGTTGTAGCCACCCTGCAGCGACAGCGGCGGGTACAGGGTCCAGCCACCGGCCGGTGCACCACCGGGCAGGAACAGGGTCAGCAGCAGCAGGCTGAAGGCCACCGGAAGCAGCCAGAACGACCAGTTGTTCATGCGCGGCAGTGCCATGTCCGGCGCGCCGATCTGCAGCGGGATCATCCAGTTGGCCAGGCCGACGAAGGCCGGCATCACGCCGCCGAAGATCATCACCAGCGCATGCACGGTGGTCATCTGGTTGAAGAACTCGGGCTTGACGAACTGCAGGCCCGGCTGCGCCAGCTCGGCCCGGATCACCACGCTCATCGCCGCACCGATGATGAACATGATGAAGCTGAAACCCAGGTACAGCGTGCCGATGTCCTTGTGGTTGGTCGAGAAGAACCAACGCTCGAAGAAGCTCTGGTGGTGATGGTGATCGTCGTGCCCAACTGCCGAGTGCGCCATTGCAAAACACCTCTCAGAATCGGTTGTCACCACGGCCGCGAGCGGCCGCGGGCTTTACATCACGCGCCGCTGGCTGCGGTGGCAGGTGCGCTGCCGGCTTCGGCGGCCGCCGGTGCTGCCGGTGCTTCGCTCGCAGGTACAGCCGGTTCTGCAGGTGCCGCAGGGGAAGCGGGCTCGGCCGGCGGTGCAGGCTTGCGCTGCGCCAGCCACTGCTTGAAGTCTTCCTTGGACACCGCCTCGACCACGATCGGCATGAAGCCGTGGTCCTTGCCGCACAGCTCGGCGCACTGCCCGCGGTACACACCGGGCTGCTCGATGCTGGTCCAGGCTT
The DNA here is from genome assembly GCF_059371315.1 of Stenotrophomonas sp. YJH_SMC_8. Classification (NCBI taxonomy): domain Bacteria; kingdom Pseudomonadati; phylum Pseudomonadota; class Gammaproteobacteria; order Lysobacterales; family Lysobacteraceae; genus Stenotrophomonas; species Stenotrophomonas sp. YJH_SMC_8. The sequence continues at coordinate 14,781 of NZ_JCAFUL010000001.1, read as the reverse complement.
CATTGATGAAACCGGGGATGGCGTCCTGCTTCCAGCCCAGCGCCGGCACCCACCAGGCGTGGATCACGTCGTCGGAAGTGATGACGAAACGCACCTTCGTATCGACCGGCAGCACCAGCCGGTTGTCGACGTCCAGCAGGTAGTGCGGATGGCTCTCGCGGGTCGGCACGATGCCGCTCTGCCGCACCCGATCCGACTCGCGGTCCAGGCGGCTGGTGAAGGTGACGTTCTCGCCGAGGTATTCGTACTTCCACATCCACTGGTAGCCGGTGACCTTCACCGTCATCTCGGCATCGCGGGTGTCGTACATCTTGATCAGGTTGGCCGTGGCCGGCCATGCCATCACGATCAGGATGATCACCGGGATCACCGTCCAGATGATCTCGGCCTTGGTGTTGTGGCTGAAGGTGGCGGCGACCGCGCCCTTGGATTTGCGGAACTTGAAAATGGCGTAGGCCATCGCCCCGAACACGATGACGCCGATCACCGTGCAGATGATCAACGAGAGGTTGTTCGATTCCCAGGCCAGGCGCGAGGTCTGGGTCACCCCCTTGCCCATGTTCAGCTGCCACGGCTTGGGATCGGCCGCCTGGGCCCAGGCCAACGCCGGCATCAGTCCCCCGGTCGCCAGCACTGCGGCAACCGCGTTCACGCACTTCGTGCCCCACCTGCTGCTTTGCTTCATTGCCTAGACCCTTAGCGTCGTCGGTTGCCGCCATCGCTGGCGGCGAGCAAGCTTTCAAGTGTCTCTGCGAGCGTCTGACGTTCGGCCGGCGCGAGGAAACTCCCCACCTCCACCTGCCGGCCGCTGGATGCCAGCCGGACCCTCTCGTCGTCGGTGAGCAGGCGCACCCAGTGGGGGTGGGCCCGGAACACCGGCGATCCACCGGGTACGGGGATGACCTCCACGTACGCCGGCACTACCCGGATCTCCTCCTGCCGTTCACCGCTGCGCCACAAGGCACGCAGCGCCGCCGCCAGCACCAGGCTGTACAGCAGCGCGAACAGGGGGGCGAATGCATTGCCGGCCAACCACCCGAGGGCGGACACCAGCCACATCGCACCCGACAACACGGTGAACAACAGGACGAACTGCCGGGCATCGAGCGCCCGTGGGGGACGCAGCCGCAGCTGCGTACCTGACCCATCCGGAGCTGGAAGCACCTCGATCATGTCGCAACCGCGTTCCTGCCGCGGGAAACGTCTCGATGGTAGCCCCGCCCTCTCGCCGGTAGCAAGGGTGCATTCACACTTTTTCCGATGCTGCAACACAGCATGAGGTCGGCGGAACGAATGACGAATTCGGCACAAATATTGGCAGGATTTATGAACACGCCGAATCCACCACCGTTAGGGGCTATCAGCCCTTCATGAAGGTGTCTGCGCGGCACTTCCGAAGGCCGCAAAAATGTTTAAAATCGCCAAGTTTTCCACTGGCCGGACCGGCATGAACGCACCTTCCTCCTCCCCTGCCGCGCACGACGCCCCGCGTCCCGGCGCGCTGCTGTCGCCGGAACTGCCGGCGCCCCCCAACCCGTTCCGCCAGGCCATCACCGATGCCTGGTTGAAGGACGAGGCCAGCCACGTCCGCGAGCTGCTGGCGCAGGCCCGCCTGCCCGCCGACGAGCAGGCCAAGGTGCAGGCACTGGCCGCCGATCTGGTCGGCCGCGTGCGCGTGCGTGCCAAGGACCAGGGCGCCATCGAAGCCTTCATGCGCCAGTACGACCTGGGCAGCGAGGAAGGCGTGCTGCTGATGTGCGTGGCCGAGGCGCTGCTGCGCATTCCGGACCAGGACACCGCCGACAAGCTGATCCGCGACAAGCTGGCCGATGCCGACTGGGAAAAGCACCTGGGCGGCAGCGACTCGGTGCTCGTCAACGCCTCCACCTGGGGCCTGATGCTGACCGGCAAGCTGGTGCAGATGAACGACGCCACCCGCGCCGATGCGCCCAGCGCGTTCAAGCGCCTGGTCGGCCGCGTCGGTGAGCCGGTGGTGCGCCTGGCCGTGCGCCAGGCCATGAAGATCATGGGCCACCAGTTCGTCATGGGCCGCACCATCAGCGAAGCGCTGTCGCGCTCGCACAAGGGCGACAACGCCAGCTATCGCTACTCGTTCGACATGCTGGGCGAAGGCGCGCTGACCATGAAGGACGCGCTGCGCTACCTGGAAGACTACCGTCGTGCGATCCACGCCATCGGCGGCGATCACAAGGCACGCGGCGGCCGTCCGGACGGCGACGTCAACAACGCACCGGGCATCTCGATCAAGCTGTCGGCGCTGTACCCGCGCTACGAGCACGCCAAGCGCGAGCGCGTGCTGAAGGACCTGGTGCCGGGCGTGCTGGAACTGGCACAGCTGGCCAAGAGCTACGGCATCGGCTGCACCGTCGACGCCGAAGAATCCGACCGCCTGGAACTGTCGCTGGACATCATCGAGCAGGTGTTCTCCGACGCCTCGCTGGCCGGCTGGGATGGCTTCGGCGTGGTCGTGCAGGCCTACCAGAAGCGCACCCCGTACACGATCGACCACCTGGCCGACATGGCGCGCCGCGCCGGCCGCCGCCTGCAGGTGCGCCTGGTCAAGGGCGCCTATTGGGATGCCGAGATCAAGCGCGCGCAGATCGAAGGCTATCCGGGCTACCCGGTGTTCACCCGCAAGCAGAACACCGACGTCTCCTACCTGGCCTGCGCCAAGCGCCTGTTCACGCATGCCGATGCGATCTACCCGATGTTCGCCACGCACAACGCGCACACCATTGCCGCGGTGCGCAGCATCGCCAACGGCGGCGTGTACGAGCACCAGAAGCTGCACGGCATGGGTGACGACCTGTACGCCGAAGTGGTGCCGGCCGACCGCCTGGGCCTGCCCTGCCGCGTGTATGCGCCGGTCGGTTCGCATGAAGACCTGCTGCCGTACCTGGTGCGCCGCCTGCTGGAAAACGGCGCCAACTCCAGCTTCGTCAACCGCATCACCGACGAGCGCGTGCCGATCGCTGACCTGATCCGCGATCCGGTCGAGATGGTCGCCTCGTTCGCATCGATTCCGCATCCCAAGATCCCGCTGCCGGTTGACCTGCTGCGCAGCCAGAACCACGACAGGAAGAACTCCATGGGCGCCAACCTCGCCAACGACAACGAACTGCGCGCCCTGGCCGAGCAGATCAACGCCGCCGTGAAGCCCTGGCAGGCCGCTCCGCTGGTACCGGGTGCCAACCCGGCCGGCGCCGCGCTGCCGGTGACCAACCCGGCCGACACCCGCGAAGTGGTCGGCCAGTGGCTGGCCGCCGACGCCGCCACCGTGCAGAAGGCCCTGGCCAATGCCGTGGCCGCGCAGCCGGCCTGGAACCGCACCCCGGCCGCCAGCCGCGCCGCCATCCTCGAGCACGCCGCCGACCAGCTGGAAGCACGCATGCCGGAATTCATGGCGCTGTGCGTGAAGGAAGCCGGCAAGAGCCTGCCCGACAGCATCGCCGAAGTGCGCGAAGCGGTGGACTTCCTTCGCTACTACGCCAAGCAGGCGCGCGAGCAGTTCAGCCACGCCGAGAAGCTGCCGAGCCCGACCGGTGAATCCAACGAACTGCAGCTGCACGGCCGCGGCGTGTTCGTCTGCATCAGCCCGTGGAACTTCCCGCTGGCGATCTTCCTGGGCCAGGTGGCCGCTGCACTCGCCGCCGGCAACAGCGTCATCGCCAAGCCGGCCGAGCAGACCAACCTGATCGGCTACTACGCGGTGAAGCTGCTGCACGACGCTGGCGTTCCGGCCGAGGTGGTGCAGTACCTGCCGGGCGACGGCGCCACCGTCGGCGCCGCGCTGACCGCCGACCCGCGTGTGGCCGGCGTCGCCTTCACCGGTTCCACCGACACCGCCCGTGCGATCAACCGCGCGATGGCCGCACGTGATGCCGCCATTGGCGTACTGATCGCCGAGACCGGCGGCCAGAACGCCTTCATCGCCGACTCCTCGGCGCTGCCGGAACAGCTGGTCAAGGACGCGATCGGTTCGGCCTTCACCTCCGCCGGCCAGCGCTGCTCGGCCGCGCGCGTGCTGTTCGTGCAGGACGACATCGCCGACAAGGTGATGACCATGCTGGCCGGCGCGATGAAGGAACTGAAGGTCGGCAACCCGGGCCTGCTGTCCACCGACGTCGGCCCGGTGATCGACGCCGATGCGCTGAAGATCCTGCAGGACCACGCCGCGCGCATGGACCGCGAAGCACGCCTGATCGCCGCCGCCGAGCTCTCCACCGAAGCGGCCAACGGCACCTTCTTCGCACCGCGCGCGTATGAACTGAAGGACCTGGGCCAGCTGCACAAGGAAATCTTCGGGCCGGTGCTGCACGTGATCCGCTGGAAGGGCGACCAGCTCGATGCGGTGATCGACCAGATCAACGCCACCGGCTACGGCCTGACCCTGGGCGTGCATTCGCGCATCGACGAGACCGTCGACCGCATCAGCAACGGCGTCCACGTCGGCAACGTCTACGTCAACCGCAACCAGATCGGTGCGGTGGTCGGCGTGCAGCCGTTCGGCGGCCAGGGCCTGTCCGGCACAGGTCCGAAGGCCGGTGGCCCGCACTACCTGCTGCGCTTCGCCACCGAGAAGACGGTGACGGTGAACACCACCGCCGCTGGTGGCAACGCCTCGCTGCTGACCCTGGGCGACTGATCACCCGGTTGCTGCGGTAAACGAAAAACCCCGCGAAAGCGGGGTTTTTTGTGGTTTACCGGTAGCGCCGGGCCGTGCCCGGCGACGATCATGCCGCCACACTGAACCGGTTGTCTGCCCGCTTCGCCAGCTCGCTCTGCACACGCGCGATGCGCGTCTCCAGATCGCCTTCCAGCAACACATACGCGACACCTGCTACCTGCAACTGCTGCAGATACCACGCATGCTGCTGCGCCCGGAACGCCTCGCCCACGCGGGTGCCGTCCTGGTCAAAGGGAATATCCGGTGCACAAAGGAACAACAGGTCGTACCTTCGTCGCGCGGCCTGCAGCAGCGGTTCCGGTGCGGTACCGAACATCCATCCGCTGTAACCCAGCGTCACCAGCGGCGTGGTATCGCAGAACAGCCAGCGCTGCGCGCGCCGTGCGGCCTCATCTTCGTGCCGCGGCTGTGTCATTGCGATGTGCAGCAGATCCTCTGGTAGCAGTTCGCCACCTTGCTGCTCCCACAGCGTGCGGCCGAACTCCGGTACCCAGGCGGTGTGCAGGCGTTCGGCCAGCCTCCGCGCGAGGGTTGTCTTTCCGCTGGACTCGCCGCCGATGAAGGCTATTCGCTGCACGTATCCGGCGTACACCTCCGGTGAAAGGCCCTCGCGGCACGCATGTGGGTCAGCACGTAACTGGGTGCCACTGGCCTGGCCGACATCACGCGTGCGCTCCAGCCGTTCGTGGCGCACCGGCGCGTCGAAGTGCGCCGACAGCGCCTGCGCGAAGCCATCGCCATAGTCCTCACCGGTGTACACCGCCTGCACTGCCTCTCCGAAGAGGTTCAGGCACAGCCAGGCCGTGAATGCGCGCTGCACCTGCACGTTGTCGCTGTCCTGCGGCAGCCTGCGAACCGGCACCCCCTGCTGGGCGCACAATGCCGCCAGTCGCGCATCATCGAGCACTGCCACCGTGGCCTGCGGGAATCGCGCTCGCAGCCAGCGCTCACGACGCGCGGCGCTGTACCCTGGGAAGCCCGGCTGCGACCAGCCAATCACCAGCAGCTGCGTGCAGCGTGTGGCGGCAAATTCGATCAGTCGTTCGTGACCGAGGTGCAGCGGGCAGAACTTGCCCACCACCAGGCCCCGCGCAACGCGCTCAGGCAGCGGCATCGGCTGCTCTGGCCTCGGTCCGCATCAGATGCCGCCAGTGGCGCAGGGCGACAAGCGCGTTGATCCAGAAACCGATGTAGAGGATCGAGGTCAGGTGCAGGCCTCGGCTGTAGTACAGCGGCACCGCCACGGTATTCACCAGCAGCCACACCCACCACGATTCCAGCTTGCGGCGCATCATCAGGATCTGCGCGATCACGCTCAGTACCAGCACCGCCGAATCGATGTACGGCGCGTAGGCGCTGGTCAGGCGGGTCAGCATCCAGCCGTAGCCGAAGGTGGCCACCACCGCCAGCGGCGCCAGCCAGGCCCAGGCGCGCGGCCGCAATGAAGTAATCGGCAGCGGCGCACCATGATCGCCGCGCAGCCACTGCCACCAGCCCAGCACGCTGATGGCGATGAAGAAGAACTGCAGCACCATGTCCGCATACAGGTGCGAACGCTCGAACACCGCGGCGAACAGCGCGCAGCCCACGATGCCCAGCCACCAGGTGTGCACGTTGTTGCGGCCGGCCAGCAGGATCGAGCCGGCGACGGCGATGTTGGCAGCCAGCTCCAGCTGGAAGTTCGGGTCGGACAGGTTCATGGCGCTATTGTCATCGATCCGCGCGCTACGCGTGTCTGCCGGTAGATCCACGCCATGCGTGGATGGCCCGAAGCCCACAAAAAAGAAAGCCCCGCTTGCGCGGGGCCTTCCGTGTACTGCTTCAGGCAATCGCCCGAATCAGAACTTGTACTGCATCGAAGCCGCCAGCACGTCGCCGCTGACCTTGTACTTGCCGATCACGGTGTTGGCCGTGGCCGAGGTCGAGGTGATGTCCGGATCCTTGGTGAACAGGTGGGTGTAGCCCACGCTGTATTCCATCTTCTCCGAAGCCGCGTAGGTCAGGCCCAGCGACAGCCACTTGCGGGTGGTGTCCGGCACGCGCACGTCACGGTGGGCGTCGGTGGTCGGGGTCTGGTCGTAGGCCAGGCCGCCGCGCAGCGTCAGCTTGTCGTTCATGCGGTACTCGGTACCGATCGACGCGAAGGTGGTGTCACGGTAGTGGAACGGCAGCACGCTGTCCGGCTGGTTGGAGTCATAGTCGACGGTGACCTGGTCGAACTTGCTCCACGCGGTGCGCGAAACGTCGGCCATGATCTTCCACTGGTCGTTCACGCGGTGCGAGACGCTCATGGTGGCGCTGGCCGGCAGGGTGATGGTGGCGCGGCCGTTGCTGTCGATGAAGGTGCCCGGGGCGGCCGTGGCCAGGAAGGCGGCAGCGTTCTGCGGGATGGTGAAGTCAGCCTTGCCGTCGGTGATCTTGTGCTCGACCTTCGAGCGGTAGCTGAAGGCGATGTTGGTGCCTTCCACCGGGCTGACAGTCATGCCCAGGGTGTAGCCGACCGACACTTCGTCGCCCTTGATGCGCAGGTAGCCATCGGCGGTGCCCGGCGAGAAGCCGAGCTGGGCGGCCTGGCGTGCTGCGGCCTGCGAAGCGGCTGCAGCCTGGGCTGCAGTGCCACCGGCAGCCAGGACACGCGCCGCAGCGGTGCGCTGGGCGGTGGCGTTGATCGCGGTGCCGGTATCGACGGCGCTGGTCAGGTCGACGTTCAGGCGCTCGGCGAACACCGACGCACCGAACGACAGGTACGGGTTGACGTCGTAGGAGAACGCCACGCCCAGGTCGATCGCCTGCAGCTCGGTCTTGACGCCGTTGTAGCGGCCGACCCAGTCACGGTCGTATTCGGTCTTGAAGCCGAACGGCACGGTCAGCGAGGCGCCGAAGTGCATGTTCTCCTTCTCGCCGAACGGCAGGTGGAAGTACGCCGCCGGGACCGGGGCGATCATGCCGGCGTCGCCGCCGTTGCCGCCGGAAATCGGAGCGCCGTTACCGTACTGGCCCTTGCCACGGAACTTGGCGCCGAAGCTGATGGCGCTGACGTCGCCCTGCAGCATGGTGCCGTCGAGCAGGCGCATCGAGGCCGGGTTGGTGGCGATGACCGAGGCGTCGCCTTCGGCGGAGGTGGAGCCGGCGAACGCGCGGCCGAGGCCCTTGGCGCTGTTTTCCTTCAGCTGGAAGGCGGCGGCGTTGGCGTCGGCGGCGGCCAGCGCACCGGCAACGCCGACGGCCAGCAGGGTCAGACGGGCAATGGTGGAAGCGGTTTGCATCGTAGTTCTCTCTCCGGTAAGCGGTGATGGTGCTCTGAGTGCGCCTGCGCCCGCCAGGCCCGGGGGCCCGTCGAAGCGCGCCGGATTCCCCTCCCGACATACGACGCCGTATGCGAGTATTACCCAGAGCCGTTAATGAAACAATAACGGCGCAGGCGGTTTTTTCGTCTCAAAAGCTGAACAGGACAATCCCCGTCGCAAGCGCCCGCACGCTAGGCTAGTGCCATGTTCGTCTCCCTCCCGTCGCGCAAGAAGGCGGCCCTGCGCTGGGCCACGCCCGTGCTTTTTGCGGCACTGTGGCTGGCGTTCCTGTGGTCGATCTCGCGCCCGGACGATGCCCGCGGCAGCCTCTGGCTGGACTGGGGCGCCCTGTCCACCGGCCTGACCCACCCGCTCGACTGGTGGGCGACGCTGCAGGACGGCAGCGTGCTGCGCCTGTTCACCGCCCTGTTCCTGCACGCGGACTGGTCGCATCTGCTGGGCAACCTGGTCTTCCTGCTGATCTTCGGCCTGCCCGCCGAGCGCGTGCTGGGCCCATGGCGGTTGCTGCTGCTGTTCCTGGTCGGCGGCGCGGTGTCCAACCTGGTGGCCATCTACACCATGGGCAGCCCGGACCAGATCATCATCGGTGCCAGTGGCGCGGTCTCGGCACTGATCGGCGCCTACCTGGCCCTGTTCCCGGGGGCGCGGCTGGGCGTGGTGATCCCGCTCGGCCTGTTCCTGGAGTTCGTGCGGGCCCCGGCCTACCTGCTGATCGGCGTATGGGCCGCGCTGCAGGTGGTGTTCGCCCATATCGGCCCGAGCTTCGGCATGGTGGCCTGGTGGGCCCACATCGGCGGCTTCGTGTTTGGCCTGGTGTACGGGGTCTATGTTCGTGCGGCGATCGCGCGCCGGCTGCGCAAGCGGCACGGGTTCTGACCGCCCCGGTCGTGCCGGCCGCTGGCCGGCATTTGTTTTCTTCTTCCGCCCTTGAGCCGACGCCGGGCATGGCCCGGCGCTACCGTCAGGGCTTGGCCGGCGCGGGTGCCGGCTTTGCTTCCGGCTTTGCTTCCGGCTTTGCTTCCGGCTTTGCTTCCGGCTTCGGCTCGGCCTTTGCTTCCGGCTTTGCTTCCGGCTTCGGCTCGGCCTTTGCTTCCGGCTTCGCCGCAGCGGCCTTCGCGGCCTTGGCGGCATCTGCCTTCGCCGCTTCGGCCTTCAACCGTGCAGCCACCGAACCGGGATTCTTCAGTTCGGCCAGCGCGTCGTTGATCGGGCCGTCGCCCGGCAGTACCGCGCCGGCGTGGTAGCCCTCGGTGCCTTCGTCGTCACCACGCAGATGCCCCGGCAGGGTCGCTTCGCTGTAATCGCTCAGGCTGGCCGGCAACGCGTCATCTTCGGGGCGCGCGGCAGGCTTGAATTCGACCTCCGGCACGATGCCGGTGGCCTGGATCGACTTGCCACTGGGCGTGTAGTAACGCGCGGTGGTCAGCTTCACCGAGTCACCGTTGTCCAGCGGCAGCACGGTCTGCACCGAGCCCTTGCCGAAGGTGCGGCTGCCGACCACGCGCGCGCGCTTGTTGTCGCGCAGCGCGCCGGCCAGCACTTCCGAGGCACTGGCCGAACCGGCATCGACCAGCACCACCACCGGCGCGCCCTTCAGCAGGTCGCCCGGGGTCGCATCGAACCGTGCATCGCTGATGCTGATGCGGCCGCGGGTGCTGACGATGTTGCCCTTGTCGAGAAGATCGTCGGCCACCTGCACGGCGGCGGTCAGCAGTCCACCCGGATTGCTGCGCAGATCCAGCACCAGGCCCTTGAGCTGGCCACCGGACTGCTTCTGCAGCTGCTGCACGTGCTTCTGGAAGTCCGACCCGGTGTCGGCCTGGAAGGTGCTCAGGCGGATGTAGCCATAGCCCGGCTCAAGCAGGCGGCTGCGCACGCTGGTCACGCGGATGGTCTGGCGGGTGAGGCTGACGTCGAACGGCTTCGGCTTGCCCGCACGCACGATGGTCAGCACCACCTTGCTGCCGGCCGGGCCACGCAACGGTTCGCTCGCATCAATGGCGCTGATCGGCTTGCCGTCGATAGCGATGATCAGGTCACCGGCGAGGATGCCGGCCTTGGCCGCCGGCGTGTCGTCGATCGGCGAGATCACCTTCATGCTGGCGTTGTCGGGCTGCTGCTGCAGCTCCACGCCGATGCCTTCGTAGGCGCCGTTGGCCTGCTCGTCGAAGGCCTGCGCGTCTTCCTTGTTGAAATAGGTGCTGTGCGGGTCGAGGTCGAGCAGCAGGCCGCGCACCGCCGACTGCATCAGCTTCTTGTCATCAACCGGGTCGACATAAGCGGCACGCACCGCGTTGTACACCGCCACGAAGCGGCGGATGTCCTCCAGCGGCACCTTCGAGGTCACCGCCTCCTCGCTGTTCGCTGCCTGCCCGCTGGTTTCCTGGCTCGGGGCGGGCGCGGTCTGCTGCGCCCAGGACAGCGCCGGCAACAGGGCCAGCAAGAGGGTGGCGGTACGGGCTGCGCGCATGGATCACTCCTGTCGACGTTGGCATCGTGCCCAAGGCACATGCACCGATTATGCGCGAAGCACAGCTAAATTCCCGTTGAATCCGACCCGCACGCGGCGATGCCGGATTCAGCGCCGCTGCAGCCAGCTGTCCGGGTTGACCGGCTGCCCACCACGACGCAGCTCGAAATACAGCGCGGTGACGCCCTGCCCACCCGAGTTGCCGACCTTGGCCACCGCATCGCCGCGGCTGACCCGGGCACCCGCATCCTTCAGCAGGGTGTCGTTGTGCGCGTACAGGCTCATGTAGCCGTTGCCGTGATCGACGATCAGGATCATGCCGTAGCCGGTCATCCAGTCGGAGAACACCACGGTGCCGTCGGCCACGGCGGTGACGGTGCTGCCGGCGGGCGCGCCGATCAACACACCACTGCTGGTGCGGCCGTCGGGCAGCTTTCCGCCGTAGCGGGCCAACAGGTTGCCCGACAACGGCCAGCCCAGGCCACCCACCTTCGGCGCCGGCGCAGAGGCCACGGCAGGCGGGACCTTGGTGGGCGGCGGTGGCGGACGGCCCTGCGCGGCGGCCTGGCGTGCGGCACGCTCGGCAGCGGCCTTTTCAGCGGCTGCTCGACGCGCGGCGGCGCGGCGCTCGGCTTCGGCCCGGGCCGCGGCGGCACGCAGGTTGGCCAGCAGCGTTTCCAGTGCCTTGGCGTCCTGGCCCAGTGCCTGTTCCTTCTCGCGCTGGTCCTTGAAGCGTTCGTCCAGCGAGGCCACCGTCTTTGCGCGATCGCGGCGGTCGGCTTCCAGGGCGGCTGCCTGCTGCTTCTGGTCCTGCTGCGCTCCCTGCAGCTTCTGCTTGCGCTCGGCGATCTGCGCCTGCACCGCTTCCAGTTCCTTCAGGTCGGCGGTCAGCGTGGTGATGCGCTGTGCGCGCTCGCGCTGCAGGTAGCGATGGTAGGCCAGGGCGCGGTTGGCATCGGCCACCGTGTCCTGCGACAGCAGCAGCTTCAGCGGTGCGTGGTTGCCAAGCTGATACGCCGCGCGCAACAGCCCGGCCAGTTCGCGGTGCTGCTGGGCCAGGTTGGTCTGCAGGGTGTTGCGGCGCTGTTCGGCTTCGGCCAGGGCGCGGCCCTGCTCGCGCAGCGCGGTTTCCGTCTGCGCAAGTGCACGGCCGGTCCGGGCCACCTTCTCGTCGGCCTCGCGCAACTGCTGCGACGCCTGGCCACGCTGGCCTTCAATCTGCCGCCGCTCCTGCGCCACGCCTTTCAGCTCGGTGCGCAGCTTCTGCAGCTTGCGCTCGGTCTCGCGGGTGGTCTGCGCGGCGCCCTGTAGTGGCAGCGCCAAGGCGATGGCCAGCCCCAACAGCAGGCAGCGCCCGCCGCGGGCAGCGGCGATGTGATGTCGGCGTGATGGGAAGGCGTTGTTGCGCAAGGGCTTTCCAGTGACTTCAGGCAGTTGCAGGGGGTACCGGGGAATGGTGACATCTCCGCACGCGGCCTGCCAGCCGCACATCCATCGAGGTCCCATGAAAACTCTTTCCATTCCGCTGTTGTTGGGCGTCCTGTTCGTTGCCGGCCCGGCCGGTGCCCAGGACAACATCAGCAAGGTCAACGGCAGCATCAGCGCCGAACCTGGCCAGCGCTACGGCAAGCTGGATACCGTCAACGGCGGCATCCGGGTTGGTGAAGGCGTCGAGACCGGCAGCATCGACACCGTCAACGGCGGGGTCAAGGTGGCCGACCGTGCACGTACTGGCAAGATTGAAACGGTCAACGGCGGGGTACGCCTGGGCCGCGAGGTGATTGCACACGGCAGCGTCAGCACCGTCAACGGCAGCATCTTCACCGATCGCGGCAGCCAGATCGAAGGCGGCGTCGAGACCGTGAACGGTGGCATCGGCCTGGTCGAAAGCCGCGTCGGCAAGGATGTGGAGACCGTCAACGGTGACATCACCGTCGGCATCGGTTCCCAGGTCAACGGCGGTGTGCACGTGCGCAAGCCGAACTTCAGCGTCTCGCTCACCGCCAGCCGCAAGCCGCGTGTGATCGTCGGCCCGAATGCCGTGGTCAACGGCCCCCTCCAGTTCGAACGCGAGGTGGTGCTGTACGTGCACCGCACCGCCCGCATCGGACCCGTCACCGGCGCCGAGCCGATCCCGTTCGACACCGAAACCGCCCCGGCGGACTGAGCGCACCGGACCGCCCGGTTCGGTGATACTCGCTGATACCGGCCGTGCACGACGTGCGGCCGCCCTTTGTTTTCCAGGAATCGACGATGCCCCGCAAACTCCTCCTGTGCCTGGCCGCCGCGGCCGCGCTCAGTGCCTGCAAAGGCGAAGACACGCCGGCCGCCGCGCCTGCACCGGCCACCGACACCGCTGCCGCGAAGCCGGCGGCTCATCAGTTCTCCCCGGAGATCAACGCCGGCGACTTCGCCGAGATGGTCAAGACCCTGGCCTCGGATGAATTCGAAGGCCGCGCCCCGGGCAGCAAGGGCGAGGAACTGACGGTCAACTACATCCGCGACCAGATGCAGCGCATCGGCCTGCAGCCGGGCAACGGTGACAGCTGGTTCCAGGACGTGCCGATGACCGAGACCACGGCCGACGCATCGACCGTGTTGAAGATCACCCAGGGTGGCAAGACCACCGAGCTGAAGTTCGGCACCGACATGGTGGTCGGCACCCGTACCGGCCAGGCCGAGGTGAAGGTCGATGCCAGCGACCTGGTGTTCGTCGGCTACGGTGTCGATGCGCCGGAGCAGAAGTGGAACGACTATGCCGGCCAGGACTGGAAGGGCAAGACGGTCGTGATGTTCGTCAACGATCCGGGCTTCCACGTCGACGACGCGAAGCTGTTCGACGGCAAGCGCATGACCTACTACGGCCGCTGGACGTACAAGTTCGAGGAGGCCGCCCGCAAGGGCGCCGCCGCGGCGCTGATCGTGCATGACACCGCCGGTGCCTCCTATGGCTGGGACGTGGTGAAGAACTCCTGGGCCGGCCCGCAGTACGACCTGCCGGCCAAGGATGACCCGGAAGCCCGTATTCCGGTGCAGGGCTGGCTGAGTGCCGACGCGGCCAAGGCGCTGTTTGCCGGTGCCGGCCTGGACCTGGCGCAGGCTTACAAGGATGCGAGCAAGCGCGGCTTCAAGCCGGTGCCGCTGAAGGCCACCGCCGCGGTCGACCTGAAGAGCCAGATCGCGCAGAAGCAGTCGCGCAACGTGGTGGGCGTGCTGCCGGGCAGCAAGCGTGCCGACGAGGCCGTGCTGTACATGGCGCACTGGGACCACCTGGGCAAGCACGAGGGTGAAACCGGCGACAACATCTACAACGGCGCAGTCGACAACGCGACCGGCGTGGCCGGCATCCTTGAGGTGGCCGAAGCCATGGCCCACCAGGATCCGAAGCCGGAACGTTCGGTGGTGTTCCTGGCGGTGACCCTGGAAGAGTCCGGCCTGCTGGGTTCGAAGTACTACGTCTCCCATCCGACCTTCCCGCTGGACAAGATCGCCGGTGTGATCAACATCGATGCGATGTCGGTGGCTGGCCGCGCCAAGGACGTGACCGTCACCGGCTTCGGCAGCTCGGAACTGGAGGACATCCTCAAGCCGCTGGCTGCGGCCCAGGACCGTACGCTGCACGGTGAGACCTCGGTGCAGAGCGGCTTCTACTTCCGTTCGGACCACTTCAACTTCGCCAAGGCCGGCGTGCCGGCCCTGTACGCCGATGGTGGCGAGGACCTGCGCGAGGGTGGCGTGGACGCCGGCCGCAAGGCTGCGGCGGATTACGGTGCCAACCGTTACCACGGCCCGAAGGACGAGTTCGATGCGTCCACCTGGAAGCTGGACGGTACCGTCGAAGACCTGCAGTTGATGTACGGCGTCGGCAAGGAACTGGCCGGTGGCGATCGTTGGCCGAACTGGTATGAGGGCAACCCGTTCAAGGCGGCCCGCGACGCGATGATGAAGGACAAGGCTTCGGCCAAGTAAGGGCGAGCCCTATCGTTGAGGTTCAAGCGGCGCCCCACGGGGCGCCGCTTTTTTTGTGCGCACCGCCAGTGGTGCGTGCCAACCTTGGTTGGCACCTTGGTTCCTTGAGGGGAGCATCCACGCATGGCGTGGATCTACCGGGGTTGCCGGCCAGCGGCCGGCACTACCGGCGTTTCCCGCGCTCAAAGAAAAACCCCGCTGCGTGAGCAGCGGGGTTTTGGGTGTAAACCCTGGCGATGACCTACTCTCGCATGGCTTGAGCCACACTACCATCGGCGCAGCTGCGTTTCACTTCCGAGTTCGGGATGGGATCGGGTGGTTCCACA